>NZ_DATCTF010000014.1 GCF_036568125.1 Magnetovibrio sp.
CTTCCTATACAGGAAGCCCCCGTTTCGCGTTTGGGTTTTTGCAAAACGCTCAGTTGACGGATTTGTCGCTGTTGGCGAGCCAATGCAACGCGTTGGATGCGTTCGCGAAGGATTCTGGGTCTTCGGCCTGCAACTGGTTCATTTTGTTGGATAAATCATAAAAAGTGGAAACCAGGCTTTCGGGCACGTGGGTGGCTACGTTGCAGTCTGAGGAGATCAGGCTGGGAGTCACTTCAGCGCGGATATTGGGCAGTCCTTGCACGGCGTTGATAGGGCGCACTTGCGTCATCATGGCTTTGACCACCGTCAGGAGGGACGAAAGGTCTTCCACCGTTTCGGCTTGTTCGATTTCTTCATGAAGATAATCGAGCATGTGGTGCAGGTTTTCCGGCGAATAATGCGTTTGGCTGGTTTTGCTCATAGCTTTTCCTTGTGCGAACAACCACCGTTGACGATCCTCATTGAGAGTGACCTTGAGCGGTGTAAAGTCGGTCGAGGCCGTTATGTCCTCATCGTGAAAAGTTGAGCATATGTGCGGGGGTTAGGGAGCTACGGAGACGCGTAGGTAGGTCGCAATTGCCGTCTACAGAGGTTCCACTGACTGCATACGTAAGATGAGTTATGTTGAGCGTGCGTATTCTTTGTTGTGGTGATAATATGAAGTGGTGCATTCTAGTGTGCTGACAACGATATAGAGAAACACTGGCAACGAATAAGAGAGCGACCAGTAGCGGTTTGGGATTTGGGGCTACTTCATGACCGTGGCGGAATTCATCGAGAAATCTCTTGGGATAGATGACCCTAATCGTCTGTTCGGGGCGTATTTGCAGGCTCTTTCCGAGTACGGCGTCGATCGGGTCATGTATCTTCCGGTTCGCAATACCCCTTACAGCAACGCGATGATGCCGGGGCTTTCACACTGCTATCCTGAAGATTGGCTGACATACTATGTCGAGCAGAATTATGCGCCGATCGACCCAACCCTCTTGCACGGCATGGGGGTCCGGGATGCATTTTCGTGGGAGGATATGAAGGCCTACCGCGACTTATCCTCACGGCAAATCCTGTTGATGAACCAAGGTAAAGAGGCTGGCCTAAACGATGGTGTCGGGGTGCCGTTGCACGGTCCTATGGGCGAAGTGTACGGCGTCGGCTTGGCGTCCAGCGAACCCAATCCAAGGTTGGCCCAACACCTCAAAGAGCTTCAGATCCTTTCGACGAACTTTCATGTTTTTTATGCCGCGATGCACGACGAAATGCGCAACGCCCATGGCGTTCAATTGACACCGCGCGAACTGGAAGTATTGAAATGGTGCGCCGCGGGTAAAAGCAACTGGTCGATCGGTGAAATTCTGAGCATTAGCGAACATGGCGTGGATTTCCATATGCGCAACATTTTGCGCAAATTGGATGCCGACAACCGCATCACGGCGGTGGTCAAGGCCATCCATAGCGGTCTCATTTCCCTTTAAAAGCGAAAATAACGCCTTGTCCTACGTCGGTACGTAGGTTCGAGCATCGCCAAACGTTGGCAAGCTAACCCTTGTAGTTTCGGGAACAAAGGGTTTTTGCCATGTCTATCGATTGCTTTAACATGACCACCGCTTATCTGTTCGGGGACGCTCTGGCCTCTCAGTTTCGGTTGCGAAAGCGCGTTTTTATTGATCGTCAAAATTATGCAGTGCCGAGTTGGAAGGGCATGGAGTTCGATCAATACGACACGCCAGCGACGCAATACTTCGTGTGGCGCGATGAAGAAGGCGAGGCTCGAGGTGTCGCCCGGTTAGCGCCGACAAGCTTGAAATATATGCTGGAAGAGATTTGGCCTGAAAAGATCACCGCCATCGACCTGCCGCATTCCGACCGCGTGTGGGAAGCCACCCGCTTTGGTGTCGACAACAACCTGCCTCCGCGGGTGCGCAACCAGATCGTCAAGGAACTGATTTGCGCATTGTTGGAATATGGCATCACTCATGGCATCGACAAAATCATCGGCCTGACGGCTGTTGCTGTCATTCGCAATGTTTTCATGCGCAATGGCTGGAGCGCCAAAATGGTCAGCCCGGTATGGCTCGAGGACGGTATCGAGGTGCAGGCGGGGTTGTTGCCGGTGTCCTTGGAAACGCTGCAAAACGTCCGGCGTCATACCCAGGTGGGCACCGTTTTGAACCTTCTGGGCGAAGACTTGGATGGCCGCGAGACCCGCGTCGCCGCTTAAGCTCGCAGCCCGTCGTTACAGACACCGGGGGGCGATTGCTCCCCGGTGTTGCTGTGTGAGCAGTCAGCCAGTTGGGAACTCATCGTACGGGTTCGGGAACGGAATGTGGACGTGAAGCACAAACGCGCTTAAAGGCTGGAAAAAAGGGAGCCTTGGTGTAATATCCCGGTCAAATTCGGGCGTAGAGTCGCGCGCCCTATGTTAAATTTTGTGAATGGGAAAACGTTTGCCATGTCCGATGCCCCGAAATACCGGCGTGTGATGCTGAAATTGTCGGGCGAGGGACTGATGGGGGACAAAGATTTCGGTCTTTGTACCGAAACCGTGAATCGCCTCGCCGATGAAATCAAGGCCGTGCACGATTTGGGCGTCCAAATCTGCTTGGTGATCGGGGCCGGCAATATCTTTCGCGGCGTATCAGCGGCTGCGTCGACGATCGAACGCACCAGCGCCGATTACATGGGCATGCTGGCCACCGTGATGAACGCCTTAGCAATGCAGAGCGCACTGGAAGCCAAAGGCGTCAATACCCGCGTACAATCGGCCATCCCTATGGATACCGTGTGCGAACCGTTCATTCGTCGCCGCGCAGTTCGCCATCTGGAAAAAAACCGCATCGTGATCTTCGCTGCAGGCACCGGCAACCCGTTCTTCACCACCGACACCGCCGCCGCGTTGCGCGCGATCGAGATGGGGGCTGATGCCTTGCTCAAGGGAACCCAAGTTGATGGCGTGTACAACGCCGATCCCAAGACCAACCCGGATGCGCTGCGCTATGACACGCTGAGCTATCAGCAGGTGTTGAGCCAGAACTTACGCGTCATGGACACCTCAGCGATTGCGCTGGCGCGCGACAATAAATTGCCGATTTTGGTGTTTTCACTGCATAAACCCGGCGGTTTCGTCGACGTCGTGCATGGTCGAGGCACTTATACCATCGTTGAATGATGCGCGCCGCGCCGGACAACAGCAATTGGCTGTCGGCTCGGATCGCGCTACAAGAACAGACCTAAGACTATAAGGGGATAAATCGTGGCGGACATTAACGCTTTGAAATCGGATCTGACGCGCCGCATGGAAGGCGCGATCGAGGTTCTTCACAAGGAGTTCAGCGGCCTACGCACGGGGCGTGCGTCGACGAGCCTGCTCGATCCCGTTACCGTGGAAGCTTACGGTCAGGCCATGCCTCTCAACCAAGTCGGCACCGTCGGGGTGCCCGAACCGCGCATGTTGACCGTGCAGGTGTGGGACAAAGGTATGGTCAAAGCGGTAGAAAAAGCCATCATGGACGCTGGCCTTGGTCTTAATCCGCAGGCCGACGGTCAGTTGGTCCGTATTCCGATTCCGCCGCTCAACGAAGAACGGCGCAAGGAATTGGCCAAGGTCGCGGGTAAATATGCTGAGGAAACCCGCGTTTCAGTGCGCAATGTCCGCCGTCACGGCATGGATGAGCTGAAGAAACTAGAAAAAGACGGCGCTATTTCCGAAGACGAACTGCATCAGTATTCCGATGAGATCCAAAAAATGACCGACGCCAGCGTGGCCAAGGTCGATCATGCGCTGGCGCACAAAGAAGAGGAAATCATGCAGGTCTAACGCGTTCTCTGCGCGTTTTGAAACTGCCGTGAGCATCAACGAGTAAGCAATTTATGCCCATAAAACCTCAATCCCAGAACGGCGACATTCATGTGCCGACGCACGTCGCCATTATCATGGACGGGAACGGTCGATGGGCGTCCGCACGTGGATTGCCGCGTACGGAAGGTCATCGCCAGGGCGCGGAATCCGTGCGTGCGGTGATCAAGGCCGCATCGCGCGCCGGTGTCGAATACCTGACACTGTTCGGGTTTTCCTCAGAAAACTGGAAACGTCCCTCCGGCGAGGTGATGGATTTGATGGGCCTGTTGCGACTATATCTCCGCAAAGAATTGGCCGAGTTGCACAAACAAGGCGTGCGCTTTCGCGTGATTGGCGAGCGCAGTCGTTTGGCGCCGGATATTCAGGCTTTGATCGAAGCGGCGGAAAACCGGACCCGCGATAACGTCGGTCTCACGCTGGTTCTGGCGCTCAGCTACGGTGGCCGCGCCGAAATCGCCAACACAGCCCGTGCGTTGGCCGAAAAAGTTCAAAATGGCGAATTGCTGCCGTCGGATATCGACGAGAACCTGTTCGCTTCGTCACTCGAAACCGCTGATATTCCCGACCCGGACCTCCTCATTCGCACCAGCGGCGAGCAACGCATCTCCAACTTCTTGTTGTGGCAGACGGCCTATACAGAGTTCGTGTTCACCGACACCCTGTGGCCGGACTTCCGCGCTGACGAATTTGAGGCTGCGCTGTCCGCGTTCCGTTCCCGCGATCGTAGGTACGGGGCCGTCGGTGTCTGACATTTTCAAAAAAGCCCTTGTGCTGCGTATTCTGTCGGCGTTGGTGTTGGCACCGTTGGTGTTGGCGACCGTACACTTCGGCGGCATCTACTATAACGTTCTGATCGGGGTTATGGGGCTGATCTTGGCTTCGGAATGGGCCAACATGGTCGGCCGCAGACCGGCCTGGATGGCGCTCGGCGTGCTTTACGTTGCGGTTTCCGTATGGGCATTGTGGCGTTTGCGTCTCGATCCCGAATGGGGCGATATGACGGTCTTTTGGTTGCTGGTGGTGGTGTGGGGCGCGGACACAGGCGGTTATGTGTTCGGCATGAGTTTGCGCGGCCCCAAACTGGCACCGTCCATCAGCCCCAACAAAACGTGGTCGGGATTTTTCGGCGGTACGTTGCTCGGTGCCTTGGCAGGGTGGGGCATGGTGTCTTATTTTCGCCCCGAAATCGCGTTAGAGATGGCAGCGTTTCAGATCGTCGCTTTCAGCGCCGTCATGGCGGTGGTCAGCCAAATCGGCGACTTGCTGGAAAGCTGGGTGAAGCGCCGTTTCGACGTTAAGGACAGTGGTGCGATTATCCCCGGTCATGGCGGCTTGTTCGACCGTGTCGACGGTTTGGTTGCGTCGGCCATCGTATTGGCCTTGATTAACATCGTATTGCAGGGCAACGTTCTGGTATGGCTGTCGTAAGTGCATCACAGAAAATACGACCCGACGCGAGTGCGCAACCGCGCTCGGTGAGCGTTCTCGGCTCGACCGGTTCGATCGGCTGCAACACAGTCGATTTGTTGATGCGCAATCCAGATACTTTTTGTGTCGAGGCATTGACCGGGAACCGCAATGTCACGCTGTTGGCCGAGCAGGCCGTGAAATTGGGAGCGCGCCAAGCAGTCATCGCCGACGAAAGCCTTTACAGCGAGTTGAAGTCGTTGCTTTCGGGAACCTCTGTCGAGGCTGCGGCCGGCGACGCTGCGGTGGTCGATGCGGCGGGGCGTCCCTCTGACATCGTGGTGGCGGCGATTGTCGGTACGGCAGGGCTCAAACCGACGCTGCAAGCCGCGCGACGCGGTGCATTGGTGGCTTTGGCCAACAAGGAAACCTTGGTGTCGGCTG
Source organism: Magnetovibrio sp. (assembly GCF_036568125.1). Lineage (NCBI taxonomy): Bacteria > Pseudomonadati > Pseudomonadota > Alphaproteobacteria > Rhodospirillales > Magnetovibrionaceae > Magnetovibrio > Magnetovibrio sp. The sequence continues at coordinate 5,708 of NZ_DATCTF010000014.1, forward strand.
GCGCGATCATGACTGAAGAGGTCAAATCTGGCGGTGCGACGCTCATTCCGGTCGACAGCGAGCACAGCGCGATCTTCCAGGTGTTCGACTTTGATCGCGCCGATGCCGTATCCAAGATCACGCTGACCGCATCAGGCGGCCCGTTTCGCGAAAAATCATTGGCCGAAATGGCCGCCATGACGCCCGAACAGGCCGTTGCACACCCCAATTGGGACATGGGCGCGAAAATCAGCATCGACAGCGCGACGATGATGAACAAAGGCCTTGAAATGATTGAGGCATTTCATCTTTTCCCGGTGGCGACGGACCAGATCGAAGTGCTTGTCCATCCCCAGTCGGTGATCCATTCGATGGTTTCTTACGTCGATGGCTCGGTGTTGGCGCAGTTGGGGACGCCAGACATGCGCACGCCGATCGCTTATGCCCTGGCATGGCCGGCGCGCATGGCTGCACCGTCGCCGACCTTGTCATTGGCTGAAATCGGTACACTCAGTTTCGAAGCGCCGGATATGAAGCGCTTTCCGGCCTTGCGGTTGGCCCGCGAAAGTCTGGAAGCGGGCCGTAGCGCGCCGACGGTTCTCAACGGTGCCAACGAGGTGGCCGTGGCGGCTTTCCTCAACCGCGAGATCGGATTTCTCGACATTGCTCACGTGGTTGAAACGGTGTTGGATGAGATGGGCGCCGTAACTCTCGGCGATATCGAAACGGTGTTCGCCATCGACGCCGAAGCCCGCGCGCGTACGGTTGCCGTAATCGCCAATAAATGATTCGTCTTAAACATTAACAAAACAGAGTAAGACGCTTAATAATATGGATTTTATAACCTTTATCCTCCAGTATGCTGTGCCGTTTCTCGCGATTTTAACGGTGCTTGTGTTCGTCCATGAACTGGGCCATTTTCTCCTGGCGCGGTGGAACGGCGTGAAGGTTGAGGTGTTCTCGGTCGGGTTCGGCAACGAGTTGTGGGGCTTTAACGACAAGCACGGCACCCGTTGGCGGTTGAGTTCGGTACCTTTGGGCGGCTACGTCAAGATGTTCGGCGAAGGTGACATGATCACCGGCGTTGACGACACTGAAGATCGTCCCATGACCGAGGATGAGAAAAAGGTTTCCTTCCATCACAAGAACCTGCGCCAACGCACCGCAGTGGTCGCTGCTGGACCGCTAGCGAATTTCCTGTTTGCGGTGCTGGTGTTTTGGGCCATCAATGCGGCGTTCGGTGTACCTACTCTTCTTTCGGCGGTGGGTGAGGTGATCGAAGACACCGCAGCCGAAGAGGCCGGTTTTCAGGCTGGCGATGTCATTTTATCGATTGATGGCCGTGCTATTACCGAATTCAACGAACTCAGCGAAATCGTGTCCGCCAATCCTCACGTCACCTTGAATTTTGAGGTGTTGCGCGGCGATGCGGTGTTGCATCTCAACGCCACCCCCCGGACCTGGAAAGACCCAGAAGCGGACGACGAAGAGTCCGAACACGCAAACACAGGGACCTCCAAAGGCTTGTTGGGTGTGCGTCCGTCCATGGAACATGTGCGTACGGAGCGAACCGGTATTTTCCACGGATTGGTGCTGGGCGTCGAGCAAACCTATTTTTTCACCGCCAACATTCTCGCCGGCTTGGGGGAGATGTTCTCGGGCGAGCGCAGCGCCAACGAATTGGGCGGGGTGCTATCCATCGCGCAGTTTTCCGGTGAAGCGGCCCAAGGCGGCATCGTCAGCACCTTGCGGTTTTTGGCGATCTTGTCGATCAACCTGGGCCTGATCAATTTATTCCCGGTTCCGGTTCTGGACGGGGGACATTTGGTCTTTTACATGGCCGAGGCTTTGCGTGGTAAGCCATTGAGTCAAAAGCTACAAGAATACAGTTTCCGTTTTGGTTTGGTTCTGGTATTGCTTCTTATGATATTTGCGACCTGGAACGACTTTGGGCGGCTTTTTGAAAAGTTCGGATGATCAATTCCGATCTGAACAAAACGCCCGAGGGCGGTTTTTGTCGTTTGGGGTTGGAGCCTTCGGGTGGTCATGAAGTCGAACACGCATAAAAATAAAATGACGAGGGTGGGGCACATCGTGCACAGGTGCGTATTTACTAAATTGATGGCTGTCATGATGCTGGGCGGGCTTTTGTTCGCCTACGCACCGTCCGCTCAGGCCCAAGAAAGTGACCGTATCGCGGCCATTGCCGTCGAAGGTGCTGCGCGCGTCGAGGCGGAAACCGTGCGTTCTTACCTTTTGGTCCGCGAGGGCGACAGCTTCGATCCATTGCGCATCGATCGTTCATTGAAGTCTTTGTTCTCTACCGGTTTGTTTGCCGACGTCTCGTTACGCCGGGAAGGTAACACCTTGGTCGTGGTGGTGTCGGAAAACCCGGTCATCAACCGTATCGCGTTTGAAGGCAACAATCGCATCAAGGATGAAGAGCTGGCGGCGGAAATCTCCTTGAAGCCCCGCGTGATCTACACCCGCTCGAAAGTTCAAAACGACGTCAACCGTATTCAGACCATTTACCAAAAAAGTGGTCGTTTCGCGGTGTCGGTCGAACCGAAAATCATTCAGTTGCCGCAAAATCGCGTCGATTTGGTCTACGAAGTGGACGAAGGCGCGCAGACCGAGGTGCAAAATATCCGTTTTGTCGGCAACCGCGTGTTCGACGACGGTGATTTGCAAGAGGTTGTTCGCACTCGTGAAACCCGCTGGTATCGTTTCCTTAGTTCTGACGACACGTACGATCCTGACCGCATCACGTTCGACCGCGAATTGCTTCGTCGGTTCTATCTGCAAAATGGCTATGCCGATTTCAAGGTTTTGTCCTCAATCGCGGAATTGACGCCGGATCGTAACCAATTCTTCATCACCTTCACGGTTGAAGAGGGGCGACGCTACAAATTCGGCGAAATCGATCTGAAGGCCGAATTGCGTGACCTCAAGGCCGAGGATGTGGCGGATAAGCTGCAGGTCGAAACCGGCGATTGGTACGATGCCACCGCCGTCGACGATACCGTTACGGCATTGACCGAGGCTGCGGGCAACCTGGGCTACGCGTTCGTCAATGTGCGCCCCAACGTGCAACGTAACGTCGAATCTGGTGAAATCGGGATCACGTTCGAAATCGAAGAAGGTCCACGTGTGTTCGTCGAACGCATCAACGTCACCGGTAACGTGCGTACCCTCGACGAGGTGGTGCGCCGTGAATTCCGCATCGTTGAAGGCGATGCTTTCAACGCTGCAAAATTGCGTCAATCTCTAACGCGCATCGAGGATTTGGATTTCTTCCAGAGCGTGAAGATGACCCAGACCCAGGGTTCGGCGCCGGATAAAGCCGTCGTCAATGTCGACGTGCAGGAAAAATCCACCGGATCGCTGTCCATCGGTGCAGGGTATTCGACCAGTTCGGGTGCGTTGGCGGAATTCGGAATCCGCGAACGCAATTTGTTGGGGCGCGGCCAGGATTTGAGCTTGAACCTGCGGGTGTCCGAGCGTCAAAGCCAGATTGATTTGAGCTTCACTGAACCGCATTTCATGAACCGCGACGTTAGCGCCGGGTTCGATTTGTTCAGCACCGAGACCGACAATCAGACGGCCAGTTCCTATAATACGAAAACCAACGGTGCAGGGGTGCGGTTCGGGTATCCGATCACCAGCCACCTCAAACAAGCTTGGCGCTATACGCTCAAGGCATCGCAGATTTCCGGTGTGCCGTCGACGGCGTCGATCTACGTGAAAAATCAGGCGGGCGACAAAACCTTGTCGGAAGTCGGACACACGCTGTCTTATGACCGTCGCAACAGCAAAGTCACGCCATCTGAAGGTTACGTTGTGCAGATGAACAACGATTTGGCCGGTTTGGGAGGCGATACCAACTATTTCCGCAACCAAGTCGTCGGCGCGCACTACTTCAAGATCGCGGACGGCTGGGTGACGACCACGCGCGGCAGCGCCGGTGTCATTATGGGCATCGGTCAGGATGTCGGCCTGTTGGATCGCTTCTTCGTCGGTGGCGACAATTTGCGCGGTTTTGAAATGGGCGGCATTGGTCCGCGCGACACCTCGTCGGACGATTCACTGGGGGGTGAGTTCATGTATACCGGCAGCGTGGAGCTTTCGGTGCCGTTGGGCCTGCCCAAGGAATTGGGTGTTTCGGGCAAAGTGTTTACCGATTTTGGTAGCCTGATGACGGTCAATCCCTCGGGCACCAATGTGGTCGATAACGGTTCCATTCGCTCTGCCGCTGGTGTTGGCGTCAGTTGGATATCACCGGTGGGCCCGATCAGCTTGGATTTCTCTCAAGCGATGTCCAAAGAAAGCTACGATAAAACTGAAACGATGCGTGTCAACTTTGGCACCAAATTCTAGGAGATGGCATTGACCCTCAAATCTATCGCGTTTTCGTGCGCAGTTCTGCTGGGTGCCTTGTCCTTTGCACCCGTGGTGTCCGCTCAAGATGCGGCTCCGAACGAAGACCCCCGCGGTGGTGTCGTGTATTGGGCCATTTTGGATACCGATGGTGTGTTCGCCGAGTCCAAGGCGATGAAGGACATCCACGAGCAAATGGCTAAGTATCAGGCTGAAATCCAAGCCGTGATCGACAAGGAAAAAGATGCCGTCCAGAAGGAAGAAGAAGAATTGATGCGCAAGCGCAATCTTTTGGCCCCGGAAGTGCTGGCCGAAGAGCGCAAGAAATTCCAAGACCGCATCGTGGGCTTGCAGCGCCGTGTTCAGGAAACGAACCTGAAACTCAATCAAGTGCGCGCCGAAGCTACCGAGAAGGTTACCGATGTCTATCGTTCGGTGGTCGCCGACGTGGTTAAGATCAACCAGATCAGCATGGTCTTCCAAAAAGCCCAGGTGGTTTACGCGGACCCTAAGCTCGACATCAGCGCAATTGTTCTCCAGGACTTGGACGCACGATTGCCGTCCGTTCAGGTTGCCAACCCCAACAAATAAAGGGGGGCGACGATGGCTGACGCCCGATTTTTCGTCAACGCCGGTCCATTTTCTCTGAGTCAACTGGCTTCGATCGCCGAAGCCGAGATTGCCGTGGGCGATCCTGAGGCCATGTTCGCTGACGTTCAGCCGTTGCAATCGGCGACGGCTGAACAGATCAGCTTTCTCGACAACAAGCTATACATCGATGCATTCGAGAACAGCACGGCAGGGGCGTGTCTGTGCGATCCCAAATATGTCGAACGCGCGCCCGACGGCATGGCGCTGCTGGTGACGACTGAGCCCTATCGTGCCTATGCACGCGTTGCGCAGGCTTTTTACCCACAACAAGCGCCCGTTCCCGGCATTCATCCCTCGGCAATTGTCAGCGATACGGCGGTCCTGGGGGTGGGGTGTCAAATCGAAGCCGGTGCGGTGATCGGCGATCACGCCGAAATCGGCGCCGCCTGTCGCATTGGCGCCAACAGCTATATCGGCACCGGTGTGGTGATGGGCGACGGCTGCGACGTCGGCCCAAACGTGACGATCCAGTGCGCGCTGATCGGAAAGGCGTGCGTGTTCCATCCCGGTGCGCGGATCGGACAAGACGGATTTGGTTTTGCGCCGGGTGCGGTGCACCTGAAAGTGCCGCAATTGGGCCGCGTGGTGATCGGTGACGGCGTCGACGTCGGCGCAAATGCCTGCATCGACCGGGGTACCGGTCCCGATACCGTGGTCGGTCCCGGCACCAAGATCGATAACTTGGTGCAAATCGGCCATAACGTTCAAATCGGGGCGGGGTGTTTGTTCCCGGCGTTGTCGGGTATCTCCGGCAGTACCAAGATCGGAAATTATGTCATGATGGGGGGCGCCACTGGAATCGCCGGCCATCTGCACATCGGTGACGGTGCGCGCATTGCCGCACAAAGTGGCGTGATGCGTGATGTCGAACCGGGTCAGACGGTGGCCGGTTCGCCAGCTTTGCCGGCCAAGGAATACTGGCGGCAGGTTGCCGCGTTGAAGAAACTGACAAGACCAAAGAAGGGGGCTTGAACATTGAGTTCCGAGACCGTGATTGACGTAAACCGGATCATGGAAATGATCCCGCACCGCTATCCGTTTTTGATGATCGACCGGGTCAAGGACGTGGTTCCCGACCACCAGGCCGTAGGTATCAAGAACGTCACCGCGAGCGAGCCGCATTTCCAAGGCCATTTCCCAAACCACCCGATTATGCCGGGGGTTCTGATCGTCGAAGCCATGGCCCAAACGGCGGCCGTTTTGGTGGTTGAAACCTTGGGCGCGGAAGCCGAGGGCAAACTGGTGTATTTCATGTCGGTCGACAACGCACGCTTTCGCAAGCCTGTAACCCCAGGCGACGTATTGGAAATCACCGTGACCAAGGTGCGTTCGCGCGGTAACGTTTATAAATTCGAAGGCAAAGCTCACGCCTCCGGCGTCTTGATGGCCGAGGCCGTCTTTTCCGCCATGATCATGGACAGCTGATATGACCAATATTCATCCCACCGCGATCATCGAAACAGGCGCGGAGTTGGGCGAAAACGTCACCGTGGGGCCGTACTCGATCGTCGGCGCGCAGGTCAAACTGGGCGACGGCGTGCGCCTGGAAAGCCATGTGGTGATCGGCGGCGACACCACCGTCGGCGCCAATACCCACATTTTTCCGTTTGCATCCATCGGTTTGCAACCGCAAGACCTGAAATTCAAGGGTGAACCTTCGCGCCTTGAAATCGGTTTCAACAACGTCATTCGCGAACACGTGACCATGAACCCCGGCACCGAAGGCGGCGGTCTTTTGACCCGCGTCGGCAACAACTGTCTGTTCATGGTCGGTGCGCACATCGCGCACGATTGCCAGATCGAAGACCATGTAATCTTGGTCAACAACGCCACCTTGGCGGGGCACGTGACAGTCGGCGAATTCGCCATCATCGGCGGCCTGTCGGCGGTTCATCAGTTCGTGCGTATCGGTAAGCACGCCATGCTGGGTGGGATGTCGGGGGTCGAAAGCGACGTCATTCCCTACGGCACCGTGACGGGCAACCGGGCGCATCTGTCGGGCCTCAATTTGGTTGGCTTGAAGCGTCGCGGCGTCGATCGGGAAACCATCCACGCATTGCGCAACGCCTACCGTTTGCTGTTCGCCCAAGAGGGCACCATGGCCGAACGTTTGCAAGACGTCGCGGAAATGTTCAAAGACAACGAACCGGTGATGGACATCATCCGTTTCATCGAAGGCAACGGTTCGCGCGCGATTTGCCAGCCGAAAATGGAAGATGCCGCCTGACGCGCCGAAACTGGGCATTCTGGCCGGTGGCGGGGAACTGCCGCGGCTGTTGATCCAGTCGTGCCGCGATCAGGGCCGCGGCGTGTTTGTGATCGCCTTCAAAGGCCAATGCGACGCGGAAACCGTCGAGGGTGTCGATCACGCATGGGTGCGGCTCGGTGCTGCAGGCGCATCGATCAAGTTGCTCAAGGATAACGGTGTCACCGAATTGGTCATGGCCGGTCATATTCGTCGTCCCTCCATGGCGGCATTGATGCCCGATGCGCGCGCCATCCGCTTTCTCGCCGGCGGGGCGATGAACAAGGGCGATGACGGATTGTTGCGGTCGATTATTTCAGGTTTGGAACGCGAAGAAGGCTTTCGCATGGTCGGCGTGCACGACGTGATGCCCGAATTGCTGTCGCCCGAAGGCCCCATCGGTCACATTGCGCCCAACGTCCAGGATCAACACACCATCGACGTCGCCGTCAAAGGCGCATTGGACTTGGGCGCGGCCGACAAAGGCCAGGCCGCCGTGGCCCTGGACGGCGCGATCGTCGCTTTGGAAGATCAAGACGGCACCGACGCCATGTTGCGGCGTCTGGGGAAATCGGGTCAGGCGCGAGGCGGAGTGCTCGCCAAAATGACCAAACCGGGTCAGGAACGCCGCGCCGACTTGCCCGCCATCGGTCAACTAACGGTGCAAAACGCCCACGCCGCCGGTCTCAAGGGCATCGTGGTCGAAGCGGGCGGCTCCATAATCGTCGGCCGTGGCGCGCTGGTAGAAACAGCCGATGCCTTAGGTCTGTTCGTCGTGGGGGTGACGCGGTGACGAATACGGAACGCGTGCCGTTGGTGTTTCTCATCGCCGGTGAAAATTCGGGCGACGCCTTGGGCGCGAGCTTGATGAAGGCGCTTAAGCTGAAAACAGATGGCCACATCCGCTTCGCCGGGGTCGGCGGCCCGGAAATGACCGCTCAAGGTCTGACCAGCCTGTTTCCCATGCAGGACTTGGCGGTGATGGGGGTGTTCGAGGTGCTGCCGCGCTTGGCACTGTTGCTGCGGCGCATGACGCAAACGACGGATGAGATCGAACGCCTCGCCCCCGACGCGGTGGTGAGCATCGATGCCCCAGATTTCTGTTTTCGCGTGATCAAGAAACTCAAGTCCCGCCGGGTGGACAGCCCCGTCATTCATTACGTCGCCCCGACCGTGTGGGCATGGCGCCCCAGCCGTGCGGCCAAGGTGGCGAAGTTTCTCGACCATCTGATGTGCCTGTTGCCGTTCGAGCCGCCGTATTTCCACCGCGAAGGCCTCGACGCCACCTTCGTCGGCCATCCGGTGGTGACGCAAACGTTTACGCCCGCCATGGGGGGGGAGTTTCGTGATCGCCACAACATCGCAGTCGATACCCCGGTTTTGTGCGTACTGCCGGGCAGTCGCAGCGGCGAGGTGTCGCGCTTGCTGGCGGTATTCGGCGAGACCGTGGAACGCTTGCAAGCCCAATTTCCTGCCCTTACGGTGATCATTCCCACCGTCGATCATGTGGCTGAAACGGTGCGCGCCACCGTCGCAGCGTGGAATACCCCCACCGTGGTGGTCGGCGCCAACGAAAAGCGCGCCGCCTTTTGCGCATCCGATGCCGCCTTGGCCGCCAGCGGTACGGTGAGTCTGGAATTGGCCATGGCCGGACTGCCGCACGTGATCGGCTATCGCGTCAACGCCTTGACCGCGTTTGTCGGCAAGATGCTGATCAAAACCCCGTATGTGAATTTGATCAATATCTGCTTGGGGCGCGAAGTGGTGCCCGAATTCATTCAGGAAAATTGCACCCCGGACAATCTGGCACGCGAAGTTGCGCGCCTACTGGACGACGAAGGCGCGCGGGAGGTACAACGTGCGCAAGCGGCGGATGCGTTGACACAGCTGGGCCGTGGCGGCCCACCACCGGGGGAACGCGCCGCGGATGTGGTGCTGGGCGTGATGAACAAGATGCACAAAAGGGAGGGATGAATGGATACCTCGAAGTTTCGTTTTCTGCACACCATGATCCGGGTGCTCGACCTGGATCGCTCGATCGATTTTTACACCCGCCATCTGGGCATGCAGGTGTTGCGCCGCAGCGACTATCCCGAAGGCAAATTCACCAACGTGTTTGTCGGCTATGGCGATGAAAATGCCAACGCGGTGATCGAACTCACCTACAACTGGGATCAAGAGACCCCGTATGAACTGGGCAGCGGCTTCGGTCATCTGGCGCTGGCGGTGCCCGACATTTACGCCGCCTGTGATGCGATGGAAAAAGAAGGCGTGTCCATCCCCCGTAAACCCGGACCGATGAAACACGGCACCACCGTGATCGCGTTCATCGAAGACCCTGACGGCTATAAGATCGAACTGATCGAACGGAAGTGATGCGCACATGAACATCATCATCATCGGCATGCGCGGTGCCGGAAAGTCCAATGTTTCAAGGCGCTTGGCAGTTCTGACCAAACGCCCGGTGCTGTCGTCGGACACCCTGATCGAATATGAAAACGGCGGCAAGACCATCGCTCAAATCATCAGCGACAATAACGGCGACTGGCGGGCGTTTCGCGATATGGAATTCGAGGTGATCCGCAAAATCGCCGCCATGGATGGCGTGATCGTCGACTGCGGCGGGGGGGTGATCGTCGATTTGGACGCTGACGGCAACGAGGTGTTTTCCACCCGCAAGGTCGAGGCGCTGAAGAAAAACGGCACCATCATCTGGCTGAAAGGCGACATCAAGCGGTTGGTCGAAAAGGTCAAGGACAAGGCCGAACGACCGACTTTGGATCTTACGCGTTCCGCGGAAGAACTGATGCGCCGTCGTCTGCCGTTTTACGAAAAGGCCGCCGACATCGTCATCAATATCGACGGCAAGAAACGCCCGGAAATGGCCGAATCCATCGTCAAGATGTTCAAAGATCAACTCTGATCCGTATCGCTCTGCGCACTAATGAAGTCTGTGGCCAGGACGTAACGGTTTTTGCCCAGACGTTTCGCTTCGTACATCGCCGCATCGGCTTTAGACAACAGATGCTTGAGATCAGAGCCGTCATCGGGGGCGAAGGCGATGCCGATACTGGCCGAAAGGTTGGTGATCTGACCACAGGACAAATCATACGGCGCTGCAAGAGTTTCGAGCAGCTTTTGCGCCACCAAGATTGTCGTGTCGCGCGACACTTTGCCTTCCAAAATGACCGCGAATTCGTCGCCCCCCATGCGCCCGGCGATGTCGCTTTTACGCAACAGCGTGACAATGCGCGCGGCGATTTGTTTAAGGGCCTCATCACCAGCTTCATGACCGCACTTGTCGTTGACGTCCTTGAAGCCATCCATGTCGATGAACAACAACGCGAGTTGCGTGCGGGTGCGGGCGGTTCGCGCCAAGGCGTGTTCGAGGTTGGTGTCTAATTCGCGGCGATTGGCGATATTGGTCAGATCGTCCAGGCTGGCGAGGGCTAACAGTTTGTCTTCGAGTCTTTTGCGTTCGGTGATATCGAGCATCACGCCGATGATGCCGCCGGGTTGATCGTTGGATTTGCGGAATACGGCTTTGTGGAACATCACGTCGTGGATCGTGCCATCGCCATGGGATACGGAGGTCTCGTAGACCTGAGAACCACCTTGACGAATCAGGTCGAGATCCGCCTGATGGTAGATCTCTGCGAGCTTGGAAGGCGCGACGTCGTATACCGTCTTGCCGACGATTTGATCGCGTGACAGGCCCAAGTACTTCTCGAATTGTTCGTTGCAGCCGGTGTAGACGCCATCTTCGTTTTTGTAAAAAATCGGCGCCGGGATCGCATCCATCAGGCTTTCCAAAAGCCTTGTTTGATCTTGCGCTTTGTTTTTATCTTCGGCCAAGCGCGGGAATATCCAGAAATACAAACTTCCCAACAGTGTGATCGATACGATTGTCGCATCGATGGCAGCCAAACCGATGTGGGAAATGGTCGTGACATTATGAATCACGACCATTATGCCAAACTCGATCGCAAAGCACAGGACCGTCACCCATGCGAAATAGCGAAAGTGCGGCTTCAACTGCAAAAAATTCGGTTTGGACATGAGGGCGCAACCGATAACAGACAATGAAGAGTGCGGCGATAGCGTAAGAAGTGCAGCGACTTACCCGAACAATTTAAATTCTATACCATAATATTGTATGTGGAAATAATCGCCTTGATCTAGGGGCTTGCGTGCGAAATGTTAGACATAAAAAGAAACGGCGGCCCGAAAGCCGCCGCTTATATGAACTTGATGGCCTTCGATTAGGAACGTGAGGAAATCGGCGCGTAATGGCGTTCCGTGTGGCCGGTGAACAATTGACGCGGGCGGCCAATTTTCTGCGACGGATCCTCGATCATTTCGTTCCATTGCGCCACCCAACCGACCGTGCGCGCCACGGCGAATAGCACCGTGAACATGTCGGTGGGAATGCCCATCGCGCGGAAGATGATACCGGAATAGAAATCCACGTTCGGGTAAAGCTTCTTTTCCACGAAATACGGGTCTTCCAAGGCGATCTTTTCCAACTCCATGGCCAGCTTGAGCAGCGGGTCGTTTTCCGCGCCCAATTCCTTAAGCACCTCGTGTGCGGTCTGGCGCATGACCTTGGCGCGCGGGTCGAAGTTCTTGTAGACGCGATGGCCGAAGCCCATCAGGCGGAAGGCGTCTTCCTTGTCTTTCGCGCGGGCGATGTATTCGGGGATGTGATCGACCGAGCCGATTTCTTCCAACATGGTCAAAACCGCCTCGTTGGCGCCGCCGTGCGCAGGGCCCCACAAGCACGAAATGCCCGCGGAAATGCATGCGAACGGATTGGCCCCGGACGATCCCGCCAAACGCACCGTCGAGGTCGAGGCGTTTTGTTCGTGATCGGCGTGCAAGATCAAGATCCGGTCCATGGCGCGCGCCAGCACGGGGTTGACTTCGTATTCCTCGCACGGGTTGGAGAACATCATGTAAAGGAAGTTTTCCGAGTAGTTCAGGTCGTTGCGCGGATAGACGAACGGCATGCCCTGGGAATACCGGTACGCGTTTGCGGCGATGGTCGGCATTTTCGCGATCATGCGCGTGGACGCGACGAAGCGGTGCTTGGGATCGGAAATATCGGTGCTGTCGTGATAAAACGCCGCCAACGCGCCGACCACGCCGACCATAACGGCCATCGGGTGGCTGTCGCGGCGAAAGCCGTGATAGAAGCTGTGGATCTGTTCGTGCAGCATCGTGTGGTAGGTGATGCGGTGGTTGAACTTATCTTTTTCTTCCTGGGTCGGCAGTTCGCCGTAGATCAGCAGGTAGCACGTTTCGACATAATCGGAACTCACCGCTAGCTCTTCGATGGGATAGCCGCGATACAACAATTGGCCTTTGTCGCCGTCGATGTAGGTGATGCCCGATTGGCAGCTGCCGGTGGAGGTGAAGCCGGGGTCATAGGTAAAGTGACCCGTCTCGGCGTACAGTCGCCGCACGTCGATCACACGCGGTCCCACGCTGCCTTCCAGCACGGGCAGTTCCCAGCTTTCGCCGGTATCGTTGTTGGTCAGCGTGAAGGTGTGTTCGATTACATCTTTTTGTTTCATGGGGCTCCTCACCAATTCTCTTGTCGTCCTGGCCGCGCCTTCGCAACCGGACGGTCGGTTTCCGACAGGGGGGATCCTGTCAGTCTGGGCGCTTGTGCGCCTCTTGAAATAGGCTTTATGCAGTGCTGCCTAAGGCGTCATCAATACGCCCCAGGGTTTCGTCTTTACCCAAAATTTCCATGACCTCGAACACGCCGGGCGAGACGTTGGATCCCGTCAGCGCCGCGCGCAAGGGCTGGGCGACTTTGCCCAGTTTCAATTCGGCCCCTTCGGCGTACGCCTTGGCCTGGTCCTGCAACGGCCCGGAGTGCCAGTCGTCAAATGCGGCCAAAATGTCGCGCATGCGCTGCAACACCTCGCGGCCTTCGTCGTTGAGCAACGCGATGGCCTTGTCGTTCAACGGGATGGGGTGAGTGCGAGCGTAAAATGAAGCGCTTTCAGTAAGTTCTATGGTGTTCTTCGCGCGAGCCTTGAGGTCGGTCATGCCGGTCAGAATGCGCTCGGCGGCGTTTTCAGCCACCTTGCCGTCAAGCAATTGGACCACGCCGGGCCAAATCAGTTCAAACAAGCGATTGTTTTCGGCTTCACGCATGTAATGGGCGTTGAGGCTGGCCAGTTTATCGGCGTCGAAGCGCGCGGGGGCTTTGCCGACGTCGACGACGTCGAACCATTCGATGGCTTGCTCGCGCGAAATGATTTCCGCGTCGCCATGGCCCCAGCCCAGGCGCAGCAGGTAATTGTTCACCGCTTCGGGCAGCAGACCCATGTCGCGATAGGCCTCGACCCCCAGCGCACCGTGGCGCTTGGACAGCTTTTTGCCGTCCGCGCCGTGCAACAGCGGCATGTGGGCGAAAATCGGCCGTTCCCAACCCATGGCGTCGTAGATTTGCATCTGGCGGAAGGTGTTGGTCAAATGATCGTCGCCGCGTACCACGTGGGTCACCCCCATGTCATGGTCGTCGACCACGACGGCGAGCATGTAGGTGGGCGTGCCGTCGCCGCGCAAAATGACGAAATCGTCGATTTCGGCGTTGGAAACGGTCACTTTTCCTTGGATCAGGTCCTCAATCACCGTTTCGCCGCTGTGTTCGGCTTTGATGCGCACCACCGGGTCCACGCCCGCGGGCGCTTCGGACGGGTCACGGTCGCGCCACAGGCCGTTGTAGCGCATCGGCTGACCGGCGGCCTTGGCGGCTTCGCGCATTTCGGTCAGTTCTTCCGGCGTGCAGTAGCACTTGTAGGCTTTGCCTTTGTCGAGAAGTTCCTGGGCGACCTCGGCATGACGTGCGGCGCGGGAAAATTGCGACACCGCTTCGCCGTCCCAATCCAGTCCCAGCCATTTCAGCCCGGCGGAAATCGCATCGACGGCTTCCTGGGTGGAGCGCTGGCGGTCGGTGTCTTCGATGCGCAGCAGGAACTTGCCGCCCATATGTTTGGCGTAGAGGTAATTGAACAACGCCGTGCGGGCGCCGCCGATGTGCAAAAAGCCCGTGGGAGAGGGCGCAAAACGTGTGACGACGGTCATGATTGCCGTATTTTCTCTCAAATCTAATTTCGTGTAATCTAAATGCGCTTGGCACCAATTTGGTGTGGTTTAGCACATTCTCTTCGCTATTGCAGCATTTGGCTATGAATTTATCGCTGCAACGGGTTCGCATTCATACGTTAAATGATCTTCAAAGGACAGAGAAATCCTGATGATGTCGCGCCCGTTCAGATCAGTTTTGCTTGTATACCAAGCCTTTATAGGCGATCGGGAACGCTGGCCGTTGTGGTTGCCGGTGCTGTTGGGAAGCGGAATCGAGATCTATTTTTCTTTGCCGTCCGAACCACCCTTATGGGCGGGGTGGGCGACGGCGGCGATTCTGGCGACCATCGCGTGGCGACTCCTGGGCAAGAGCGATGTGTTTTTGCTGTTTCTCGCGTGCGCGGTCGTCTCGCTTGGTGTCGGCGTATCGAGTTTGCGCACCTGGTGGGTGGCCGCGCCGGTGATAGCGACGGAAACCGGCCCGCTTAGCCTTACCGGACAGGTTCGGCACGTGGAACACTTGGTCAGTGGGCAGCGCGTGACCCTCATACACCTGAGCGGATCGCGTCTAGCCCCGGCCAGCACACCGCAGGCGGTGCGCGTCAAATTGATGGGCGAACAGCCCCCCTTCGGACCCGGCGATTGGCTGGAGCTGCGCGCCAACCTGTTGCCGCCGCCGCCGCCGGCGATGCCGGGGGCGTTCGATTTTCAGCGCCAAAGCTATTTTCAGGGTCTAGGTGGGGTCGGTTTTGCATTCGGCAAGGTCGCGGTTATCGGCGCGGCGCCACACATGGGCATCGACAGCCTGGGCTTCGCGTTTCAGCGTGTGCGCGTCGATCTGGCGCGGCGCATCGGCGCGGGATTCGCTGACGAACCAGCCGGGCGCGCCGTGGGCGGGGTCGCCACCGCACTGATGACCGGCGAGCGCGGCGCCATCCCTGAAACCGTCCTGGACGACATGCGTGCCAGCGGCTTGGCGCATTTGTTGGCGATATCCGGTCTGCATGTCGGCTTGATTGCGGGCATCGTGTTTTTCGCGCTGCGCGGCGCCCTGGCCCTGATCGCTCCGTTGGCGTTGCGCTATCCGATCAAGAAATGGGCCGCCGTGGGGGCATTGTTCGCGGCGTTCGGTTACGCGCTGCTGGCCGGTGCGACGGTGCCGACCCAACGCGCCTTTTTGATGATCGCGTTGGTGTTGCTGGCTGTGCTGTTCGATCGCCGCGCCGTGTCCATGCGCTTGGTGGCGTGGGCGGCGATGGCGATTTTACTGCTGAGCCCGGAAAGCCTGCTGGGGGCGAGCTTTCAGATGTCGTTTTCCGCCGTGGTTGCGCTGGTCGCGGTCTACGAATACCTCAGGCGCAAAGGCGTGTTCGACACGCCCCCGCAAACCTGGAGTGGCAAAGTCGGGCGCTACGTCGCGGGCGTGGCGCTGACCACCGCCGTCGCCGGGGTGGCGACCGGAGTATTTGCGGCCTATCACTTCAACCGGGTGGCGGATTTCAGTTTGGCGGCCAATTTGATCGCGGTGCCGGTTACGGCGTTGTGGATCATGCCGTGGGCGGTCGTGGCGTATGCATTGATGCCGTTTGGCCTGGAATATCTAGCCTTGGCGCCGATGGGATGGGGGATCGAGGCCGTAATCGCCACGGCCCGCGAAGTCGCCCATTGGCCCGGCGCGGTTACGGACATCGCGGCGTTTTCCGTGTGGGGGCTCGTGTGGGTGGCGGTGGGTGGGCTGTGGTTGGCGTTGTGGCAAAGGCCTTGGCGCTTGTGGGGGGCGCCGGTGGCGGTCTTGGGGCTGCTCGGCGTGCTTGGCGGCCCGTCCGCGCCGGATGTGTTGATCCATCCGGACGGTAAGCTTGCGGCAGTGCGCACGGGGGCGGGCGATTACAGCGTCTCGACCCTGACGGCGGCGAAGTTTGAGCGCGATGTGTGGTTGCGTCGCGCCGGGCTGAGCGCCAAGCCCCGCCGTTGGCGCGATCCGGATACCGACCCGCAGCAACTGCGTTGCGACGCTCTAGGCTGTTTATACCGCACGGCGGGACGCAGCGTGGCGTTCACCCGTGCGCCGGAAGCGCTGAACGAGGACTGTTGGCGCGCCGACGTGCTGGTCGCGGCCATGGCGTTGAACCCGGCTGCACAAGACAGATGTCGCGTCGCCACCCGTCTGATCACGGCTGAAGATTTACAACGCGGGGGAACCCATGCCATTTGGCTGGGGGATGGGAAGGGGGGCGATAGCGGCCCGGTGCACATCGAAACGGTGAACGGTCAACGCGGTGATCGCCCTTGGGTGATCAAGGCCAAAAAGTAAGCCAAATCCTCAATATTTGCGCAGCAGGCCCACCAAGCGGCCTTGGACCTGCACGCGGTCGGGGCCGAAAATACGGGTTTCGTAGTCTTTGTTGGCCGGTTCCAAGGCGACCTTGTCGCCTTTTTTGTGGATGTATTTGAGGGTCGCTTCCTCGTTGTCGACCAAGGCGACGACGATCGCGCCGTTTTCGGTGCGTTCGGTCTTTTGGATGATCACCGTGTCGCCGTCGAAAATGCCCGCGTCGATCATCGAATCACCGTCGACTTCCAGGCAATAGTGATCGCCACCGCCAAGCATGCTCGGCGGCACTTCGATGAACGAGGTGGGATCGGAAATCGCTTCGATCGGCGTGCCCGCAGCGATGCGGCCCAAAAATGGTAGTTCCACGCCGCTATCGGGCGCGGTGTGGGCGGGGGTCGGCTTGGCGCCGAATTCACCCTTGACCACGTTGGCCATGTGCGACGGCGTTTCGGATGTGGAGGCTTGTTCGCGTTGGTTTTCACGGTCGCGCTCGACGTTTTCCGGCATCTTGAGGACTTCAAGCGCGCGGGCGCGATGGGGCAGGCGACGGATGAAGCCACGTTCTTCCAAACCGCTGATGAGGCGGTGAATGCCCGATTTGGACTTTAGACCCAAGGCATTTTTCATTTCTTCGAACGACGGCGGCACTCCGGCTTCGTTGATGCGCGCTTCGATCAAAAGCAGAAGTTCGTACTGTTTGGTTGTCAGCATGGCGTCACCTGCATCCGCATGAAAAATGAAGTCCTTGGTGCGTATGGCGTTGGTGTTCAAATGATAAAGAACAAAACAAAAACACGCATTTATGTTCTACTTTGGTTCCATTGTGCGGTCAAGGGCTCAATTGGAAAAAAATGTCTCGGATTCTGAGTTGCTTGCCATCGATGTGAAGGCACATAATGCGTCATGGCTCAGAAACGCTTCATGTTCGGTGGGCTTGGTGCCCTGTTTACGGTTCTGGTGCTGGCATCGTGCGACGCCGAGCCGCCCGCCATCGAGCCGGAAGTGGAGCATTGCGCCATCACTGCGGGGCGCGCGACGCAAACGTATGGCGACATCACCATCGTGCGCATGCGGCATTGGACCTTGGAAGACGTGCGCGGGGTGCAGTTGCGGTTCGAATACCCGCCCGATTATGAAGAATTCCGCTTCGGCAACATTTTGTGCACCTATGCGTTTCCCTTAGACATTCGCTCAGATCTCAAGCGCATCGTCAAAGCCCAGTCGGTTTACTTCAAGGGACGTTATCTGTCTGAAAGTGAACTGCATTTTCTCAACACATCGCCATTTCGGCCGCAGCCAAAATTTAAGCTTACACCGTAAGCCTTATTTCAGATGTCGAGGCAAAATGCATCCGGGTATATGACAAAACCGGAGAAATCGTCAAAAACGCCCTGTTTTAGGGTCAAAACCATCGAAAATGGGCCTGAAAATGGGCTTTTCAAACATTCGGCGATTTGGGCGCTGAACCCAAAACGCGGATAAAACCGTTCATGACCCACGACAACGACCGCTTCGATGCCGTTTTCACGACATTTTTCAAGACCTTGACGTACAAGTTCAGATCCGATGCCGAGTCGCTGGTGGGTCGGAGCTACCGCCATGGGGGCAAGGGCTGCTGCGCGAATGGACCTCTTGTGGTCGTCAGAGGTCACCTCAAGCTCTGAAAACAGGATGTGACCGACGATTTCGCCATATTCTTCCGCCACAAGCGCGGTTATCACCAAATCAGCCTCGCGCAGGCGATCGATCAATTCAGACTCGTCCGTGCCGCCGAACGCGGCGTCATTCACGGCGCGAATGCCCTCAAAGTCGTCCGGTTGCTCTTCGCGGATGCGCATCACAGCGATATGCGGCCGGTGCGAAGCGGGACAATCTCGACAATCTCACCGGCCTTGCGCGCCGGGTCATGGGGCGGGCGGATCACCAAACAGTCGGCCTCGGCGAATTTGGCGAGCATGGCGCTGTCTTGCTTGGAAAACACGGTCGCGACGCGCTCGCCGTTCTCATCCGTGGACAAGGTCGCGCGGCTGTATTCCTGGCGCTGGTCGTTTTCGCCGACATCGTGGGCTAACTTGGCGGTGTCGGGATGGGTGTTCTCGGCCTTCATCCCCAGCATCGCTTCGATCGCGGGGCGCAAGAACACGGCGCTGCTGGCGCCAACGCTGACCGGGTTGCCGGGCATGCCCATCACCGGGGTGCCGTCCAGAAGGCCAAAGATAACCGGCTTGCCAGGACGCATCGCGACCTTGGAGAAGAACAGCTTCATGCCTTCGTTGCCAAGCACCTGGGCCACCAAATCATAATCACCGACAGAAGCGCCACCGATGGTGATCAGCATGTCGGCTTGCTTGGCCGATTGCACCAAACGGGTGAGAGAGGCCATATCGTCGCGTGCAATCCCGAGGTCCAGCGGCTCACCACCGAAGGCCTTCACGGTCGCCGACAGCATCACCGAATTGGAACTGATGATTTGATTGTCGCCCAAGTCATCGCCGGGCATCACCACTTCGTTGCCGGTGGCGATGATCGCGATGCGCGGTTTGCGCCGCACCTGCACCCATGGCACGTTCGCCGCGGCCGCCAAGCCAATGTCGCGTGCCGTCATCACGCGACCGGCCTGGATCAACACTTCACCGGCTTTGAAATCCAGCCCCGCCGGGCGGATGAAACGCCCGGCGGGCGCCGTTTCCAGGACCTTGACCGTATCGCCTTCGCGTTTGGTGTCTTCTTGAATGATGATGGTGTCTGCGCCGCGCGGCATCGGCGCGCCGGTGAAGATGCGCACCGCTTGCCCTATGCCGACCTCACCGTCGTAGCACCCGCCTGCCGGGCTTTCGCCGATGACGTTCAAGTCGACCGGCACCGTCGCGACATCGGCCTGGCGCACCGCGTAGGCATCCATGGCCGACACGTCCGCCCACGGCTGGGTCAGGCGCGCGATGATGTCTACGGCCAGAACCCGGCCCAAGGCATCGGGCAGGGCGACTTGTTCGGCGCATGTCTCGTTGACGTTGGCGATGACCTGGGACAGCGCTTCGGCGACGGAAATCATCTCATTCGGTCCTTTAATCGGCTGTGAATTCGCCGGATTTTCCACCGGCCTTGTGCACCAAGCGGATGTCGGTGATGTGCATGGCTTTGTCGACCGCTTTGCACATGTCGTAGACCGTCAACGCCGCCACCGACACGGCCGTCAGCGCTTCCATTTCCACCCCGGTCTTGCCGCTGAGCTTGCAGGTCGCTTCGATGTCCACCGCATTTCGCGCCGGATCGCAGCTCAGATGCACTTTGACCGAGGTCAGCATCAGGGGATGGCACAGCGGGATCAGGTCGGGGGTGCGTTTCGCGCCCATGATGCCCGCCAACTGCGCCACCGACAGCACGTCGCCTTTTTTAAAGCCGCGCTCTTGGATTTTTGCCAATGTTTCCGCCGCCATCAACACGGTGCCCTTGGCGGTTGCGGAGCGTTCCGTGACGTCCTTGTCGCCGACGTCGACCATGCGGGCGTTGCCCTCAGCATCCATGTGGGTGAAGTCAGACATCTGCAGGTTCCTTGGTGAGAATGGCGCGGGTCGCGGCTTCGACGTCGTCTTGGCGCATCAGGCTTTCGCCGATGAGGAAGCAGCTTGCCCCGACCTTGGACATGCGCGCCAGGTCGGCGGGCGTGTTGAGGCCGCTTTCCGACACCAGCAAGCGGCCTTGCGGCACCATCGCGGCGAGCGCTTCGGTGGTGGCGAGGTCCGTGACCATGGTCTTGAGGTTGCGGTTGTTGACGCCGATCAGCTCGGTCTTGAGCTTCAGCGCACGTTCCATTTCCTCGGCGTTGTGGACTTCGACCAAAACGTCCATGCCGAACTCTTCGGCGACGCTTTCCAATTCGGCCGCTTGCGCGTCGCTGAGCGACGCCATGATCAACAAGATGCAGTCCGCGCCAAAGCCGCGCGATTCGATCACTTGGTAGGGATCGAGCATGAAATCCTTGCGCAAGACCGGCAGCTTAACGGCGTTTTTGACCGCCACCAGATATTCGTCCGCGCCTTGGAAATAGCGCTCGTCGGTTAACACCGACAAACATGTCGCCCCGGCGCGCTGATAGGCCTTGGCCAGCTTGGGCGGGTTGAAGTCTTCACGGATCAAACCCTTAGAGGGCGAGGCTTTCTTAATTTCGGCGATCAGGCCGTAGCGGCCATCGGCCACTGCGGTTTTGAGCGCCTTGATGAAGCCGCGCGGCGATTCAGCCATGTGCGCCATGTTTTCCACGTCGCCGATGGAACGGATGGCCTTCATGTTGGAAACATGATTGCGCTTGTAAGCGTTAATTTTCTTGAGAATGTCGGACATCAGCCGCCCACCTCGTCGGTCATCGCCTCGGCATCGGCGTCGTTGGTGATGTTGATCAGGTTTTCCAGCGTTTCCAAAGCCTTGCCCGCATCCAGCGTCTGAGCCGCCTGGGCCGCGCCGTCTTTGAGGTCTTCGGCTTTGCCCGCGACCAACAACGCGGCGGCGGTGTTGAGCACCACGCAGTCGCGAAACGCGCCTTTTTCGCCTTGCAGCATTGCTTTCATGGCTTCGGCGTTTTCTTCCGGCGTGCCGCCTTTTAGGTCTTCGGGCTTGGCGAGGGCGATCCCGGCATCAGTTGGACTGATTTCGAACTCACTCAGTTCACCGTCTTTGATTTGCGCCACGTAGGTCGGCCCGGTGGTGGTGATTTCATCCAAGCCGTCGGAACCGTGCACCACCCAGGCCATCTCGGCACCCAGATTGGCGAGCGTTTGCGCCATCGGTTTGATCCACTGGCGGCTGAACGCGCCGGTCAGCTGGCGCTTGACGCTTGCGGGGTTGGACAGCGGGCCGAGGATGTTGAAGATGGTGCGCACGCCCATTTCGATGCGTGCGGGCATCACAAATTTCATCGCCGCGTGGTGACGCGGGGCCAGCAAAAAGCCGATGTTGGCTTCCCAAATGGAACGCTTAACCAGTTCCATGTCGCATTCGAGGTTTACGCCCAAGGCGCTGAGCACATCGGCGGTGCCTGATTTGCTGGAAAGCGCGCGGTTGCCATGCTTGGCGACGGGCACGCCGCACGCCGCCGTCAACAGCGCCGCGCCGGTGGAGATGTTGTAGGTGCCCGACGCATCGCCGCCGGTGCCGACGATGTCGATGGCGTCATGGGGGGCCGCGATCTTGTGCATTTTGGCGCGCATGGTTTTGACCGCGCCGGTGATTTCGTCGACGGTTTCGCCGCGCACCCTGAGCGCCATCAAAAAGCCCGCGATCTGCGCCGTGGTGGCGTCGCCGGACATGATGATGCCAAAGGCGTCTTCAGCCTCACTGGCGCTCAACGCTTTGCCGTCCGCGACTTGGTTGAGGATCGGTTTGAGGGCGCTCGGGATGTCGTTCATGCCGCGGCTTTCCTGTTTTTCGAAATGTCGATGAAGTTCTTGAGAATGTCGTGGCCGTGTTCCGACGCAATGCTTTCGGGATGAAACTGCACGCCGAAAATCGGGCGGGTCTTGTGCATCAGGCCTTGAATGACGCCGTCGTCGCTTTCGGCGGTGATTTCCAGGCAATCGGGTAGGCCTTCGCGCGCCACCATCAGCGAGTGGTAACGCGTGCACACCAACGGTGAGGGCAAGCCGCGAAACACGCCGCGTCCGGTGTGGGTGATTTCGGAAATCTTGCCGTGCATCGGCGCGGGCGAACGCACCACTTGGCCGCCGAAATGCTGGCCGATGGTCTGATGACCCAGGCACACGCCGAAAATCGGCAAATCGTCGGGCGCTTTCGCCACCACATCCAGGCAGATGCCCGCTTGATCCGGATCGCACGGTCCCGGCGACAAGACGATGCCGTCGTAGCCGCCGTTGACGGCTTGCTCCGCCGTGATGGCGTCGTTGCGCTGCACTTCGACCTCGGCCCCAAGTTCGCCCAGGTAGTGCAGCAGGTTGTAGGTGAAGCTGTCGTAGTTGTCGATAAGCAGAAACATTTCAAAGCCTTAAGGGGCAAAGCCAAAGCCACGCCGGATAAATGATCGGTGTGCGCACAATGCCCGCCCAAAGCCCCAATCGTCAAGGAAAACAGGGCGCCTTGACCTTCCCACCTTGGGAAGGTTTACACTCAACCTTAAACCAAAATGGAAGGTTGTTGAAACATGCCCAACACAGCGCAATACAACGGACACAATGGCACACACATCACGTTGCCGGTCGAAGGCATGACCTGCGCGTCGTGTTCGGCGCGGATCGAGCGACAGTTGTCCAAACTCGACGGTATCGAAACGGCGGCGGTCAACTTGGCGGCGGAAACAGCGGATGTGCAGTTTGACCCAGCGCGTGTGAGTGCGGACGACATCAAACGCACCATCGAAAAGACTGGGTTTAGTGTACCTGAACGCACCATCAAGTTGAGCGTCGAAGGCATGACCTGCGCGTCGTGCGTGGCGCGGGTGGAAAAGGCCGTTGCCAAGCTTCCGGGGGTTTCGGCGGTCAGCGTCAATCTCGCCAGCGAGACGGCCCACGTGACCTCAAGTGTGGTCAGCGCCGCCGACATCGTGCGCGCCATCGAAAAAACCGGTTATACGGCGCGTCTCGATGAAGACGTTGAAGCGTTCGGTGCGGCGGATGAAGCCAAGGCGGCGGTGCGCTTGCGTCATGATCTGATCAATTTGGCCATCGCCACTGCCTTCACCACGCCGCTGTGGGCGCAGATGCTGTGGAACGTATTTGGTCTAGACGGCATGTTGCCGGGGTGGGTGCAGTTGGCGTTGGCCTCGGCGGTTCAGTTTGGTGCGGGCTATCGTTTTTACGGCCCTGCCTACAAAGCCCTGCGCGCGGGCAGCGGCAACATGGACTTGCTGGTGGTCTTGGGCACCACCGCAGCGTGGATGCTGAGCGCGTGGCGGGTGTTGTGGCCGATGGCGGACGGCCAGGGACATCTGTATTTCGAAGCCTCCGCCACCGTGATCACCTTGATCCTGTTCGGTCGTTTTCTGGAAAGTCGCGCCAAACGCGGCACCACCGGGGCGATCCGCGCGTTGATGAAATTGCGCCCCGAAACGGCGCGGGTGCTGTCCGCCGACGGCACGGAAGTCGAATTGCCCGCCAGCAGCGTCAAAAGCGGCGACGTGGTGGTGATCCGACCCGGCGAACGCGTGCCGGTGGACGGCGAGGTGATCGAAGGCCGCAGCTCGATGGACGAAAGCCTGCTCACCGGTGAAAGCCTGCCGGTGAGTAAAAACGTCGGCGATGGCGTCACCGGCGGGGCCATCAACGGCAACGGTTTGGTGCACGTCAGGGCCACCCGGGTGGGCCAGGCGTCGACGTTGGCGGGCATCATCCAACTCATTCAAAATGCACAATCTTCCAAGGCGCCGGTGCAAAAACTAGTAGACAAAATCGCGTCTGTGTTCGTGCCCATTGTGGTCGCCATTGCGCTTTTGACCTGGATTGGCTGGACCTTGGCGGGGTTCGGTTGGGAAGTCGGCTTGATCAACGCCGTGACGGTGTTGGTGATCGCGTGCCCGTGCGCGCTGGGTCTGGCGACGCCGACCGCCATCATGGTCGGCACCGGGGTGGCGGCCAAGCACGGCATTTTGATCAAGGACGCCGAAGCCTTGGAGCACGCCCAAAAAGTCGACACCGTGGTGTTCGACAAGACCGGCACGCTGACCAAGGGCGCATTGCAGGTGGTGTCGGTCAATCCGGTGGTCGGCGACGACTTGACATTGCTGGCGGTTGCGGCCAGCGTTCAGCACGGCAGCGAGCATCCCATCGCACGGGCGATTATGGCGGCAGTTGGAGACGGCAATTTGGCGACGGTGAGCGATTTCACCGCCCATCCCGGCAAAGGCGTCGAAGGCCATGTCGATGGCCGTATCATTCTCATCGGCAATCGCACCTTGATGCATGAGCACGCCATCGACACAGCGCACCACGAAGACGAGGCGCAAGGTTTTGAAAATCACGGCAACACCGTGGTGTGGGTGGCCGAACGCGGGCACGGGCTGCTGGGCTTCATTGCGGTCGGCGACGTAGCCAAGGAAACAGCCCCCGCCGCAGTCGCCGGGCTGCAGGCGTTGGGAATCCGCACCGTGATGCTGACCGGCGACAACCGCCGCACCGCCGAAGCCATGGCCGGACGTTTGGGCTTATCCGATGTGATCGCCGAGGTGTTACCCGATGGCAAGTCGGGCGAGGTCGCGCGTCTGCAAGCGGACGGGCGTGTCGTCGCCATGGTCGGTGATGGCGTCAATGACGCGCCGGCGCTGGCCCAGGCCGACGTCGGCATCGCCATGGGTACCGGCACCGACGTCGCCATGCATACGGCGGGCATCACCTTGATGCGCGGCGCACCTGAATTGGTGGCCGGGGCCTTGGATGTGTCACGTGCGACGGTGAGCAAAATCCGTCAAAATCTATTTTGGGCCTTTTTTTACAATGTGATCGCGCTGCCCCTGGCGGCAGGCGGCTTTTTGAGCCCGGCCATCGCCGGTGCCGCCATGGCCTTGAGCAGCGTATCGGTGGTCACCAATTCTTTGTTGTTGAAACGTTGGAAGACGGGAGAAGGTGCATGAACATCGGACAAGCCGCAAAATTGTCGAAGGTTTCGGCCAAGACCATCCGCTATTACGAATCCATCAACCTGATCCCCAAGGCGGCGCGCAGCGACAACGGGTATCGCGATTATTCCGACAACGACGTGGAAATGCTGCGTTTCATCAAGCGTTCGCGCAATTTGGGTTTTGCGGTCGACGACGTTGCCAACCTGCTGGACTTGTGGCTCAACAAGCAACGCGCCAGCGCCGACGTCAAGGCGGTGGCGCTGAAACATATCGAAGATGTGGAAAAGCGCATTCGCGAACTGGAAGGCATCCGCGACACGTTGAAAAATCTGACCGAGTGCTGTCATGGCGACGACCGGCCCGATTGTCCGATTTTGGAAGGCCTCGCCGGTCACAAGGAACCCGTCGCGAGCGAACAGCCGTGCTGTCATAAATAAGCCGCCATGTAATGTGATGGTCGGCGTTGACGTGCGCCGCAGGGCGTAGGACCCTAGCGGCCAGATTCGATTGACACGGAACCTCTACGTGGCGCGCAAACCTGCTTCATCCTCGTCGAAAACCCGCAAAGGCACGCCTTTGCGAAATGCGTCGCGCAAGCACAAGCCGCCCCACGCCCAATCGCTGATCAAGCGCACGGTGGCCAAGCATAAAGCGCGCAAGGCCGGGCGTGCGTGGGCGCGATTTAAGCCGCATATCAATAAATTGATGGCGAAAACCTTGCGGGTGCCGCAGTTGGGCCTCGACCTGCCGGTTGTCGGGATTATGGCTTTCGTCGGCGTATTGGGGTTTGCCGCGGGTGCTGGCTATTGGGGTGCGCAGTCGATGTTCGGCCCGACCGATGCCGTGGTGTCTGCGTCCACGACCCGGGTGCTCATTCAACAGACGCAAAGTCCGCGCGGCGTGATCTTGCCTGAACCGAACGGCACGCAGCCCCACGGCACGCTGGCTTATGAAGAAAAAGCCCTGGAAGAGGTCTACGACCCGCTTCATCCCCAGGCTGTTGCGCCGACATCGCCGCCCGTCGAAGTCGCCAGCGCACCGCCGCCGACGGCCGACATTCCCCATGATGGCGATAAACCGCTTTGGCTGCGAAACGCCTTGGCGTTTTCGGCCCCCCAGGGTGCGCCGATGATTTCCATCGTCATCGATGACATGGGGGTGGATCGCAAGCGCTCGCTGCACATGTGGCAGGACGTGCCCGCGCCTTTGACGCTGTCGTTTATGACCTACGCCGACGACCTCCCGGCGCAGACCCAAGCGGCGCGCAAAAACGGCCATGAACTGATGCTGCACATGTCCATGGAACCTTCCAGCGCAACCATCGACGCCGGTCCCAATGTTTTGATGACGGCCATGGGCAGCGCGGAAATCCGCTCGTTGGCGAATTGGGGCATGAACAGGTTCGAGGGTTTCGTCGG
Source organism: Magnetovibrio sp. (assembly GCF_036568125.1). Classification (NCBI taxonomy): domain Bacteria; kingdom Pseudomonadati; phylum Pseudomonadota; class Alphaproteobacteria; order Rhodospirillales; family Magnetovibrionaceae; genus Magnetovibrio; species Magnetovibrio sp. The sequence continues at coordinate 32,377 of NZ_DATCTF010000014.1, forward strand.
CGTCAACAATCACATGGGCAGCCGCTTCACCGAAGACGAACGCGCCATGCGGGTGGTGTTGGAAGAAATCCAAAAGCGCGGGCTCATGTTTCTTGACAGCCGCACCTCCAGCCATACCGTGGGGCCCAAAATCGCACGCACATTGGGCATGCCGGCGTTGGAACGCAATGTCTTTCTCGACAACGACAACGTTCCCGAAAAGGTCTTGAAGCAGCTTGATGAGGTCGAGCGCCTGGCGCGCAAATACGGCCACGCCATCGCCATCGGCCACCCGCGCGACGCCACCATCGAAGTGCTCAAAACCTGGATCCCCAAGGCCCGCGAGCGTGGTCTTGCGATCGTGCCGGTGTCGACGTTGATGAAAGAACGTCTGAAACGCCAAACGGGGTAGGGAACGGGTCTTGACCTTGCTCGGACGGGAAGGCTTAACGTGGTATATGTTTCATTCGATTTATCACGGCATTATGCCGTAAGAGGCAAATATGACAGATACTTATAAAGTGATCGGCATGACCTGCGGGGGCTGCGCGAAATCCGTCACCAACGCTATTATGGACGTCGCGCCCGGCGCCGAGATCAGCGTCAACCTTGACGAAAAAACCGTCAGCGTCGCCGGTGCGGATGAGTCTGCGGTCAAACAGGCCGTGGAAGAAGCGGGTTTTGAGTTTTCAGGCCGGGCGTGAACGCATATAGTTTCTCTTGAAATTATGGCGCGTCAGTGTGGGAACGCAAAATGCTTATGGTTGTCGTTGCGGGATCGTTCGTGATCCTGTTTTGCATGTTGAGCGTCTTGCACGTTTATTGGGCCTTTGGGGGGCAATCCGGGCTCGACAAGGCTGTTCCCAGCATCGACGGCCGACCCGCGTTCCAACCGGGCGTGACGATCACGATGGTTGTCGCACTGGCGCTGCTGGGATGCGCCGCCGTGGCCGGACATTTGGGGTTTTCAGACCAAATCCAATGGCCATACGCACATTTGGCCCCGTACGCAGGGGCGGCCCTGGCGTTGGTCTTTTTGCTGCGCGCGGTGGGCGACTTCCATTATGTGGGTTTTTTCAAAACGCTAACGGGTTCACCGTTTGCAAAACTCGATACACGATTATACTCGCCGTTGTGCATTGTGCTGTCCGCCGGGTTCGGTTTTTTATCGCTCGCGGCCAGCGCATAGCAGAAGGCGCATCGTACGATTGAAAGAGGGATGAAGCATGCTTAAGACCACCTTGCGCACCGCGCTTGGCGCGATATTGATGTTCTTTGCGGCCCTGACGCCGAACGTTGGCAGCGCAGCCGATTTCATCATCGAACCGTTGGATTACGACATTCCGGCGGAAGTCCAGGCTGCCGCCGATGACGGCAAGAATCTGGTGGTGATGTTCGGCCAGAACGGTTGCCCGTACTGCGACAAAATGCACAAACGAGTCTTTCCCCATCCCAAAGTGGCGGCACAGTACGGCGAGGATTTCGTGATGTTCGAAATCAACATCAAAGGCGATTTGGAAGTCGTCTCGCATGATGGCGAAGCCACCACCGAAAAGGAATATGCCTCCAAGATGCGCGCCCGCGCGACGCCGCTGTTCGTCTATTACGACAAGCAAGGCAAGGACGTTCTGCGTCTGACCGGCTATCAAGAGCCCGGCATTTTCATGACCGCAGGGCGATATGTCAGCAGCGAAAGCTACAAGGACGGAACTTCGTTCCTGGCCTTTGTGCGCAGCGGTAAATGAGGGGGGATATCTCGATGAACATGTTGAAATCCAGATTTCGCACCTTCGCCACCGCGCTTGCGGGTATCGGCCTGATCACCGCGCTGACGTTTGATGCGCGCGATGCGCACGCGGACATGGCCCAAACGGATGTCGCCTTGGTCCAGCAAATGGCCGAAGCATCCACCGACAAACAGCTCGAAGCGTTGGAGATCTATTACGCTCTACATGTATCCGAATTGGCTGTGCAAAACATGAACGAACGGCGCACCGGCGCAATGTTCGCCGTGCAGCGCGCCAAGGCGGACAACAGTCCAAAAGGCAAAATTTCCGCGTTGGAACAAAAAGCCCAAGAGGTGGTCGCCGAACGCACAGCCAAGGTCGAAGAGAACCAGAAATTGCGCAAAAAACTGTCGGAAATCTCCGGTCTCGATTTTGCCGAACCGCTGGTGATGGCGCCCGATGCACCGATGGATATGCCGACGGCGCCAGCTGGCGTTCCCGCCGACTTGGTCGCAGCGCAAAAGGATGCCTGGACCGCGTTGCTGGCGGCGCAAAATGCGTGGCAGGAGGAACGTCTGACGTTGCTCGACGCGCAGCAACGCTATGACGAAACGCGCGACGTGCCCATCGGCGATCATCTGCGCGCCATGACGCTGGCGGAAACCGCTTACGCCAAGGCCATTGGCGCGTGCCGGTTGATCGAGGCGAAAATCGCGGCCGCGCAGGGCAAGTCTTTGGCCGAGGTGTTGAGCGCGCTCTAGCCCGTCAAAGAACTGTTACCTCGGCGTAGTAAAAGGCTCAAGCCCTCAACCTCAACGCAGGTTCGTCGCCATGGAACTGACCGCCTACATAGACATTTACTGCGAACGAACCCAACCGGGTTTGTGGAGCGAGCCGCTCAACGCCGTCACCAATTTGGCGTTCTTGTTGGCGGCGTGGCTGTGTTGGCGTCATTACGGGCAAAAAGGCCCTAATCTCGACAAAAGCGGTGCGCTGCTGATGAGCTTGGTCGGTTTGATCGGCATCGGCAGCGGACTTTTTCACACCGTTGCGACCCAATGGGCCATGTTGGCCGACGTGATTCCCATCGCCATCTTCATTCACGCCTTTTTGTTTTTCGCCTTGCAGCGTTTTTTCGGTTTGAACCGGATCGTCAGCGTCGCCGGGGTGGTGGGCTTTTTGGGCTTGTCGGGGGTGGTGGACGTGGCCCTGCCCAACGAGGTGCTTAACGGCAGCGGCGGCTATATCCCGCCGTTCGCCGCATTGACCGCCATGGGCGCGGCCATGTTGGCACGCAATCACCCCTATAGCGACCACATGTTGATCGCAGCCGCGGTGTTTTCGGCATCCCTGACGTTTCGCACCGTCGACATGATGGCGTGCGAGATGGTGCCGTTCGGCACTCATTTTTTATGGCACACGCTCAACGGCGTTTCTTTGTATCTGGTCGGGCGGGCGTATTTGTGTTCCCATTCGTCCCACGCCCCTCAACCGGCTTGATGACCTGCAAGGCGTCCCCATATGAATTGAACCGAGGTTCTTTCGATCATGGAAAGGCGACGTGGATGAGAGCTCTGCTCCGAATTTTGGCCGTTTTCGGCGTGTTTGCCTTCGTTTCGACGGCGACGGCGCAAGCTCAAGACGTCATCGCGCATGTCACGCGCCTGCAAAATGCCGCCACGGTGGAGCGGAGCGGACTGCCCGCACCGTTGACGATGAACATGGCCCTTGAAAGCAACGACACCGTCGCCACCGCGACCGATGCGCGTCTGGAAATCACTTTTGTCGACGGCACCACGTTGACGCTCGGCGAACGCGCCCGCATCACGTTGGACGACTATGTCTACACTCCCGGCGAAACGGCGAACAAACTGGCGGTTTCCGTGGCCCAAGGCGCGTTCCTGTTCGTTTCCGGGGCAATGGGCAAGCAGGCGGAGCGGGAAATGCAGGTCACCACCCAACTGGCCACCATCGGCATTCGCGGCACGACGTTTTGGGGCGGCCCGTTGGATACCCCCTTGGACGTGTTGCTGTTGGACGGCAAGGTCGAGGTGCGCAGCCCCGGCGGTGCGGTGATCTTGGATCAGCCGGGTAAGGGCACCACGGTCCCGATGCCCGGACAAAGCCCCACACCGCCGACGTCGTGGCCCGAAGACAAGCGCCAACGGGCCTTCGCCACGGTTGCTTTTTAAGACTTAGTTGTTGCGCCGCGCGTAGCGCACGGCTTCTTCGGCCGCGCGGATCAGGGCTTTGGCCTTGTTGCAGCTTTCTTGGTATTCGCCCTCAGGGGTCGAATCCGCAACCACGCCGCCACCCGCCTGGGCGTACAGCCAGCCGTCCTTGATCACCGCGGTGCGCAGGGCGATGCAGGTATCCATTTCGCCGTCGGCACCGAAATAACCGATGCACCCGGCGTAAACGCCGCGTTTTTCCGGTTCCAGCTCGTCGATGATTTCCATCGCGCGAACTTTGGGCGCGCCGGACGTTGTGCCGGCGGGAAAGCCTGCGTAGAGCGCGTCGATGGCGTCCTTGCCCGCAGCGATGCGGCCTTCGACGTTGGACACGATGTGCATGACGTGGCTGTAGCGTTCGATGATGTAGCTGTCGGTAACCTTGACGGAACCGATTTCCGCGACCCGGCCGACGTCGTTGCGGCCCAAATCCAACAGCATCAGGTGTTCGGCGCGTTCCTTAGGGTCGGCCAAAAGTTCTTCTTCCAAGGCCTTGTCTTCGCTGGGCGTCGCGCCGCGCGGGCGGGTTCCCGCGATGGGACGAATGGTGACGGTGCCGCCCCGCAAGCGCACCAGAATTTCGGGGCTGGAGCCCGCTACCTGAAAATCGCCGAAGTTGAGATAAAACAGGAACGGTGACGGATTGACGCGCCGCAGCGAGCGGTAAAACGCGAACGGCGGCAAACTGAACGGCAGCTTGAAGCGTTGGCTCAGCACCACCTGGAAGATGTCGCCGGCGAGGATGTATTCCTTGGCCTTTTCGACCATTTCGTAGAATGCCGACTTGGTCATATTCGAAACCGGTTCGGGCAGGTCCAAGGCTTCGTCGTGCACAGGTTGGGGCGGTAGGGCGCTTTCGAAATCGCTGACGGTGCGCGACAAACGTGCTTGGGCGTCCTCGAAAGCTTGAGCCGCGGTGGTGTCGTCGCTGGGATAGACCGGCGTCACCACGAACACGATGTCGGATGCGTTGTCGAAAATGGCAATCACGGTGGGGCGCAAGAACACCCCGTCGGGCACGCCCAATACGTCGGGGTTGGCGTCGGGGATGTTTTCCACCAGACGCACGCTGTCGTAGGACAGGTAGCCGATCAGGCCCGCCGCCATCGGCGGCAACACGCCATGGCTTGCGCTCGACATGTCGATGCGGCTTTCGGCCATCAGCGCGCGCAGTGACTTCAGCGTGCCTTCGGATGCGGCCACCGGGCAGGGTTCGAACGCATTGCTGTCGTTGAGGGCGTTGCGGTTGATGTCGGCATGGTCGCCCACCGCCCGCCACACGATGTCGGGGCGGCAACCGACGAAGGAATAACGGCCGCGATTGGCGCCGCCTTCGACCGATTCCATCAAAAAGCCGAGACTGTCGGCCCCCACCAGCTTCATGTAAGCGGAAACGGGGGTATCCAGATCGCCGACCAAAGTGGTCCATACGACTTGCGCGCGGCCCGCATCGTAGGTCTTTTCGAAATCGGAAATCCCGGGGTTGAGGTCCATCACATCAAATGTCCATCGGGCCGATCAATAGGCATCGTTGAGGGCTTTTTGGTTGATGGTAACGCCGTAAGTCCCTTCCAATGCGCTGCTCAGCTGCGACAGCAGGTCACCCTGCATGTCGTTGAGAGCCTTGTCCGCGACGGCGCGATAAATGGCCGAGCCGGTGTCGGGCGTGGCGGGAACGATCGTCGCCAGACGCGCCACGGTGTGCGCGCCGGTGCCTTCGGCCGATGTCGCTTCGCCGGTTTTGAGGGTGAACAAGGTGTCGATCAGGTTGGCGGGCAGGGCACCCAGTTCCAGCCCCTTGCCGTCGCGGGTGAACGGCGTGGTGACGGTGGCGGCGAAACCGATCGACTGGGCGACGGTGGTGGCATCTTCACCGGCTTGCAGGCGCGCTTGCGCGGCTTTGGCCAGTTCACCGGCCATTTCGGCGCGCTTTTGCGCATCCCAAGCCATGGCGACATCGTTTTTGACGGTGTCCAGCGGTCGCAGCGCGGGGGCCGTGATGCCATCGACGCGCACCACCACGAAGGCGTTGCCATCAGTGGTTTCGCTCATCTGGCCGTCTTGGCCCTCGCTAAGCTGAAACGCCTGATTGACCACGTCGGCGACATAAGGCGTCGTCAGCGGCTTGCCGTCCGGGCCCAGGCCCTGGGCGTCGACGGCGGCGATGTGGGTCGCGGTGGTGCCCAATGCGGTGGCGGCTTCTTCAAACGTCATGCCGCTGCCCAGCAAATCTTCGGTCTTGGTCGACTGTTCGTACAAGGCCGTCAGTGCTCGGTCCATCTTCACCGCTTTGGCGAGTTCGTCGTGGACGTCGGCCAGCGGTTTGACGACGCTCGGCGTGATGTCGACGACTTCGAACACGTGCCAACCGAGCGGGCTTTGCAACACGTCGCTGCGTCCACCCTTGGGCAGGGCGAACAGGGCGGTGGCGATATCGGCGCTGAGGTTCGAGGCGTCTGCGGTGGTGAAATCGCCGATCTCGATCATGGCCGGATTGGCGCCGACTTCGGCGGCGACCTCGGTGATCGCCTTGCCGCCGTCCAACAGCGTCTTGGCCTTTTGCGCACTGGCTTCGTCGTTGGTCACGATCTGGCGCAGGGTGCGCTTTTCGGGCGTCAGGTAATCGGCTTCGCGCTCGTTGTAGGCATTTTGGATGTCTTCTTCGCTGACCGTGATGCCGGCGGCGATGGTTTCGCCCTGCAGCACGATGGCGGTGATTTTGCGGTATTCCGGGGCCATGAAGCTGGCGGCATGGTCTTGGTGGAACTGCGCCAACTCCGCGTCGCTGGGCGCTTTGACGTTGAGCAGGTTGGCGTGTTCGATGCGGATGACTTCAGCCGAACGCTGTTCGGCGGCGTGGGCGTATAGAGCAGACACCAACGGTTTGGGCACGATCGCGCCGTCACGGATCGGCCCCAGATATTGCTGACGCGCCATGTTTTCACGCACCCGGGCGACGTAGCTGTCTTCGCTAAAGCCGTTGCGGCCGAGGATGTTGATGAAGATGTTGCGATCGAACTGGCCGGCGTCGTTGAAGAATTCCGGCGTGCGCTTGATCTCGTCGAGGATCTGCGCGTCGGTGATCATCAAGCCGATGTCGCGCGCGCTCTCATTGATCAGGGCGCTTTGCACCAAACGACCGACCAGCAGGTTGCCGATGCCCATGGCTTGGCCCTGTTCGCGGGTGATCTCTTGCCCGAAGATCTGCGACATGCGTTGCAGTTCGCGGGCGAATTCGGCGCGGAACGCTTCGGCCGAAATGTTCGTGTCGCCGACAGAGGCGACCGCCGTGTTGGCCGCGCGGCCGCGGAAAATGTCGCCAATGCCCCAAGCGGCGAAGCTCAAAATCAACAGGCCCAGGAACGCCTTGATGAAGATGGTATTGGCGGATTTGCGCATGAATTCGAGCATGAGGGCACGGTGTCCTAAATAAACGTGAATTTTGAAAGGCGAAACGCCCCCCAATCAATTGGCGCGCATCATAAAAGGGGTGCGGGGGCGGGGCAAGCGGCGAATGTGCACAATGCATAATGTCATCGACATGTCTGTACAACCGTCGATAAAGATCCTCAAAGTGTGCGCGCAAGCTGATAGAAGCAGCGCCATGACGACCACTTGCCAGAAAATCTCGCTTTGCTAATATTTGTGTCCGACCGTTCTCGGAATAGTTATCAGAGGGAGAGTTGATTATGATTGTTTTGCGTCTTGCCGTTTTTTTCATGGCTATGGTCACGTTCGCCGGAAGCCTTGTCTTGGCCGTCTTAACGATGCCGCTCGGCTTAAACAATGCCATGGGCATTATCGGTGCGGTCGCCGTCGGCACAGCTGTTGCTGTTCCAGTCGCCTGGGTGGTCGCCAATAAGATGTCCGCAGGGATGAACAGCTAAAATTCACAGAATTCGATATGTCTTAAAAAAACGGAGCGTGATGTCCATCACGCTCCGCTTTTTTATGCAAAATGCCCGAGGCGCTACCGTTTAGTCATACATCACGGTTGTGCCTGGGGACACTAGGTCCAAGTCGTATGGCTGCCCCGCGCTTTGAACGACAAAACGACTGATGGGTTCTAGATACAGACGGTATGTCGAATGATGGATGGGGAGGATTTTGCGTGGTGAAACTTGACCCGCAAGTTCGATCACGTCATCGGCCCCCATACTTATCTTCCCAAGCGGCCCGCTGGTGCCGACGCCGCCCATGTTCGGGATCAGAATATCGGGTTTGCCAAGGTCTTTGAGGGACTGTACCACATCGGGCGTGGGAAATGAGTCTCCAGTCCAATACAGCGTGCGTCGCCAATCTCCTTGGGAAAATTCAAGCCAATAGCCATTCCCGACACCCAAAATAGGATCCAACTGGCGATTGTGCGTGTGATGCGCTTTGAGTGCGGTAATGGTGACGCGCCCCGCACCAGCGTTGAAGCTATAACTTTCATGCCAAGCCAAACCCTTCACTTTGGCAAATCCCATGGCGAAGACTTTTTCGCGGTCACTCTGCGGCGTTATGAAGGGTTTCGTTTCTGGAATTTGAGCCTGCGCCGTTTGATCGAAATGATCTTCGTGGGCGTGACTTAACAAGACGACATCGTAATCCGTGGGCCGTGCGCCGGGAAAGGGTGATAACCGGGCAAAGGTTTTCACCGTAGGGCCGACGTTGAGATCGAACATTTCATTGGGATCGCCCATGGTGAAGGCATGCAAACCGTCACCGAATGTTGGGTCCGTCAGAATGGTCAAATCGTTAAACGAGATCGCCATTGTCGCACCGCCAAACCACTTTACTTGAACGTAGGGCTGAGGGGTGCTTGGAGCTGCAAATGCGTTCGAAATGCCGAACAGGGCGATGAGGATGGTGAGGGTGCTGATCAGAAAAGGTCGAAACATCTCGGGTCTCCTAGTTTGGGATCCTCGGATGTTGCCACATCGATTTTGAATGCATTATCCGGTTAATGTTGATCAAACAATCCGATATAATCGTTCAATGGTAAATCTTACTCAACTTCAAACGTTTATCGAAATAGCCCGCACAGGAAGCTTCACGCAAGCCAGTCAACGTCTGTCCGTGCCGCGTTCCACAGTGAGTGCGCGCATGCAGGCGTTGGAAGAACGGCTGAACGTGCGGCTTTTGCATCGCACCACACGGCGGGTTGCCTTGACGAGTGAAGGGCGCAGCTATCTCGACACGTGTCAAGCTGCTCTCGACCGTCTGATGGCCGCAGAATCCGAATTGGCCCAAACGAACAGATTGTCGGGCACGATCCGCATGACGGTGCCGATTGATATGTCGAAAACATATCTGGCGCATACCTTGAATGCGTTCCTGGCTGAAAACCCGTCACTCAATATTGAGGTGGTGGTCAGTGATGAAACGCTTGATCTCGTGGCGAACCACATCGACTTGGCTCTTCGCGGCGGTGCGCCGGGCGGTGAGGGGTTGGTCGCGCGGCGGTTTGGGGAAGGGCGGATGGCGCTATATGCCAGCCCCGCCTATAAAACCGCCAATATTTCCCAAGCCCCCTTGCAAAGCTTAACCGGTCACATTCTTTTCGACCCCGCCCAACAGCGGCGCAGAACCAAAGCGTTGAACGGAGCGCAAAAAGGGCCCATTGAAACGCGAAATTTCGAGCTCGCTAAAGCCCTGGCCATCCAATCGGCCGGTATTGCCTTGTTGCCACAAAGCCTATGTCGTCAAGAGGTTGCCGCTGGGCTCTTGGTACCCCTTGAATTTGACAAGGTCTTAACGGATTTGGCGCTGTATATCGTCTTACCGACACGCCAATACGTTCCCGCCCGGGTACGCGCCTTGATCGATTTCCTCGTATCTACAGATAAAATCTCTGACCAACTGACGTGAGCTAACCTCTAGCTTTTTTGCCCACCCCAAAGTGTATGTCGCTTTGCCGGGCAGCTGTGATAGAACTCTTCACCTTATTTTTGACACTCACACTCGAATTCCGGGGGATGGAAACCATGACCGCACGCCGCACGTTGATTGCAGGCAATTGGAAAATGAACGGGCTGAGCGCTGATGGCGTCGCGCTGGCTTCTGGCTTGGCCGACAAAATGAAAGCGGCCGGCGCTGTCGACTTCGACATGCTGGTGTGCCCGCCGGCGGGCTTGATCTCCAAGGTCGTCGACGCAGTGGCCGGTTCCGGCATGCACGTGGGCGGCCAGGACTGCCACATGAACGAGAAGGGCGCGCACACCGGCGACACGTCGGCCGCTTTGCTCAAGGACTTGGGTTGCAGCTACGCCATCGTCGGCCATTCCGAGCGCCGCACCGACCACGCCGAAACCGACGCCATCGTCGCCGCCAAAGCCGCCGCGGCGCAGGCCCAAGGCCTGATCGCAGTGATCTGCATCGGCGAAACCGAAGCCCAGCGCGATGCGGGGCAGACGCTCGACGTCAACGGTTCGCAAATCGCCGGTTCCGTACCCGAAGGCAGCACCGCCGCCAACACCGTCATCGCTTACGAGCCGGTGTGGGCCATCGGCACCGGCCGCACGCCGACCAGCGCCGAAGTGCAAGAGGTTCATGCCTTCATCCGTGGCGAGTTGGCGAAAAAGATCGGCGCGGACGAAGCGGCCAAGACCCGTATTCTGTACGGCGGTTCCATGAATCCGAAGAATGCGGCGGAGCTGCTGGCGCTGGCGGACGTCGACGGCGGTTTGATCGGTGGCGCAAGCCTCAAGGTCGACGACTTCTGGACCGTGGCCCAAAGCGCCTAAGGCGGGCGGAAAATTATAATTTTCCCTAGCCAAGACGGCTTTTTGGGACTATTTACGGCACAACAAATAACTGGGCCCGGGTAACGCCCTCTATAGGCTCCCCGGGCTCTTTCACTTGGAAACTGATCTATGTCGTCACTTTTGCCTGTTTTGTTGGTCATCCATGTTCTCGTCACCATCGCGCTGATCGGCATCGTGCTGATCCAAAAAAGCGAAGGCGGTGCGTTGGGCATCGGCGGCGGTGGCGGTGGCGGCATGGGCGGTTTCATGACCGGTCGCGAAACCGCGAACCTGCTGACTCGCACCACGGCGATCTTGGCGACGTTGTTCATGGGCCTCAGCCTGACCATCGCGATCATCACCGGCGCGGATAAAGAGTCCGGCTCGATTCTCGATTCGGCACCGAACGCCGTTCAAACGGCCCCTGCACCGGTCGCTCCGGCCGAACCGGAAACGCCTTCCGCGCCCACCGCACCGGTCGCACAATAACCAGGATTTCCGGGGCTCTCAGCCGATGAGCTCAAGATACCCACAGGGGCGGCAAAACATTGCCGCCTCTTTCATTTTACACGCACGCACACTTAGCTATATTGGGGTTCCATGACACGGTATATTTTCATCACTGGTGGCGTGGTTTCCTCACTCGGAAAAGGGTTGGCATCGGCCGCCTTGGGCGCAGCGCTTCAGGCGCGCGGCTACAGCGTGCGTTTGCGCAAACTCGACCCTTATATCAACGTCGATCCAGGCACCATGAGCCCCTACCAGCACGGCGAAGTCTTCGTCACCGACGACGGCGCCGAAACCGACCTGGACTTGGGACATTACGAACGCTTCACCTGCGTCAACGCGCGCCAATCGGACAACGTGACCACCGGCCGCGTCTATTCCGAGGTCATCGCCAAGGAACGCCGTGGCGACTATCTGGGCGCGACGGTTCAGGTCATTCCGCACATCACCGACAGCATCAAGAATTTCGTGCTATCGCATGAAGGCGACGAAGATTTCATGCTGATCGAAATTGGCGGCACGGTCGGCGACATCGAAAGCCTGCCGTTCCTGGAAGCGATTCGCCAGTTGGGCAACGAACTGGGCCGGGCGCGGGCGATGTACATTCACCTGACGCTGCTGCCTTACATTCCGACCGCGGGCGAGCTCAAGACCAAACCGACCCAACACTCGGTCAAGGAACTGTTGAGCGTTGGTATCAAAGCCGACTTGCTGATGTGCCGCGCCGACCGCGACATTCCCGAAGGCGAACGGCGCAAGATCGCACTGTTTTGTAACGTCGCGCCGGACGCGGTCATTCCTGCGCTCGATGTCTCCAGCATCTACCAGGTGCCGATCAGCTATCACGAACAGGGCCTGGACGACCAGGTGTGCAAGCACTTCGGCATCACCGACGCGCCTGCGCCGGACCTGTCGCGTTGGCAAGACGTCGTCGACCGCGTCACCAACCCCGAAGGCGAAGTCGCCATCGCCGTGGTCGGCAAGTATGTCGAATTGCTCGATGCCTACAAATCCCTGGCCGAGGCGCTGACCCATGGCGGCATCGCCAACACCGTCAAGGTCAAGCTGGAATGGATCGACGCGAGTATCTTCGAAGAAGATGAGCAGTCCGTCGTCTATCACCTGGAAGGCATGCACGGCATTTTGGTGCCGGGCGGCTTTGGCGAACGCGGCACCGAAGGCAAAATCAAGGCGGTGCAGTTCGCGCGCGAACACAACATCCCGTATTTCGGTATTTGCCTCGGCATGCAGGTCGCGGTGATCGAAGCGGCGCGCAACAAGGTCGGCTTGGCCGGTGCGGGGTCGACCGAACTGGGCAATCCCACCGAGCCTGTGGTCGGCCTGATGACCGAATGGGCCAAAGAGGGCGATCTTGAAAAGCGTGCCAAGGATGGCGATTTGGGCGGTACTATGCGCTTGGGAGCCTACGATTGCGTGCTCAAGGAAGGCACCAAGGCCCACGAAATTTACGGTGCGACGCAAATTTCCGAGCGCCATCGTCATCGTTATGAAGTAAACACCGCGTATATGGATCGCCTGGAAGCGGCGGGGCTCAAATTTTCCGGCATGTCGCCCGACGGCGTGTTGCCGGAAATCGTCGAATGGCCGGACCATCCGTGGTTCGTTGCGGTGCAGTTCCACCCGGAACTCAAATCGCGCCCGTTCGAACCGCACCCGCTGTTCGTATCGTTCATCGAGGCGGCGGTCCAGCAAGCCCGTTTGGTATAAAGAAAGCAGTTTCGAACATGGTCGATACCCGTCACGTCGCAGCAGGTCAGGTCACTTTCGGTAACGATCTGCCCTTGGCGTTGATTGCGGGCCCGTGTCAGATGGAAAGCCGCGCCCACGCCATGGAATTGGCGGTGGCGTGCAAGGAACTGACCGCAAAGCTCGGCATAGGCTTCGTTTTCAAAGCCTCGTTCGACAAAGCCAACCGCACCTCGCTGAAAGGCCAGCGCGGTTTGGGGTTGAGCAAGGCACTTGACGTGTTCGCCGAAATCAAGGAAAGCCTGGGCGTTCCGGTACTCACCGACGTGCACAGCGAGGCACAGTGCCAGCCGGTCGCCGAAGTGGTCGACATCTTACAGATTCCTGCTTTTTTGTGTCGCCAGACCGATCTGCTGGTCGCGGCCGCCCAGACCGGCGCGGTGATCAACGTCAAAAAAGGCCAATTTCTGGCCCCGTGGGACATGAAAAACGTTGTCGCCAAGCTGACCGACAGCGGCAACAATAACGTTTTGGTGACGGAACGCGGCACCAGCTTCGGCTACAACACCCTGGTCACCGATATGCGCGGCTTGCCGCAAATGGCGCACGACACCGGCATGCCGGTCATTTTCGACGCCACCCATTCCGTGCAACAACCGGGCGGACAAGGCGGTTCGTCGGGCGGCGATCGTCGCTTTGCGCCGATCTTGGCGCGCGCCGCCGTCGCCGTCGGCATTGCCGGCGTGTTTATCGAAACCCACGACGATCCGGACAATGCGCCCTCGGACGGGCCCAACATGATCCCGATCCGTGACCTCCCCGACGTGCTGGAGATCCTCATAGCGATCGACAAGGTAGCCAAAGCGCACCCTGTATCGTTATAGTCCGGCGCGAAATGAACGAGATATAGAAGGAAAAGATTGAAATGACGGCGATTGTCGACATTTACGGCCGCGAAATATTGGATAGCCGCGGCAACCCCACCATCGAAGTGGACGTGGTTTTGGAAAGCGGGGCGTTCGGCCGCGCTGCGGTGCCCTCGGGGGCCTCGACCGGCGCACACGAAGCGGTCGAACTTCGCGATGGCGACGCCAAACGCTACGGCGGCAAGGGCGTGCTGAAAGCGTGCGAAAGCGTCAACGGCGAACTGTCCGACACGCTCAGCGGTTTGGACGCCGAAGACCAGTTGCTGATCGACAAGACCATGATCGCGCTGGACGGTACCGAAAACAAAGCCCGCTTGGGCGCGAACGCGATCCTCGGCGTGTCCATGGCGGTCGCCAAGGCCGCGGCGGAAGAGGCGGGCCTGCCGCTTTACGCCTATTTGGGCGGTCCCAACGCGCACGTGTTGCCAACCCCGATGATGAACATCATCAACGGCGGCGAGCATGCTGACAATCCCATCGACTTTCAAGAATTCATGATCATGCCGGTCGGTGCGGAAACCATCGCCGACGCCGTGCGCATGGGCTCGGAAGTCTTCCACAAGCTCAAAAAGGGGCTGCACGACGCCGGTCACAACACCAACGTCGGTGATGAAGGCGGCTTTGCACCGGGCGTCGCGGGCACCGACGAAGCCATCGGCTTCGTGCTCAAGGCCATCGAAGCGGCAGGCTACACGCCGGGCGACGACGTGATGCTGGCGCTTGACGCGGCCTCGACCGAATTTTATCGCGACGGCAAATACCACATCAGCGGCGAAGGCAAGATCCTCGGCCCCGATGAAATGGTTCGCTATCTCGAAGACCTGGTCGGCCAATACCCGATCTTCTCGATCGAAGACGGCATGGCCGAAGATGATTGGGACGGCTGGAAAAGCCTTACCGACGCCATCGGCGACAAATGCCAGCTGGTCGGCGACGATCTGTTCGTCACCAACCCGGTGCGTTTGGCCGACGGCATCAAGAAGGGCGTCGCCAACTCGATCCTCATCAAGGTCAACCAGATCGGCACCCTGTCGGAAACATTCGAAGCTGTGGAAATGGCGCACCGCGCCGGGTACACCTCGGTCATTTCGCACCGTTCGGGCGAAACCGAAGACACCACCATCGCCGACATCGCGGTGGCGACCAACGCCGGTCAGATCAAAACCGGTTCGCTGTCGCGCTCGGACCGTATGGCCAAATACAACCAGTTGATCCGCATCGCCGAAGAACTGGACCCGGTGGCCAAATACGCCGGTCGCGCCATCTTGCGCTAAGCATCGACCTCTCTTGTGAAAGAGCGTCCCCCGGATCAAAATGGGGGACGCTCTTTTTTTGCCATCTTGGGAACTGTGAGCACATGAAGAATATGAAAACGATGATCGTGGGCGGTGTCGTGGTGATGATCACGGTGCTGTTGCTGGTCAGCAATGTCTACCTGTCGTCGACCGGTGATTTCAAATGCACCAACACCGAGGACGCCATCATCAAAGTCTCTGCCAAAGTGGTCATGCCCAGCCGCCCGACCGACCAGGAAAAGAAAGACGCCAGCTTGAGCAAATACTGCGCCATGCACACCCAAGTCTGCGCCACCAAGACCAGCGAAAAGACGCCGCAAGTTCTCGAAATTTGTCAGCCCTATCGTTAACGCTCGAAAAAGGACCGATCCATGCCCAATTTCCGCGTCGCCGTTGCCTTCGTCGCCGTGACCGCCATGGTGAGTGTGGGCGCGCCTGTCAAAGTTCAGGCCCAAGACTGGATGAAAACCTTGCAAGACGTGGTCGGCACCGCCGCCCAGCGTAGCGCGCCTGTGGTCGACACCACCGCGCTGAGCGCCCTGACGAACGAAGACATGGTCGCGGGCCTGAAAGAAGCCTTGCGCGTCGGCACGGAAACGGTGAGCGGGCAATTGGGCGCCGTGAACGGTTTCAACGCCGATCCGTCGATCCACATTCCGTTGCCCAGGGAACTGCAATCGGTTCAATCGACGCTCAAGAAGTTTGGCCTGGGAAGCCTTGCCGACGAAGTCGAATTGAAACTCAACCGTGGCGCCGAAGCCGCCATGCCCAAAGCTAAGGCGCTGGTGTGGCAGGCGATCTCGACCATGAGCCTGGATGACGCGAAAACCATCCTGAACGGCCCGGACGACGCCGCGACCCAGTACTTTCGCCGCGTTGCGACGCCGGAACTCACAGCCACGGTCGCTCCGGTGATCGAGCAGAACCTGCAAAACGTCGGTGCGGTGGCGGCGTATGATCAACTGCTGGGCCAGTACAAAAACATCCCGTTCGTGCCCGACCTGAAAGCCGACCTGACTTCCCATGCGACGACCTTGGCGTTGGACGGCTTGTTTTTGTACCTGGCGCGCGAAGAAGCCGCGATCCGCAAGGACCCGGCCAAGCGCACCACCGAAATCCTCACCAAAGTGTTCAGCGCGCTGTAGGCATATCGCATTTCCTCCGTCTCGTTCGGCGTGCTAAGATTCGTTTCGCGCCAGTGTGTTGAGGGGGAAAGACCATGTTTGAATCCGCAGAATTGGGCCACACCGTCAGCAAGGCCGAATACAATGCTGAAGTTCCCAACTTGCGCGAACAGCTTTTGGACGTGCAGTTTGAACTGGCGGAAAAAAAACCGTTCCCGGTCATCCTGATCATTTCCGGCGTCGATGGCGCGGGAAAAGGTCAAACGATGAACACACTTCATTTCTGGATGGATCCTCGCAACATCCATGCGCATGCGCTCGGCGAAGCCACGGATGAAGAGTTGGAGCGCCCGGCCATGTGGCGGTATTGGCGTAAGCTTCCGCCGCGCGGGTCAATCGGTGCGTTTTTCGGTTCTTGGTACAGCCATCCGATGCGCATGCGTATCGATGGCGGTAAGGACTGTGACTATCTGGACAGCTATCTGGTCGACTTCTTGCGGTTCGAGCGCATGCTCGCCGACGAAGGCGCATTGATCTTGAAGTTCTGGTTGCATCTGTCCAAGGATGCGTTGAAACAGCGGCTTACCGAGTTGGAAAGCGATAAAGCCACAAAGTGGCGGGTGACAAAAAAAGATTGGGATCGCTATGAGCGCTATGACGATCTGCGCCCGGTTGCCGAGCACGTACTGCGCCGCACCTCCACCGGTCATGCGCCGTGGATCGTGGTGGAAAGCTCGGATGAAAGGTATCGCAATCTTACCGTCGGACGGACACTCTTAAAGGCCTTGCAAGCGCGTCTCGGCGAAAAGGTGCAAGCCACCACAGCCTCGGTTCCGGTCCAGGCCTTGGCGCAAGACGATAATGTTAATTTGTTGACCAACCTCGATTACACAAAGGAACTGAGCAAAAAAGAATACAAAAAACAGCTGGAGCTTTATCAAGGCCGTCTGCACAAACTCAGTCGTTCACCAAAATTTCGCGATCATTCCGTGGTGGCTGTGTTCGAAGGCAACGACGCGGCGGGCAAGGGTGGGGCAATCCGTCGTGTGATCGGCGCCATGGACAGTCGCTTTTACAACATCGTTCCCATCGCCGCGCCGACCGACGAAGAAAAGGTTCAACCCTATCTGTGGCGGTTTTGGCGACATCTCCCGCGCAAGGGGCACTCCGTAATCTTTGATCGTTCCTGGTACGGGCGCGTCTTGGTGGAACGCGTCGAAGGCTTTTGCGCCGAAGGCGACTGGATGCGTGCTTACGGCGAAATCAACGATTTCGAAGAGGAAATGGCCCGTCATGGGGTCATCGTGGTGAAGTTCTGGCTGTCAATCACCGCCGAAGAGCAGCTCAAACGCTTCCAAGAACGCGAAGCCACCGGCTACAAACGCTTCAAGCTCACCGACGAAGACTGGCGCAATCGCGAAAAGTGGGACGAGTATTCCGCGGCCGTATGCGACATGGTCGAACGCACCTCCACTGAAATCGCACCGTGGACGTTGGTCGAGGCGAATTCGAAATACTACGCCCGTATCAAGGTGTTGAAGACCTTGTGCAAGCGGTTGGAGGCCGAACTTTAACGGTCCCGCTAAGTCGTTGTTAACGCATCCCTGTGCATAAAGGTTCTGTATGGTGCGACGCGGCCAGATGCGTTCGCGCGCCAAGCGACCGGGAAGAAGGCCAGGTCATGGGGATCATTCGTGAACTCAAGGTTCGCGCAGGACAAATCGCAGGACCCGTCATCGGCATGACGGTGGTGGTTTATTTCGCCTACCATGCCGTGCAGGGGGATCGCGGCTTGTTGGCGCTGGGCAAGTTGCGCGGCGAGGTCAACACCTTGCAGGCCGAAGTGCTCGACGTGCGCAACGAACGCTTCGAGCTTGAAAAGAAAGTCCACATGCTGCGCCCCGAAACCCTCGACCCCGACCTGCTGGAAGAACGCGCCCGCGATTTATTGGGATTCGGCAAGCCGGACGAGTGGATCGTCATCCTGCATCCCGACGACCCGACGCTCAGCGCCTTGGCGACGTTCAAGCAGCCATAACCCCGCCATACCCCCATTGCCAAATTCCATGCCTTGATGCACCCTCACGCCAGTTCAATGATTCGAGCAGGAGTTGTCCGAATGTCTGAATCCAAACGCCCGTCCTATGCGGTTATTTTCCCCAGTCAACGCACCAATGAAGACCCCGAAGGCTATGCCAAGACGGCCCAGCGCATGGTCGAACTTGCACTACAACAACCTGGATGCCTCGGCTTTGACAGCGCGCGCGACACCCAGGGCTTTGGCATCACGGTTTCATACTGGGAAAGCCTCGAAGCGATCAAAGCTTGGCGCGATCAAGGCGAACACTTAGAGGCGCAGGCTAAAGGCCGCGAAACTTGGTATGCAAATTACGATGTGCACATCACCAAAATCGAACACACCTATTCATTCCGAAAAAGCTGATCACCGCGTGCAGAGCTTGTAATATTGTTGCGCATTACGCTTGATTGAAGTGTTTAAATCAATGGATATTGGGTGTATGCGCAACGTCATTTCATTGGTTAATCATCATTAGGTTAATCGATATTTATTTATATATTTCATATAGTTGATAGATTTTAAAAATGTTGCCAGCCGTCGCGAGTGCGCGTATGGTGATCCGGTATCGCCAATAAAGAAGGTCCCGGGGCACTGCAATTCGCCACCGACTTAAAGGGACCCAGGCCGTGATTGAACCATGCGGCGGCGTCCCTTTATGTGTTGGAGGTGAAGTCCGATGGCCAAAGCCACTCAGACCAAAGCGCAAAGCAAACCCACGAAATCATCCGTTGCCAAGGCGCCCGCGAAAAAGCCCGCGCGTCGTCGTCCCACCCAAGCCCAGCCGGCTCCTTCCAAGGAAGAGTTGCTGGGCTTTTATCGTGAGATGTTGCTGATCCGCCGCTTTGAAGAAAAAGCCGGTCAGTTGTACGGCATGGGGTTGATCGGTGGGTTCTGTCACCTCTACATCGGTCAGGAAGCGGTGGTTGCGGGCGTTCACGCCAACGCACTGCCGCAAGACAGCGTCATCACTTCGTATCGCGATCACGGCCATATGCTGGCGTGCGGCATGGACCCCAAGGGCGTGATGGCCGAGTTGACCGGTCGCGAGGGCGGCTATTCAAAAGGCAAGGGCGGCTCCATGCACATGTTCAGCCGCGAAAAGAATTTCTACGGCGGTCACGGCATCGTCGGCGCGCAGGTGCCGTTGGGCACCGGCCTAGCGTTCGCGCACAAGTACAACAAGGATGGCGGCGTCTGCTACACCTACTTCGGCGACGGTTCCGTCAACCAAGGCCAGGTCTACGAAAGCTTCAACATGGCGCAATTGTGGAAGCTGCCGGTGCTGTACATCATCGAAAACAACAAGTACGGCATGGGTACCTCGATCCAGCGTGCGTCTTCGACCACCGAACTGTATCAACGCGGTTCCGCCCACGGCATCCCCGGCGCGCAGGTCGACGGCATGGACGTCATCGCGGTGCGAGACGCCACCGCCAAGGCGTTGGAACACGTGCGCGAAGGCAAGGGGCCTTACATCCTGGAAATGCTCACCTATCGCTATCGCGGCCATTCGATGTCCGACCCGGCGAAGTATCGTTCCAAGGACGAAGTGTCCAAGGTGCGTTCCGAACAGGACCCCATCGACAACCTGCGTCAGATGATCTTGAAGACCAAGGCTGCCGACGAAGCGGCGCTCAAAGCCATCGACGGCGACATCAAGGCGATCGTCACCGCCGCCGCCGACTTCGCTAAAGCCAGCCCCGAACCCCAGTTGTCGGAACTCTACACCGACATTCTGGTCGAAGCCTGAGAGCGGGAGGAACACCTATGCCGATCCAAGTTTTGATGCCCGCCCTGTCACCGACCATGACCGAGGGCAATCTCGCCAAATGGAATGTCGCCGAGGGCGATACCATTTCCGCCGGCGACGTCATTTGCGAAATTGAAACCGACAAGGCGACCATGGAAGTGGAAGCCGTCGACGAAGGCGTGATCGGCAAGATCCTGGTTCCCGGCGGGACCGAGGCTGTCGCCGTGAACCAAGCAATCGCGTTGTTGCTGGAAGAGGGCGAAGACGCCGCCGCGTTGGATGGCTATACGCCGTCTGCGGGCGGCGCTGCGCCTGCTGCAGAAGCTGCACCTGTTGCGGAATCTGCCCCCGTTGCTGCGGCACCTGCACCGGCTGCTCCTGCGGCAGCGTCTGCCGCATCCGGTTCACGGGTGTTCGCATCGCCCCTGGCGCGGCGCATCGCTGCCGACAAGGGCCTGGATCTCGCCACCGTGAGCGGTTCCGGTCCCCATGGGCGCATCGTCAAACGCGACGTCGAAAACGCCAAGCCGGGCGCGAAGCCTGCCACGACAGCGGCATCCACGGCCGCGCCGACGCCGAGCATCAGCGTCAACGATCCGGCGTTCGCCAACATGCCGGAATTCGAGGCCGTGCCCAATTCTACCATGCGCAAGATCATCGCCAAGCGCCTGACGGAATCGGCCCGCGACGTGCCGCACTTCAACCTCACGGTCGACGTCGAAATCGACAAGCTGTTGGAGATGCGCAAAGTCCTCAACGCGCGCGAAAATGCCAATTACAAGATCTCGGTCAACGACTTCATCGTTAAGGCCACGGCCTATGCATTGACCCAGGTTCCGGCGTGCAACGTGGCCTACACCGACGACGCGATCTTGCAGTTCAAGCAGGTCGACATGGCCATTGCCGTGGCCATCGACGGCGGCCTGATTACGCCCATCGTCAAGGACGCCGCGAACAAAGGCTTGGCGACCCTGTCCAACGAAATCAAGATGTTGGCGGGCAAGGCGCGCGACGGCAAGTTGATGCCCGAAGAATTCCAGGGCGGCACCTTCACCATTTCCAACCTAGGCATGTTCGGGGTCAAGGGCTTCAACTCGATCATCAACCCGCCCCAAGGCGGCATCTTGTCGGTCGGCGCGGGCGAACAGCGCGCCGTGGTCAAGAACGGCGAGCTGGCCATCGCCACGGTGGTGACGTTGACGCTGGCGGTCGATCATCGCTGCATCGACGGCGCGACCGGGGCTGCGTTCATCAAAGAACTCAAGGCGGTGGTGGAAAATCCCGTCGCCCTCATGCTGTAAGGAGCTTTGGGCATGGCTGATAACAATTTCGATATCATCGTCGTCGGCGGCGGGCCGGGCGGTTACGTCGCCGCGATCCGCGCCGCGCAGCTGAAAATGAAGGTCGCGTTGGTCGAAGCCAACCACTTGGGCGGCATCTGCCTCAACTGGGGCTGCATCCCGACCAAGGCGCTGCTGCGCTCGTCCGAGATTTACCACAACATGCAGCACGCCAAGAATTACGGCCTGTCCGTCGAAGGTCTCGGCTTTGATTTGGACGCCATCGTCAAGCGTTCGCGCAAGGTTTCGCGCCAACTCAACGGCGGCGTCGGTCATCTGTTGAAGAAAAACAAGGTCACCGTGTTCGACGGTTACGGCAAGCTCAACGGTTCCGGCAAAGTTCATGTGGAAAAGGATGGCAAGGGCATTGCCGATTTGACGTCCAAGCACATCATCCTCGCCACCGGCGCGCGCGCGCGCGTGCTGCCAGGGATGGAACCGGACGGCAAGCTGATTTGGTACTACAAGGACGCACTCGTGCCCGATACCGTGCCGGAACGGCTGTTGGTCATCGGCTCCGGCGCCATCGGCATCGAATTCGCCAGCTTCTTCCATACGCTCGGTTCCAAAACCACGGTGGTGGAGATGGTCGACCGCATCGTGCCCGCCGAAGACGCCGAAATTTCCGCATTCTTGCAGAAATCCCTGACCAAGGACGGGATGGAGATTTTGACCTCCGCCGGCGTTAAGGCGCTGAAAAAGGGTAAAGAGTCTGTGACCGCGACCCTTGAAGTCGGCGGCAAGACCGAAGAGCGCGAATTCGACCGCGTCATCGTCGCCGCGGGCATCGTCGGTAACGTCGAGAACTTAGGTCTCGAGGGCACCAAGGTCAAAGTCGACCGCACCCACATCGTCACCAACGAATGGCTGGAAACCGGCGAGCCGGGCGTCTACGCCATCGGCGACGTCGCGGGCGCACCGTGGCTGGCGCACAAAGCATCCCACGAAGGCGTGCTGTGCGTGGAAAAGATCGCCGGGACCAAGGGCCTGCATCCGATCAATCCCGACCGTATCCCGGGCTGCACCTACTGCCGCCCGCAAATCGCCAGCGTCGGCCTGACCGAAGCCCAAGCGAAAGAGCGCGGCCTCAAGGTCAAAGTCGGGCGTTTCCCGTTCCAAGGCAACGGCAAGGCCATCGCCTTGGGTGAGCCGGAAGGCCTGATCAAGGTGTTGTTCGACGACAAAACCGGCGAATTGCTGGGCGCGCACATGATCGGTGCGGAAGTCACCGAACTGATCCAGGGTTACGGCATCGCCATGGAGCTGGAAACCACGGAATCGGAACTGATGCACACGGTCTTTGCACACCCGACCCTTTCTGAAATGATGCACGAAAGCGTGCTCGACGCATTCGGGCGTGCGGTTCATTTCTAAGGGAAGCATATCGTGACCATAACCGTTCGGGACTTGCGCCTCGCTGACGAGCCCCGCTGGCGGGAATTGTGGGCCGGGTATTTGGATTTTTACGAATACCCCGATCTCGATCCCAAGATCACCGCCAACACCTGGGCGATGCTCAGCGGCGAGCGGGCGGACGTGTTCGGCATGGTCGCGGAAGCGGACGCGGGCGCGGTGATCGGCTTCGTTCACGGCGTGGTGCACGCCAACACCTGGATCGACAAGCCGATTTGTTATCTGGAAGACCTGTTCGTCGATCCCTCCGTGCGCGGCCAAGGGGCGGGGCGGGCGCTGATCGAGGCTTTGATCGCCCACGCCAAGGCCAACGACTGGGGCCAGGTCTATTGGCGCACGGCGGAAACCAACCCGGCGCGCAAACTTTACGACCAAGTGGCTGACAAAATCGATTTCGTCACCTATGTACATGCCCTGAGCCCGAAGACCGTCTAAGGATCACCACCATGTCCGACACCAACCACCACGACGTGCGCAAAACCGTGCGCGAAAGCTACGCGACCATCGCGACCCAGGGCGGCAATTCCGGTTGCTGCGCGCCGACGGCGGATGGCGGCGGGTGCTGCGGGCCGTCTGACGACGTCGAAATCCCCAGCGCCGAACAGATGTCGGCGTTTTTCGGCTACAGTTCGGAAGAAATGGCCGCCGTGCCCGAAGGCGCGAACCTGGGCCTCGGCTGCGGCAATCCCCAGGCCATCGCCGACATGACAGCCGGCGAGGTGGTGATCGACCTGGGCGCGGGCGCGGGCTTCGATGCGTTTTTGGCCGCCGGTAAGGTCGGCCCGAACGGCCACGTGATCGGCATCGACATGACCCACGAAATGCTCGCCAAGGCGCGCGCCAACGCCGAAAAGGGCGGCTACAAGAACGTCGAGTTCCGCTTGGGCGAAATCGAGTACATGCCCGTCGCCGACGACACCGCCGACGTGATCATATCCAACTGCGTCATCAACCTTTCGCCCAACAAGCCGCAAGTGCTGCGCGAAGCCTTTCGCGTGCTCAAGCCGGGCGGGCGTCTGGCGATTTCCGATGTGGTGGCGACCGCACCGTTTCCCGACGATTTCAGGGACGACGACCACTTGCTGTCGGGGTGCGTGACCGGGGCGTCGATGGTCGACGATCTGCAAACGTGGCTGGAAGACGCGGGCTTTGAGCGGGTGTTGATCGACATCAAGGAAGAAAGCCGCGCCGGAATCGCCGATTGGGCGCCCGGCCGCGGGGTCGAAAAGTATGTGGTCTCAGCCATCATCACCGCGACGAAGCCGGGTGGGGGATGCGGCTCGCAAAGCGGTTGCTGTTGACGCGCTCGGCGTGAAGAGATAGGCAAAGGTTCATGGACACCACAATAAAGCCCGAAAACAAGCCCAAACACCGCCACCCGGAAAAGCGCAACCTTCCGGACAATCCCAGTCCGCGCAAACCCAAGTGGATCCGCGTCAAAGCGCCGACGTCGAAAGAATACGGCGAAACCCGCCGTCTGATGCGCGACAAGAATTTGCACACCGTGTGTGAAGAGGCCGCGTGCCCCAACATCGGCGAATGCTGGTCGGCCAAACATGCCACCGTGATGATCTTGGGCGAGATCTGCACCCGCGCGTGCGCGTTTTGCAACGTCACCACCGGCAAGCCGAACGCCGTCGACCCGATGGAGCCGGAAAACACCGGCATCGCGGCGCGCGAATTGGGCCTGCGCCACATGGTCATCACCTCGGTCGATCGCGACGATTTGGCCGATGGCGGGGCCAAGCAGTTCGCGCTGTCGATCGAAAAGGTTCACGAACTGTCGCCGGACACCACGGTCGAGGTTCTGACCCCGGATTTCCGCCACAAGGACGGCGCCCTGGAAGTGGTAATCGCAGCACGCCCCGACGTGTTCAACCACAACTTGGAAACGGTGCCGGGCCTGTACCCGCACATCCGCCCCGGTGCGCGCTATTATCACTCGCTGCGCTTGTTGGACCGCGCCAAGGAGATCGATCCATTGGTGTTCACCAAATCCGGTCTGATGGTGGGGTTGGGCGAAACCCGCGAGCAGGTGTTGCAGGTGATGGACGACATGCGTTCGGCCAACATCGACTTTCTGACCATCGGCCAGTACCTGCAACCGACCCCCAAGCACGCCGGCATCGACCGGTTCGTCACGCCCGAAGAGTTCGACGAGTACAAGCGCATCGCCTTGAGCAAGGGCTTCCTGCACGTCGCCGCGACGCCGATGACGCGCTCGAGCTATCATGCCGACAAGGACTTCGCGGCGCTGAAGTCCGCGCGCGAAGCTGCCCTCGCTAAATCGAAGAGGGATTGATGCCGTCCCATTGTGAGCAGCAAATTCTTGGCTTCAGCGCCCAGCAGATGTTCGATCTGGTGCTGGATGTCGAGAAGTATCCCGAGTTCTTGCCCTGGTGCGTAGCGCTCAGGGTGCGCAAGCGCGGCGCGGCGGAAATGTTCGCCGACATGGCGGTGGGCTTCAAGATGCTGCGCGAGAAATATTCCTCACACATCACCTGGTCTGAAAACGACGACGGCAGCCGCCACATCCACATTCAAGACGCGGGCGGCCCGTTCAAGTTCCTCGAAACGGACTGGAAGTTCCTGCCAAGGGGCGAGGGCTGCGAAGTCGACTTTCGCATCGATTTCGAGTTCAACTCGGCGCTGCTGGAAAAGGTCATGGGCGGGATCTTCACCGAAGCCGCACACAAAATGATGCAGTCGTTCGTGACCCGCGCTGAAACTATTTATGCACGCTGAATCAACCGTCTACCGCGCAGCAATTGAGAAGCAGCTTTAAGCCGCTTTCCACCGTTTGGATACGCACCCGTTCGCGATCCCCCTTGAACACATGACGTTGGTGACGGGTCTCAAAGCCTGCGCGCGCGCACGCCAGATGCACCAAGCCGACGGGCTTGTCTACTGTTCCCCCACCTGGTCCGGCTATGCCGGTGACCGACAAGCTGATTTGAGCGGCCGAGTGCTCCAACGCGCCTTCGGCCATGGCGCGGGCGCATTCTTCACTGACGGAGCCGTTCGTCATGAATATAAGGGGGGGAACGCCCAGCATTTCCCCCTTGGATTGGTTGGTGTAGGTGATGAAACCGCGTTCGAACACCGCCGACGAACCCGCGACGGACGTGATACAACCCGCGATCAGTCCGCCGGTACACGATTCCGCCAGCGCCAATTTGAGATTCTGCGCCCGACAGGTTTCCAACAGGTCTTCGGCCATCACGTAAAGGATTTCGGGAAACATCACAGCACCCCCACCAGAAAAGGTTTCGCGTACAGTATCAGCGCGTACAATACCGCCAGCCCCGCAACTCCGGCCAACACGTCATCCACCATCACGCCCATGGCGCCGCCGATGGAGCGGTCGGCCCACGAGATCGGCCACGGTTTGAGCACGTCGAACACACGAAACAGGACGAAGGCGAGGGCATAAGGCAGCAGGTCCAACGGCGCCGCCAGCAGAACGATCCATTGGCCGACCACTTCGTCGATGACGATCGCGCCGGGATCGTGTGCGCCGGTGCGCGCCATATAGTCCTTTGAGGCCCACAGACCGACGAAAAATACCACCACCGTCGCCGCGCCCAATGCGTAAAGACCGCCGATTTCAACCAAAACCCACGCAAACGGTAATGCGCCGATGGAACCCCAGGTGCCGGGCGCTTTGGGCAGATAACCCGCACCGAACCACGTCGCCAGTAGGACGCCGGGATGGCCGAGGTTGGGGCGGACGTGTTTGTGTGTGACGTCGGTCATGGTCGCGGTCCTGATTATGGTGCACGCTCGGACGAGCTTAACGCGCAAACCTTAACCCGATAGCGCCGACGAACAAAACGGTATCGACGGCCTGGGTATGGCTTACAGCCTCAGGTTTACGGCACCTCAAATATCACAACCTGCTGAATTAGCAGCTTTATTCGTGTTACCTAATGAACGGATTTAAGGTGAAAAAATGGTTAAGCATGCCGAATTCGCTTGCCACTCGCAGTCCGGGCGGATACGTTTTTGCATCGTTGTACGAAAGAGGTATGAAGGTGCGGGAAACACCGTCAAAAGAGCCTGAATTCGACCGCGACGATAAAGGGGGGAAATCCCAAAATTGCGTAAAAATACTGCCGATTGATGTCGGTTTGAACGGTTTTGACTGTGACGAAAAACGCACGATCAGCGCCGTTCTTGTGTCGAACCACCAAGTGTCGAACGCTTAAGGGAAATTGAAAGCACATGGCTGAAAAGCGCCAACCGAGCCCAAAACCGACGCCCAAGCGCAGCAAAGCGAGCTTTGCCGCGCCGTTGGCGAAATGGCTTGATGAGCGCCTGTCGATCTTTTTTTCCGATAAGCAAATCGTCTTCCGTTCCGAAGGCAAGGTTTCGTGCCTGAATTTGACCCCGCGCTTGCAGGGTGCAGCCATGAGCGTGGTCTTGATGATCGGCGGCTGGATGGCCTTTACCTCGGCCAGCATGCTTTGGCATGAAGTGGAACTGACGGCCAAGGATGCGCAAATCGCCAACGTTCGGGTGGCCTATCGGTCATTGCTGGGCGAAGTTGCAGACTATCAAAAGCGTTTCTCAGGCGTCGTGCGCAACCTGGAACAAAACCACGCCATGATGCTGGATTTGGCAGGTCAGAACTCGAAACTGCAAAAAGACCTGAAGTCGCTGAAGAGTTCGCATAAGGAGCGCGCCGAAGTCGAAGCGGCGCGGGCATCGATGACCGAACATCTCGGCAACGTCGAAAGCCAGATGCAATCGTTAGCGCAGCTGAACTTCACCCTTAAGGACGACATGTCCAGCATCGAAACCGATTTGCAGGACGCCCTGACTCAACGCAACACCGCGCTGATGCAAAGCACCCAAATGCGTCGCGACATCATGGTGTTGGAAAACAAGCTGGTGAACCTGGAAGAACAGGAAAACACCACCGTCGAACGCCTAACCCAACAGGCCGAGGTGATCATCACCAACATGGAACAGCTCATCGAAACCGCCGGCCTCGACGTCGAGGACCTGATGGCGGGCGATGAGGATCTGGTTGCCGGTCAAGGCGGCCCGTTCATCGAACTGCAAGGCGACGGCCGTCCGGCGGGGCGTTTGAAGGCCAAGCTGCAAAATCTCGAAAACCGGCTGGCCTATTCGGACAGCTTGCAGACCGTGGTCAAGAAAATGCCGTTCGCGGTGCCGCTGCAAGACTATTACATGACCTCGAAATTCGGCAAACGCCGCGATCCCTTGAACCACAAATGGTCGATGCACTACGGCCTCGATTTCGGTTCGTCACCGCGCGCGTCTGTGTTCGTCACCGCTCAAGGCACCGTAACCTACGCGGGATGGAAGGGCAGCTTCGGCAAAATGGTCGAAGTCGATCACGGTGCGGGCATCAAAACGCGCTATGGCCATCTCAGCAAGATCACAGTTAAAAAGGGACAAACGGTCAGCTTTGGCGATAAGATCGGTGTCATCGGCAGCACCGGGCGCAGTACGGGCAATCATCTTCATTATGAAATCTTGTTCCGCGACAAGGGGCTGAACCCCATGAAATTCATCAAGGCAGGTCGTTATGTTTTCAAAGAATAAAAAAAACCAACAGACGAATAACAACAACCACCAGCCGCGCGCCGTTCCATCCATCATCAGCGCGGACTTGAAGATCATCGGTGACCTGTCCAGCACCGGCGAGATTCAGGTCGACGGCGAGGTGTCCGGCGACATCCGTTCCAAGGTTCTGTTGGTCGGCGAAGGCGCGTCGATCAAGGGCGAAATCCGAGCCGAAACGGTGCGCGTGCACGGTCACGTCAACGGCCAGATCAAGGCGACGTTCGTCAATCTGGCAAAAACCGCACACGTGGTCGGCGACATCTTGCATGAAAACCTGTCCATCCAGGAAGGCGCGTTCTTGGAAGGCCACATCACCCACATGAGCGACCAGCAGGTCCGCGATGCGGCGATCGAGGCCGGGCGTGGCGACAGCAAACCGGGCGAAGACCGGGTTAACCTCGTCGTCAAACCCGCCTCATCGGCCCAGCCCGCGGCAAAACCACAAGAGACACCATCGCAAACGACATCAACTGCGACATCTCAGGTGCCGAAAGCCGTTTCCGGCAGCTAAGGACTCTCTCTTTCAATATATTTTCAAGGGCCCCTGTATTGTCAGGGGCCTTTTGTATTTTGGGGAAACGTCAGCGTGTCACCAGGTCTTGAACCTTGAACAAGTCGTCATGGGCAACCTTGCGATCTCCTAAATGCGCCCGGTAAACGCCTAGGTTTTCCAGAACCCTTTGCACGTAATTGCGGGTTTCGGAATAGGGGATCAGTTCGACCCAATCGATGGTGTCGATTTCGCCCGCGCGCGGGTCGCCGTAGGTCTTCACCCATCGTTTCACGCGATGCGGCCCGGCGTTGTAGGCGGCCAGCGCCAACGGATACGAACCGTCGAACTGCTTGATCATGTCGGCCAGATAGACCTGACCGATGATCAGGTTGTAGTTGGGGTCTTTGATCAGTTTGTCGCGTGAATACGGTAGCCGGTTGTCCTTTGCGACGCGTTTGGCGGTGGCGGGCATCACCTGCATCAAGCCGCGCGCCCCGGCGTGACTTTTGGCGTCAGGATAAAAGGCACTTTCCTGGCGGATCACCGCCAACACCAACGGCGTTTCGACTTTGGCGCCGTTTTTGGGATGCGGCGGGTCGATCGTCGGGTAGCCGAGTTCGCCCAGGGGCATGCCCGCGCGTTCAGATTCCTTGGCAATTCTGACGGCCAGATCGGGTCGGCCGTGGGTCGAAGCGAACGCCGCCGACATGCGCTTCCACCCCGGGGTGTCGCCGCTGTCGGCCAGTTGCAATACCAACGCCCGCAACCGATTGTGCAGACCGATTTCCCACAACAGGCTCGAGGCGCGTTTCAGCGGGTGTTTATTGAAACGTGCGGTTTCTTCGGCGCTTGGCACGCTCAAGGCGACGTGCGGCGCAATCGTTTGGCCCAACCGTGCGCGCGCCAATTGCCCGTAATAGGTTGTGGAATGCGCCGCCGCCATGTGCAGCATGCTGTTGGCCTTGGTCTTTTGCCCCAATTCACCAGCCGCACGGGCCGACCAATAGGCGCCACGCGCGATGCTGATGGGATAACTCACTGCACTCAGCATATTTTCGAAGTGTTTCAGGGCACGGGCGGGATCTTTGAGAAAACGCAGCGCAATCCAGCCCGAAACCCATTCGGCCTCGGAATACTCGGCGGCGTCGTCCTTGGTGAGGCCGTGGCGGCTGGTGATGTCGTAGGCTTGCTTGTGCTGACCGTCCTGCAACATGGAACGCGCCAAGATCGCACGTTCCTGCCACCACTTGTCGGCGCGTTCGTGCACGCCGTCGAAGTCTTTCAGCAGGTCCGCCGCGTCGTCGGTGCGGCCGTGACGGCGGCGCCAGCGCATGCGCTCGAATATCAAACCCGGATGATCGGTCAGTTCCGGGGCGGTCTTGGCCAAATCGGCGATGGCCTTGTCGACATTGCCTTCGCGTTTCATCAGCCACAAGCGGGCCACCGCCAGCTTGCGGGTCTTGGCGTCGACCTTCCAGATTTGGCGGCGTGCAGGCCAAAAGCGTTCCTGCCAGATCAAGCGTTCCAGCCGGTCCAGATTGTCCTGGTCGGTGATGGTTTTGCGATAGGCGCGATAAAACTGCTTTTCCTGGGTCTTGGTGAAGTTGCCGGTGATCCAAATATCGCGGATCGATTTCAACGCCACATCCTTGAGCCCGAGTTTCATCTGCGCTTCGGCCTTGCGCACCCGGCCAGAGGTCGATACCGGACCGCCCATGCGGTCGAACCAGGCCATGACCTCGGCTGGAGACATGGAACTCGGCATGGTTTCTTCGGCGCGCTTGAGCATTTGCTCGCGCTTGGGCCAACCGTTTTGGCTGTCCAAAAAGGCTTTGATGTCGGCGAATTTGGCCGGGGTGTTGGGGGCGGTCAGGTAGGTCCACACCAAGACCCGCACCAGGTCGGGATTTTTCACCCGCTGGGTGAGCCTCAAAGCATCCTTGAAACGGTTGCGGTCGATGGCCTTGAAAACCGCCTCGACGGCCTTGGCATCGGCGTTGGAGGACTGCTTGGCATGGGCCGCATGCAACGGCGCGCCCACCAACAGGCAAAGCAACGCGAACACCGCCAAAAGGGTCGGTTTGAAGGTTTTGATGGAGAACCTCACAGGTGAGTTTTCAACGTGCACTTCTTGTCGGTTCTTGGTCTAAAAGGGCGCGATGGGGCAAATGGTACGCGCAATGCCGTCCGGGCTCAAGCACAGGCGTTTCCACCATGCGCAAGTGTCGCTTGCCCGCACCGAAGAGAGGCGCTAAGTTCGCCGCCTTGTAACATGACCTCACCCAGGAGACCTCAGATGTACCAGGGATCTTTCGTTGCCCTCATCACGCCGTTCCAAAACGGAATTGTCGATGAAAAAGCCTTTCAATCGTTCGTCGATTGGCAGGTTAAACAGGGTACCGACGGTCTGGTTCCGTGCGGAACCACGGGCGAATCGCCGACGCTGACGCACGGCGAACACATGCGCGTGACCGAGTTGTGCATCGAAGTCGCCGCCGGTCGCGTGCCGGTGATGGCGGGCGCGGGGTCCAACTCGACCGCCGAGGCCATCGAATTGGCCCAGCACGCCGAACGCGCGGGCGCCGATTCCGTGCTGGTGGTGACGCCGTACTACAACAAGCCGACCCAGGCGGGCCTGTATGCGCACTACAAGGCGATCAACGATGCGGTGGGCATTCCCATCTTCATCTACAACATTCCCGGCCGTTCCGTGGTCGACATGACGCTCGACACCTTCAAGCGCCTGGCGGAACTGCCCAACATCGCCGGCGTCAAGGACGCCACCGCCGATTTGAGCCGTCCGCTGGTTTATCGCAAGGCCCTGGGCCCCGATTTCTGCCAAATGTCGGGCGAAGACGCCACCGCCATTCCGTATCTGGCGGGGGGTGGCCACGGCTGCATTTCCGTCACCGCCAACATCGCACCGGCGCTGTGCGCCGAACAGCATGCGGCCTGGAATTCCGGCAACGTGGCGCGCGCGATGGAAATTCAGCAGATGCTGATCCCGGTGCACCAAGCCATGTTCTGCGAAAGCAGCCCCGGCCCGGTCAAGCACGCGGCCCAATTGATGGGGCTGAGCTCCGCCGAAATGCGTCTGCCGATGGTTGAAATCGCCGACAGCTCTAAGATCGCGGTGGAAAGTGCCATTCGCACCCTCGGCCTGATCGACTGAACGGGTACGACGAAAGCGGGGTGTCATGGCGAAAAAGAAGAAAAAGGGCGGTCCCGACGGCGACATCGTCGCGCAAAACCGCAAGGCGCGCCACGACTACTTCATCGAGGAAACCTTCGAGGCCGGCATCATGCTGATGGGCTCTGAGGTCAAATCCTTGCGCAAGGGCTCCGCCACCATCGGTGATGCGTACGCCGTTGAAAAAGATGGTGAACTCTACCTCGTCAATGCCTATATCCCTGAGTACGCACCTGCGGCGGCCTACAACGGCCATACGCCCAAACGCGAACGCAAGCTGTTGATGCATCGCCGCGAGATCGATCGCTTGATGGCCAACATTCAGCGCGAAGGCTACACCGTTGTACCGCTCAGCATCTATTTCAATCCGCGCGGCATGGCGAAGGTTGAACTGGGGCTCGGCAAGGGCAAACACAAAGCCGACAAGCGCCAGGCCACCAAGGATCGGGACTGGAAGCGCGACAAGGCCCGTTTGCTCAGCCACAGCAACCGTTAAGATCCTGAGCGCGTAACCTTTGCCTCGGGTGCGCCGAATGGTTCCGTGGAGGCTTTCATGACAGATCACGACGACGACCAATGGCCCGGCCTGACCGGCGATCAAGACGGCACCGTGCTCGGCACGATCAAGCAAAAGCTGATCGACACCAAAGAGCAATGGGCCCGCGACGGCCGCGGCCAGAGCGGGGAGGCCGCACCGGCCAAAGGCCCCGACAAACCGCGCCTGCCGCCGGGTCAACGCCTGACCCAGGATTTCCCGGTTCTCGACCTGGGTATCCAGCCGCCCATCGCACCCGATGAATGGCGACTGACGGTGTCGGGTCTGGTCGACAATCCCATCGACTGGGGCTGGGCGGATTTTCACGACCAGCCGCACGTCGACATCGTCACCGACATTCATTGCGTCACCACCTGGTCGCGCTACGACAACCGTTGGCAGGGCATATCCGGACCGCAGTTTCTGTCCGTGGTTCAGCCCCGTGCGGACGCCAAGTACATGGTCTTTCACGCTCACGACGGCTACACCACCAACGTGCCGGTGAAGGTCTTCAATGACGACGAGGTGATTCTCGCCCACACCTGGAACGGCGAACCCATCAGCCGCGCCCACGGTGGGCCGATCCGCCCGATCATTCCCAAGCTGTATCTGTGGAAAAGCGCCAAGTGGGTCAAGCACATCACATTTTTGGACAAGGACGCGCCCGGCTTTTGGGAAGTGCGCGGCTATCACAATGACGCCGATCCGTGGAAGGAAGAACGTTATGGCTAAGGTTTTCGCCGCTTTACTGGCCTTGTTGGGCGCAACACCAGCGTTTGCGGCAGGCACGTCGGCATTCGATTTCAGCTTTACCGCCATCGAAGGCGAACCGCTGCCGCTCAGCCAGTACAAGGGCAAGGCCGTGTTG
Source organism: Magnetovibrio sp. (assembly GCF_036568125.1). Taxonomy (NCBI): domain Bacteria; kingdom Pseudomonadati; phylum Pseudomonadota; class Alphaproteobacteria; order Rhodospirillales; family Magnetovibrionaceae; genus Magnetovibrio; species Magnetovibrio sp. The sequence continues at coordinate 65,865 of NZ_DATCTF010000014.1, forward strand.
GTGGTCAACACCGCGTCGTTGTGCGGCTTCACCCCCCAGTACGAAGGCCTGCAAGCGTTGTGGGACAACTATCGCGACCGTGGCTTGGTGGTGCTGGGTGTTCCGTCCAACGATTTCGGCGGTCAGGAACCGGGCACCAGTGGTGAAATCAAGGATTTCTGCGCGACCAATTACCAAGTGACGTTTCCGCTGGCGGAAAAGGAAGTGGTCAGCGGCGCAAGCGCGCACCCGTTCTACAAATGGGCGCGCGAAGAACTGGGCGTGTTGGCCGCGCCGAAATGGAACTTCCACAAATACTTAGTGTCCCCCGACGGCCGTCTGGTCGACTGGTTTTCCACCACCACCAAGCCCGGTAGCGACAAGGTCATTAAAGCCGTCGAGACGCTGTTACCTTACAAGCCCTAGTCTTCGAACAGTTCGCACGTCACCACGCAGGCTTGGGGATCGCTGGCGCAGTCGAGCTTTTGGCCGCCTGCGGTTTTGCAGATGCCTTTAATGCGCAGGGTGAAGGCGATGTCGTGTTCGTAGCGGCACAGGGCATTGCAGCGCCCCGTCTGGGGATCGCATTTGGCTTCGACGCTGACGGCCTTGGCCGTTTTGACGCGATCGCTGGGCTGTGTGCACGACATGTAGGAGAGAAATTCCTCTTCGCCGCTGATCGCCGCCCATAGGGCTTTGTTTTTGGTCCGCGCAAAGACCTCGAACGGTTTGCATTCGCCGCGTTTTTCCATGAATTCAGGACAGGTCGTGCGGTACTGATCGCGCAACTCTTGTTCCGTGGGGCAGGTGCCCAACTGTTCGGCGCGGGTCAAGTCGGGACACGCCAAGTCGACGTCGGCAGCCGGTGCGCGCGTAGGTGCGGCGGTATAGATAGTCATGCATAACAATGCGATTGCCAGAGACTTGGTGATGCCAAGAAACTTGGATAAGAACGGAGCGTGAATTTTCATGGTGTTTTCCCCAAACACGTCGATGCCAACCGCTTTCATGCTTGCGTGCGGTACCGTGAAGCGCCTTGCGCGCGGTCAAGTACAGACAAAAATATACAGGCCACTGTAAAGCGTTGGGATGATTCTAAGTTATATTATAAAATCGTATTGATCGATAAAAGTGCTGCGAGGAGTGGGGCGACAAATGGTAAAAATTCTCGTCATCGATGACGACCAGGACATTTTGGATTTTGCCAAGGTATGCCTTGGCGATCGTCATGAGATCGCCACCGCCCTTGACGGCGAAGCGGGGCTTTATGCATGCGAAACCACCAAATTTGATCTCATCATCACCGATATCTTCATGCCGTTTCGCGACGGCTTGGACATCATCCGCGAAGCCCTCAAGCTATATCCCGACATCAAGATTATCGCCATGACCGCACGGTACGGTAAAGCCCACACGAATTACCTCAAAGCCGCCGAGGTCATCGGCGCAGCCGCGCAACTGCGCAAGCCGTTTACGGCCGAAGATCTGATCTCGGCGGTGGATCAAGTTATGGATCAAACAGTTCAGGTCTAAGGCATCAGGTTATGCCACGTCGAGCACTTCGGTGACCGGCAACACCGCGATGTCGCGGAATTTTTCGTACTTGGCGTTGTCCAAATCGACCAGATTGGCGATCCGCGAGAAGGTTTCAGGGATCAACATATCCGCGCCGTGCTCGTCCTTGCGGCGGATGCCGTAGCGGATCAAGCCGCGATCCTTGGCCGGAACTTGGCTGAGCATCGCCTTGGTCACCCAAACGGATCCATCCTGGGCGAAATCCGACAGGCGTCCGGCCTGGTTGATGGTGTCGCCCAGCACGGTGAATTCGATGTGAGTCGGCGTCTGGTAGGTGCCGAACCATTCCTGGCCTTCGACCAGACCGATGTTGAGCTGAAGATCGTTGAGCCAGTTTTTGCGCTTTTTCCACGTGCGCGAAATCTCTTTCATCACGTCCTTCATTTCCTGGGCGCAACGCACCGCATTGAGCACGTAGTTGCAGTCCGGCTGGGGAAAGAAGTAATAGACCATGCCGTCGCCCACGTGCTTGCCGTGGGTAGCGTAATATTTGCGCAGCTTGGGTTCCATCGCGCCCCAGATGTCGTTGATCAGTTCGAAATATTCTTCGGGCGGCAATTCCGCGCAAATCTTCACCGATCCCTGCAAATCCGCCACCAACACCGCCAGCGGGGTGAGGTAGGGACGCCGCTTTTTCAACAGATCCTTGATCACGATGTCGCGGCGCGCCAACAGCGCCATCAGTTCGTCTTCGTGGCTTTCCATCGGTGAATAGGCGAAGAAGATGCCCTCGCGAAAGAATGATACGTAAACGTTGTACCAATTGTCCTTGATCCCCGCTTGGCCCAGATTGACCTGGGCGTGAACCACCCGGCCGGGCGTTTGCGGCACGGCGTCGTCGTACATGGACACCAAGGTATCGAGCTTTTCATCGTCCAGATCGGCATCGAGGCTCAGCAGTTGGCGTCGCGAAACGCGGTTTTTCGCCACCGAAAGGTGAAAGCTCAATACGTCGTCCATGCCGGCAGCACCCTGGATTGCGGCGTCGCCATCCATCAGAAGACCGAACAGGTTGCGTTCTTGAATGTCGCTGGACAGGTTGGTGCCGTGGCCCAGCACCAAATCGCGGGCGGCGTCGTTGTGCCATTCGAGTTCGAACATCGGATTGACCAGATAGGCCGGGTGCTGGATCTGATCCAACGTCAGGCGCATGCCATCAGCGCCCATCTGGATCGAGGTCACGCCGCCCGGCAAAGCCGGCGAGGCATAATCGCTTTGCATGCTTTGTGTGGATTGTGGCGCATTCACGGTTTGGGCCGCAGTTGCGGCGGCGGAAGCGGTGGCCGACAGCTTGTCCGTAATCTCAGACATGGAAAATCCCTCGCGTTTGAGCGTGTTGATCTCTTCGATGATGTTGAGGACGGAGGAGGGGAAAAAGCCGATGCGCGTGGCGCGCCCACCGGAAATAGTCGGTCGAACGTCCGGTTTGGGCAACAGCCCCTGCGCGATGTAGTTGTTCAACGTCGCACGGGACAGGCCGGTCAGGTCCAACAGATCCTTGCTGGTCAGCATGGTTGGTTTCCCCCAAAACCTCTCATTGTCTAATCAGAGTCTAATTACAGAGAGAATCACTGTCAAGACAGTCATTAAGACTGTCTTAATATATTCAACTCACGCCACCCACACACCACACGCGCCCGCTGACAGTCATCACGAGAGTCTAACTAGACACCAAACACATCAGAGTCTAGGCACACCACTGACTGACTAAGACACTGATTTGAGAGTCTATTTTACATATGAAGTTGAGTTTCCCTTGCGGGGTAAACATCGCGCTCGTAGAATTGCTGCGGCGCACAATGATGTGTCGGACCACGAACAAGACATTCCTCGAAAGGGCCAAATATCTCATGAGCACTCGCGACAAGCAGCTTCTTCATCTGGTTTTCGGCGGTCACGTCAAAGACCCGCGCGGCCTGGAATTCGACGATCCGTCGAAGCTCGATATCGTCGGTATTTACCCCAACAACGCCGAAGCGCTCGATGCGTGGCGCGCCAAGTCCCATGCCAACGTCGACGACGCCAACGTCAAGTACGTCTTGGTGCATTTGCACCGTCTGTTGGAAGACCCCGAACACGAAAAGGACGATTGAGTCCGGCCGTTATCCGACCTCAGTCGGAGGTTTCATCCGTCTCGCGCAACTTCTTGGCGTCGAGGTCCTTATCGCGCAAAGCTTTCTTCGCCGCTTCAAGCTGTTTCAGCGCCTTGAGCGTGCCGTGCTTGATGCGGTTGGCTTCGGCGCGGCGTTCTTTGTCGCTGCGCGCCTTGGCCTTGCGGGCTTTGTTGAGGTTGACGATCTCGGCCATGACGCGCGCGTTCAACCCTCGCGCGGTTCGGCCGTGAGCAGGAACTTCGCCGCGGCTTCGTAATCGGTGAAGTGCGGATAATCGGGAAAATCGTCCAGCACGTTTTGCGGGCTGCGGAAAAAGGCGCTCACGTGGGCGGCTTGGATCATGCCCGTGTCGTTGTAGCTGTCGCCCATGGCGGCGGTGACGAAATTCAGCTCTTTCAATGCTTTGACAGACTTTGTTTTGTGATCGGTTGTGCGCAGACGGTAACCGGAAATGTGCCCGTCTTCGGCCACGTCGAGGTAATGGCAAAACAGCGTTGGCCGGTCGAGTTGTTCCATCAGCGGTTTGGCGAAACCGTAGAACGTGTCGGAGAGAATGATCACCTGGGCTTGGCTGCGCAACTCGGCAAGGAAGTCCTTGGCGCCGTCCATCGGCCCCATGGAGGCGATGACCTCTTGGATCAGATCGATCTTGATACCGTGCTGATCGAGGATCTTCAGGCGGTGGCGCATCAATTCGTCGTAATCGCGAATGTCGCGGGTGGTCAGGCGCAGTTCCTCAATTCCCGTTTCCGCAGCGACGCCGAGCCAAATTTCGGGAACCAGAACACCTTCCATATCCAGGCAAATAACGCGCATATCATCCTCAATGTGTGAAATAAATTAACGAAGCGGCGGCACTGTAACACTATAGCGCGGCGCGGAAAACATCGTGAAACATGGCCTCGGTCAATCGCCCGGTGTTGGTGTTGTATCGCGAACAGTGATAGCTGTCCGTCAACACCAGACCACCGCCCAAATCGTGCTGAGCGCAATGGGCGAATTTGAAAGCCGAGAGCTTGTGGCCCAAGGCTTTGAGAACCGCGCCATGTGCCACCGTGCCCAGGGCGATCAGCGCCTTGAGATTGGGCATGGCCTTGATTTCGGCGCCAAGGTAGGGGTTGCACGCGGCGATTTCACCCCCGACCACCTTGTTTTGCGGTGGCGCGCAGCGCACCGCATTGGTGATCCGGCAGCGCGTCAGCTCAAGACCGTCATGGGCCTCGGCCCCATACGTTCCGCTGCCCAGGCCAAACGCCAGCAATGTCGGATACAGCAGATCGCCGGCGTAATCGCCGGTGAACGGCCGACCGGTGCGGTTCGCGCCTTTAAGTCCGGGCGCGAGACCGACGACCAACAGTTCGGCCGTCAACGGACCGAAACTCGGCACCGGTGCGTTGTGAAAATCCGCATAACTGGCTTGATTGTCGGTGCGATAGGCGACCAGCCGCGCGCACCGCTCACATCCAGGGTGGGGCTCGATATCCGTCATGGCCGCTGGCGCGCTCAGATCAGTTCAGCGAAATCGCCGGGGGTCTTGGGCGCGGCCAAATCGTCGTCATCGGCGTCGGGCTGATCGTCGCGTTGGACGAAATCGTTACCTTGGCCATGTTCGCGAGGCGGACGGACGGGGCGATCGCCGCTGCGCCCGATGCTTTTTTGCAATTCGGCCAGTTCGATGAAATGGTCGGCCTGGCGGCGCAGTTCGTCGGCCACCATCGGCGGACACGACTTGACGGTGCTGACCACCGAACACCGCAGTCCCTTGCGCTGAATGGCTTCGATCAAGCGGCGGAAGTCGCCGTCGCCGGAAAACAGCACCACGTGATCGAGGTTGTCGGCCATTTCCATCACGTCGATGGCCAGCTCGATGTCCATGTTGCCTTTGATTTTGCGCCGACCGGCGCTGTCGGTGAATTCCTTGGTCGGTTTGGTGACCATGGTATAGCCGTTATAATCCAGCCAATCGACCAGCGGGCGTAGCGGGGAATATTCCGCATCGTCCATCAGCGCCGTGTAATACAACGCCCGGATCAAGTGCCCCTTGGCGGCAAAATGTTCCAGCAGACGTTTGTAGTCGATATCAAAATCAAGCGCCCGCGCCGCAGCGTACAGGTTGGAGCCGTCGATGAACAATCCGATCCGTTCTTGAGGGTAAAATATCATATTAATCAATCCCTTATAAAATAATGAAAACGAAATATATCTGAAATTATGCAGATGGATTATAGGTAGGCGCTGTCATGAGGGCGTGCAAGGCATTTTGCACGCATTTAAATTAGGGTGTCGTTGCTGCCAACATGTTGAAGTCCACGATCTTAATCGCTCTCGGCGCCAACCTGCCATCCGCGCGCTACGGCACCCCTGCCCAGACGATCGAGGCCGCCTTGGCGGCGCTTGACGCCCATCCGGCCGTGCGCGTGCGCCGCCGTTCGCGCTGGTTCGAAAGCGCGCCGGTTCCCATCAGCGACCAGCCTTGGTACGTCAACGGCGTGTGCTTGGTGGACACGGACTTGAGCCCGCGTGCGCTTTTGGACGTTTTGCACGCCATCGAAGCGGATTTCGGCCGGGTCCGCAGTGAAAAGAACGCCCCGCGGGTGCTCGATTTGGATCTGTTGGCCTATGACGACTTCGTCACGGCGGACGATCAGGATTTCGACGTGCCGCACCCGCGTATGCACGAACGGGCGTTCGTGCTGCTGCCGTTGCGCGACGTGGTTCCGGGGTGGATTCATCCGCGCACCGGTGCGACCTTGGACGCATTGATCGCGGACTTAAGCGACGAACAGGTGATCCGCGCCATGGAGCCCGAGCACGGCGCGCAAGAGCCCTATTTCGACGACGATCTGGATGACGACTGAAAATCCTTGAAAAAACGCGTAATTATATTTCGTTAAATGTTGCCTTCTGCCGACCAACACAATATATAATCGGCTGATTCACACCCTGGTATTGGAGAAGCTGCACCATGGCCCGCGTTACGGTCGAAGATTGCGTTACCAAAATTCCCAACCGCTTTGAGCTGGTGATGACCGCCGCGCAGCGTGCGCGCGACATTTCCGCCGGTGCGGAACTGACCATGGACCGCGACAACGATAAAAACCCCGTTGTCGCGCTTCGCGAAATCGCCGACGAAACCGTCGATTACGGCGTCTTGCAAGAAACCCTGGTCAAGAGCTTGCAGCGTTACGTGGAAAGCGACGAACCCATCGAAGAAGAGATGGACGTCCGCGCCCTGCAACAAGATGTCTCCGGCGAATATGGCGGTGAAGCCAACGAAGCCGAAGAGGTCGAGGAAGACGAATTGACGGTCCACGACGTGGCCGCCGAAGATGTTGCCGACGCCATGGCCGAAGCCGAAGCCATGATGGAAGGGGCAGAAATCGAGGGGTATTGAGGATGATCCGGCACGCAGACCGTCAACTTCAGGCGTGCCGAGCCTTCATCCCCGGGGCGTCTCTCCCCCAAATTTGCCTTGAGAACTGCCATGAAACGCCCTTTGCACACCGGTCTTCGACCGTCGTCGTGCGGAGGGCTTTTTCATGATCCGGCAGTTCGAACTGGTTGAAACCGTCAAATCCTACGATCCCGGCGCCGATGAGGACCTGATCAACCGCGCATACGTCTACGCCATGAAGGCGCACGGCTCGCAGATGCGCGCATCGGGCGATCCGTATTTTTCCCACCCGCTGGAAGTCGCCGGCATTTTGACCGGCTATCGTCTGGATGCCGCGACCATCGCCACCGCGCTGCTGCACGACGTCGTTGAAGACACCGGCGCGACCATCGAGCAGTTGGAAAAAATGTTCGGCGTCGAGGTCGCTAAACTGGTCGACGGCGTCACCAAGCTGACCCAGATCGAACTTCAGTCGGACCATTCCAAACAGGCCGAAAATTTCCGCAAGCTGCTGCTGGCGATGTCCGAAGACATCCGCGTGCTGTTGGTCAAACTGGCCGACCGCCTGCACAACATGCGTACGCTGCATTACATCAAGAAGCCTGAAAAACGCAAACGCATCGCCACCGAAACCATGGAAATCTTCTCTCCCTTGGCCGAACGCATCGGCATGCAGGAGCTGAAGAACGAACTCGACGACCTGTCGTTCGCCGAAATCAACCCGGAAGCCCGCGACAGCGTGCTCAAACGCTTGGATTACTTGCGCGACGAAGGCAAGACCTTGGTGCCGCGCATCATCGCCGAACTGTCCGAAACCCTAAAAAAATACGAGGTCGACGCCGACGTCACGGGACGGGAAAAAACCCCGTACTCGATCTGGCGCAAAATGCAGAAAAAGGACGTGCCGTTCGAAGCCATGTCCGACATCATGGCGTTTCGCATCGCGGTCGACGACACCACGGAATGCTACAAGGCATTGGGCGTAATCCACCATGCCTATCGGGTGGTTCCGGGGCGCTTCAAGGACTACATCTCGGTGCCAAAACCCAACGGCTATCAGTCGCTGCACACCGGCGTGATCGGACCGCAAAAGCACCGCATCGAAATTCAAATCCGCACCCGCTCCATGCACGAAGTGGCGGAAAACGGCGTGGCTGCACACTGGCGCTACAAATCCGATGACGGCGTCAGCGGCAAGCCCACCGACGGCAAACAATACCGCTGGCTGCGCGAACTGCTGGAAATTCTCGAAACGGCGGCGGAACCGGAAGAATTCCTCGAACACACCAAGTTGGAGATGTTCCAGGACCAAGTGTTCTGCTTCACGCCCAAGGGCGACCTGATCAATCTGCCGCAAGACGCCACACCGGTGGATTTCGCCTACGCGGTGCACACCGAAGTGGGCGATCGCTGCGTCGGCGCGAAAATCAACGGGCGCATGATGCCGTTGCGCACGCGGCTGAAAAACGGCGACCAGGTCGATATCGTCACGTCGAAAACCCACACCCCATCGCCGACGTGGGAAAACTTCGTCGTCACCGGCAAGGCTCGAGCGCGTATTCGCCGCTATGTCCGCCTGAAAGAACGCGATCAGTATATTGCGCTGGGCAACGCCATGCTGGAACGGGTGTTCGTCGAGGAGGATTATCCGCTCACCGAAAAAGGCCTCAAGGGCGTGGTGAAGATCTTCCAAAAAGACAGCGTGGACGACCTGGTCGCCGAGGTCGGCATGGGCCATACCACGGCGCGCGAGGTCTTGGAAGCGGTCTATCCCGGCACCAAAAAGGAAAGCGTCGCCCACAAACTGGGTAAAATCGTTCCGATCGGCAACGCGCGCGCCAAAAAGGCCAAGCAAAAGGGCGATTTCGCCGGCATTCCCATCCGCGGCCTGATTCCCGGCATGGCGGTCCATTACGCCGGGTGCTGCCATCCGCTGCCGGGCGATCGCATCGTCGGCATCATCACCACCGGCAAGGGCGTGACCATTCACACCATCGACTGCGACGGCCTGCACCAATACGAAGACCAGACCGAACGCTGGATCGACGTGTCGTGGGAACAATCCGAGTCTCAGAGCGACGACAATCACGTCAGCCGCATTCACCTGACGCTGCTCAACGTGCCCGGCGCCCTGGGCGCGCTTTCGAACGTGGTCGCGCGCGGCGAGGGCAACATTTCCAATCTCAAGATCATCTCTCGCTCGGTGGATTTCTACGACATGCTGGTCGATGTCGAGGTCCGTGACGTCAAGCATTTGTCCGAGATCATCGCCGCCTTGCGCGCGACCCCAGAAATCAACTCCATCGAACGCGCCCGCGGTTGAGATGTGCTCCTAAATAACTCAAGATTTCATATATTTTGACTACAGTTTGCCGACCGCTTTGACCTATAGTGCGCTCATGTTTCAACGACGCGAAAAACCATCGATTCTCAGCCGTGTGCGCCAGTTCGTGTGGCCCACGTCCGGCTGGCACCGTTCGACCCGATACGTGTTTCATCGGGTCGCGCGCATTCCCGGCTCAGCCTATTCGCTGGCAGCGGGGTTTGCGTGCGGCGCGGCGATTTCGTTCACTCCGTTCATCGGTTTGCATTTTGTGCTGTCGGCGTTGCTGGCCCTGGCGATCCGCGCCAACGTGTTGGCCAGCGCGATCGGCACGGCGGTGGGCAATCCGTGGACCTTTCCGTTCATCTGGATCGGCGTCTACAACGTCGGCACGTGGATCTTGCGCGCCGATGGCGTGGACGCCCAACAGGTCGACTTTCTCGACGTGCTGACCGAAAGCATGGAAGCCATGCACCGTTTGGATTTCGAATTCCTGGCAGAGACCTCGGGACCTGTGCTGTGGCCAATGCTGGTCGGCTGCGTGCCGGTGGCGATTGCGGTGTGGTTTATCTTCTATTTCCCGTTGCTGCCGATGATTTCCAAATATCAGGCCGCACGCCATCACCGCCGCACCCGCAAATTCCGCAACCGCCAAGAGAATTCTTGATATGACCTCCCCAAATATCAATGCCTCCAAACTGAGATTGGGCGTGAACATCGATCACGTCGCCACCATCCGCAACGCCCGGGGCGGGGATTACCCAGACCCTTTGCGCGCCGCTAAAATGGCCGCGGACGCCGGTGCGGATGGCATCACCGCGCACCTGCGTGAAGACCGCCGCCACATCACCGACACCGATATTTTGCGCCTGTGCGACGAGATCGACCTGCCGTTGAACTTGGAAATGGCCGCGACCGAGGAAATGCTCGCCATCGCTTTGCGCCACAAGCCGCACGCGGCGTGCCTAGTGCCGGAAAAACGCGAAGAACGCACCACCGAAGGCGGCCTGGACGTGGTCGGCGCGTTCGACAAGCTCAAACCCTATATCGCGCGATTGAGCGATGCGGGCACCCGTGTGTCGCTGTTCATCGAACCCGACCCGACCGCCTTGGACGCCGCCAAGGCGCTGGGCGCGCCGGTTGTCGAATTGCACACCGGGGCATATTGTGATTTTGGACCTGGCGCGCAGCGCGACGCCGAATTCGAACGCATCGTCACAGCCGCCGCGCACGCCGAACAGCTGGGCCTGGAATGCCACGCCGGGCACGGCTTGACCTACGACACCGTCAAGCCCATCGCCGCGATCTCGACCATTAAAGAACTCAACATCGGCCACTTCCTGGTCGGCGAGGCGATCTTCGTCGGTTTTGACGCCACCATCCGCGAAATGCGCCGCTTGATGGACGAAGCCCGCCAAGGGGTGAGGGCGTAATGATCCTGGGCGTCGGCACGGACCTTTGTGACATACGGCGCATCGAAAAGACGCTGGCGCGGTTCGAAAGCCGCTTTGTCGCACGTGTCTACACCGATCAGGAACGTCAAAAGGCGGAAAAACGCGGCGCCGCGCGGGCCAATCGCTACGCCATGTTTTACGCCGCCAAGGAAGCCTGCGCCAAGGCGCTGGGTACCGGATTTCGCGACGGCGTGTTCTGGCGCGACCTGAAAGTCGACAACCTCGCCAGCGGGCAACCCATCATGACCCTTTCCAACGGGGCCCTGGAAAGGCTACAAAGCCTCACACCCGAAGGATATGAAGCAAAAATCGACATTTCCCTTACGGACGAATATCCTCTGGCCCACGCCATGGTGATCATTTCGGCCACCCCACAGCGCTGAAGCGCTTGCGCAAACAGACCAAACAGGACATCGAATGACCGACAATCCCCTCGACGTTGAAGACCTGATGGATGCCGCCACCGGAAACAGTGGGGAAAGCCTGTGGGATACCGTCAAAACGATCGTTTATGCGGTGTTGATCGCTGTTTTGGTGCGCACATTCGCGTTTGAACCGTTCTCCATTCCATCTGGTTCTATGATTCCGACCTTGCTGGTGGGCGACTATCTGTTTGTGTCCAAATCGTCGTACGGCTATTCGAAACATTCGCTGCCGTTCAGCCTGCCGCTGATCCCGGGCCGGATCATGTACGATTTGCCCAAGCGCGGCGACGTGGTGGTTTTCAAACTGCCGACCGATAACAAAACCGATTACATCAAGCGCATCGTCGGTTTGCCCGGCGACACCATCCAGGTGCGCGGCGGCATTTTGCACATCAACGGCGAAGCGGTGAAGCGCGAGCGAATGGGCGAGTTCGTTTACCAAGACACCCGCGGTATTTTTCACAACACGGTGCGCTACAAAGAAACCCTGCCGAACGGGGTGAGCCACGAAATCCTCGAAGAATCCGATACCTATCCGGCCGACAACACGCCGCTCTATCGCGTGCCGGACGGGCATTTCTTCGGCATGGGCGACAACCGCGACAATTCGCGCGATTCCCGCTTTTTGATGGATGTCGGCTATATCCCCAAGGAAAATCTGGTGGGCCGGGCGGAGATGATGTTCTTCTCCAACGACGGTTCGTTCTGGGAAGTGTGGTCGTGGCCGTGGACCTTGCGGTTCGAACGCTTCTTTAAAAGCGTGGACTGAGCAAAGTGCTGAAAAAGCTGCAAGAGATTCTCGGCCATACCTTCACGGACGAAGCCCTGCTGAACCAAGCGCTGCGCCACGCCTCGACCACCGAACAGCGCACCAAATCCAACGAACGGTTGGAGTTTTTGGGCGATCGGGTGCTCGGCATCGTGATCGCGCAAACCCTGTACAGGGAATTTCCGCATGAAGACGAGGGCGAATTGGCGCGGCGTTTCGCCGGGCTGACATCACGCGAAGCCTTGACGCGAATCGCCGACGGCATCCACTTGGCCGATTTCGCGCAAACCCAGCCGGTCGATGCCAAAACCGCCGCGCGCAGCCATGCCTCGGTGGTGTCCGACACCCTGGAGGCTATTTTGGGCGCGCTGTATCTCGACGGCGGTCTGCAGGCGGCGGCGGCATTTATCGAACGCCAGTGGAGCGGCCTGATCGGCGAAGACCTGAGCCCGCCCAAAGACGCCAAAACGGCACTGCAGGAATGGGCGCAAGCGCGCTCGTTGGGATTGCCGAGCTATGAAATTCTCAGCCGCGAAGGCCCCGACCACGCCCCGATCTTCACCATACGCGTCAGCGTCAAGGATCACGGCGCTCAAGACGGGCGCGGGGCGTCGCGACGCAGCGCCGAACAAGACGCGGCAGCCGCGTTGCTGAGCAAATTGGAGAACGCGAAATGACTACTGACACCGCCAACGCCACTGAACGCTGCGGCTTCATTGCCGTTCTTGGCGCGCCCAATGCCGGAAAATCGACCCTGGTGAACCGCGTCGTCGGCACCAAGGTTTCGATCGTTTCGCCCAAGGTGCAGACGACCCGCGCGCGGGTCATGGGCATCGCCGTGCACGGCCGCGCCCAGTTGGTGTTCATCGACACGCCGGGTATTTTCGAACCGCGCCGCCGCCTGGATCGCGCCATGGTCGCCGCCGCATGGGGCGGGGCGGGGGACGCCGATGTGTCGCTGCTGTTGATCGATGCCGAACGCGGCATCGACCGCGACACCCGCGCCATCATCGAGCGCATGAAAACCGAGAGCAAGCGCGCCCACCTGGTGCTCAACAAGGTCGACAAGATCAAGAAGCCGCAACTGCTTGAACTGGCGACCCAGCTCAACGAAGAGGGCATTTTCGACGAAATCTTCATGGTTTCGGCCCTCAATGGCGACGGCGTCGACGATCTGGTGGCGTTTTTGGCCGGTCATATGCCCGAAGGGCCGTGGCATTTCCCCGAAGACCAAGTCTCGGACATGACCGAACGCCTGTTGGCGGCGGAAATTACCCGCGAAAAGCTCTATCTGCAATTGCGCCAGGAATTGCCGTACGCGACCACCGTGGAAACCGAAACCTGGGAAGAGTTCGAAAACGGCTCGGTCAAGATCGAACAGGTCATTTTCGTCGAACGCGACAGCCAAAAGTCCATCATCTTGGGCAAGGGCGGTCAGCAGATCAAAACCATCGGCGCCGAGGCGCGCAAGGACCTGGAAGAAATCTTGGACCGCCGCGTGCATCTGTTCCTGTTCGTCAAGGTGCGCGAAAAGTGGGGCGACGATCCCGACCGCTACCGCGATTGGGGCCTTGATTTCGACGCCTGATCTTTGTCCATGATTTTGCCGCATAAGTGCGCTTTTATGACGGTTCGCGTTATGGTTTACTCCGTAACCGTCGCTGCATAAAGGAGATGTGCCTGATGCGATCCGCCGTTCTACTGTCCATGGCCGCCGTCGTTTTGGTTCTGTCCGGTTGTGACGAACCCAGCCGCGATGTGCCGCCTCAGCCGCTGACGAAAAACGCGCCGACGGCAATCATGGGCATGACCGCCCCGCAACGCCTCATGAGCGCCGAAATGGCGGTCGATACCAGTCCCGGTCCGCGCATGCAGATCGGGCGCACCTATGCGATCGAGGTTGCCGAAGGCCCGGTTTCCGAGGCGATGGAGGCGGACCGCGAGTTTTGCCTCAAGCTCGGCTGTAGCGTCACGGCGGTGAACAGCGCCACCAGTTTCGCCCGACCGACCGCATCGCTGAGCGCCCTGGTGCCCCAAGACAAAGCGGCTGAATTTCACGCCCATGTGATGAACGCCAAGGGACGCGCCGTGACGGCGTTCCATGAAACCGCACAAAACCGTGATGAGCACTATCAAGATATCCAGGCACGGCTGGAACGTTTGGCCTACATGCGCACCCGGCTCTATGCGCTGGCGGACCAGAAATCGTCGAACATCGGCGAATTGCTGCAGGTCGAACGCGAACTGATGCGCGTCGAAACCGAAATCGAGCGTTTCACCCGCGACCGCAAGGGGGTGGAAAAAGTCACCGATAACGTGGCCTTCGACCTCAACTACAGCGAACGCCCGCCCAAGGCCGGGGACGTGGATTTTTCACCGTTTACCGGGCTGGTGTCGGATGTCGCCAACACCGTCATTTACGCCGTGCGCGTCACGATCTTGTGGCTGGCGCGATGGCTGCCCGCCGCCGTGCTGGTGCTGGGCGGTGCCTACCTGGTGCGCCGTCGATTGCGCCGCAAGCCTGAATGAGACAAAAAAACCGGCAATCTCAATAAGATTGCCGGTTTTTCTAATTTTATATGTGATGGAAGGTTAGGCCAACAGGACCTTTTGCGCAGCCGCTGCCGCGCCGCCTTGGCCGGTGGACACGCCCATGTCGGTGAGCACCGCTTCCAACGCCGACAACGCCAACGTGACGTGACGCGGGCTGGAACTTTGCCCCATCAGGCCGATGCGCCACACCTTACCGGCCAACGCGCCGAGGCCCGCGCCGATTTCGATGCCGTATTCCGACAGCAGACGACGGCGCACCAAGGCTTCGTCGACGCTGTCGGGAACTTGAACTGCGTTCAATTGCGGCAAGCGGTGCGCTTCGTCGACGATCAGCTTGAGGCCCAGTGCGTCCAACCCGGCTTTCAACGCCAGGTGATTGCGGCGGTGGCGCTTCCAGGCGTTTTCAATGCCTTCTTCCTTCAGCATTACCAAGCTTTCATGCAACGCGTAGAGCGTGTTGACCGGGGCGGTATGGTGGTAGGAGCGGGTGGCGCCTTCGCTGCTCCAATAGCCCATGATCAGGTTCATGTCCAAAAACCAGCTTTGAACTTTGTGATTGCGCCCGCGAATGGTGTCCAGGGCGCGATCGGAAAACGTCACGGGGGAGATACCGGGCACGCAGCTCAAGCATTTCTGGGTGCCGGAATAACACGCGTCGATCTTCCATTCGTCGACCATCACCGGGGTGCCGCCCAGCGACGTCACCGCGTCCATGATGACCAGCGCACCGTGTTCATGGGCCAGCGCGGAAATCGCCGCCGCATCCGATTGCACGCCCGTGGACGTTTCGGCATGGACAAACGCCACCGCTTTGACGCCGGGATTGGCTTTGAGGGTGTCTTCCAGCTTGTTCAAATTGACCGGCGTGCCCCAGTCGTCTTCGACCTTGATCGCGGTTGCGCCGCAGCGTTCGACGTTTTCGACCATGCGGCCGCCGAACACGCCGTTGACGCACACCACGACGCTGTCGCCCGGTTCGACCAAATTGACGAAACAGCTTTCCATGCCCGCAGAACCCGGCGCACTGATCGGCAGGGTCATCTGATTGGTGGTCTGAAAGGCGTAATGCAGCAAGCCCTTGACCTCGTCCATCATCAAGATGAATTCGGGGTCCAAATGGCCGATGACGGGACGCCCCAGCGCCTGCAACACACGGGAATCGATATCGGAAGGGCCCGGCCCCATGAGCATGCGGCGGGGCGGATGAAAGGATGAAACGGTCATAGCGGCGATGAGTTCCCAGTCCGGGGTTGGCGGGGAGGCCGCCAAATACCTAAGACACTCGGAACGGTTTTTCAACATCCGTGCTTCCCGTGGGCGACGCTGCAGGTACAATGCCGCCCATGGACTGGCAAGACGACGGCATCGTTCTTTCGGCGCGCAGGCACGGTGAAACATCGGCCATCGTGACCCTTTTGACGCGCGAACGCGGTGCCCATGCGGGCTTGGTCAAAGGCGGTTTTGCCAAGCGCACGCGCGCGCTGATCGAACCCGGCAACCGCGTGCGCGCCACCTGGCGGGCGCGGTTGAGCGAACATCTCGGCAATTTTCAGCTCGAATCGGTGCACAGCTACGCCGCCGGACTGCTCGACAGTCCAGACCGGCTGGCGGCCATGGCGGCGGCATTGGCCGTGAGCGCGGCGGCGCTGCCCGAACGCGAGGCCCATCCGGCGCTATACGAGGTGCTGGGCGCGTTTCTCGACGCGTTGGAACACGGCGACATTTCCGAACACGTCGAAGGCTGGGGCAGCCTTTACGTCAAATGGGAACTGGGTTTGTTGCAAGAACTGGGCTTTCGCCTCGATCTCGACCATTGCGCCGCCACAGGGGTCACCGAAGACCTGGTTTGGGTCTCACCCAAATCGGCGCGGGCGGTGTCGCGCGAAGCCGGTGAGCCTTACAAAGCGCAACTGTTGCCGTTGCCCGCGTTCGTGCGCGCAACGGGCGGCATCGCCGACACCCTCAATGAGGTCCTACAAGGCTTGAAGCTGACCGGATATTTCCTCGAACGCCACATCTTCGCCCCGCATCAAAAGCAGGTGCCCCAAGCCCGCGCCCGGCTTGTGGAGCGGTTAGGGGCGCAGACTTGAGCCAAACTCGGGTATAATCTCGACCACAACCGATTCTTAGAACAACGAGCCACAATCCATGTCCGAACCGGCCCTCAAAGGCGAAATCCGCGATACCCGTCTCGCCGACGCACTATCCGAGCGTTATCTGTCGTATGCCATGTCGACCATCATGTCGCGCTCGTTGCCCGATGTGCGCGACGGCCTCAAACCGGTGCACCGGCGCTTGCTCTACGCCATGCAGCAATTGAAGCTGGATCCCAAGTCGGGGTTCAAGAAATGCGCCCGCGTGGTCGGCGACGTGATGGGTAAGTATCACCCCCACGGCGACATGTCGATTTACGACGCCATGGTGCGCCTGTCGCAAGATTTCGCGGTGCGTTACCCGCTGATCGACGGCCAGGGCAATTTCGGCAACATTGACGGCGATAACGCCGCCGCCATGCGCTACACCGAAGCCCGCATGACCGCGGTGGCGATGGCCATTTTGGACGGCATCGACCAAGATACGGTCGATTTCCGCCCCACCTACGACGGCGAGGAAGACGAACCGACGGTGATGCCGTCGAACTTTCCCAACCTGCTGGCCAATGGCGCGGCGGGCATCGCGGTGGGCATGGCGACGTCGATCCCGCCGCACAACGTCGGCGAGCTGTGTGATGCGTTCAAGCACCTGATCAAGTACCCCAATGCGACCATCGACAAACTGGTGGAATTCATCCAAGGCCCCGATTTCCCCACCGGCGGCGAGGTTGCGGAAACCCGCGACGCCATCGTGCAAGCCTACAAGACCGGGCGCGGCGGGTTTCGCGTGCGCGCCAAGTGGGTAAAGGAAGACCTTGGGCGCGGCACCTATCAGATCGTCATCACCGAAATTCCCTATCAGGTTCAGAAATCCAAGCTGATCGAAAAGATCGCCGAACTGATCACCAACAAAAAGCTGCCGATCCTCACCGACATCCGCGACGAAAGCGCAGAGGACATCCGCGTGGTGCTGGAACCGCGCACCGGCAAGGTCGAGCCCGAGATGCTGATGGAACAGCTCTACCGTCTGACCGACCTGGAAAGCCGCTTTTCGCTCAACATGAACGTGCTCGACGCCGACAACACGCCGCGCGTGATGAACCTGCGCGAAGTGCTGCGGGCGTTCTTGGATCACCGCATGGTGGTTTTGCAGCGCCGTTCAAACTATCGCTTGGGCCAGATCGCGCACCGCCTGGAAGTCTTGGGCGGCATGCTTGTGGCGTATCTCAATCTCGACGAGGTGATCCGCATCATCCGCGAGGAAGACAACGCCAAAGCCGCGCTGATCGAAGCCTTCAAGCTCACCGACGTGCAGGTGGAAGCCATCTTGAACATGCGCTTGCGGCAATTGCGCAAGCTCGAAGAAATGGAAATCCGCACCGAAAACGACGCCTTGGTCGGTGAACAGGCGGAACTGACCGCGCTGCTCGGCGATGAAGACAAGCGCTGGGCCACGATCACCGCGGAAATCAACACCATCAAGGAAAACTTCGGCCCCAAGACCGAACTGGGCAAACGCCGCACCGTGATCGGCGACGCGCCAACCGCCGTGGTGGTGCCGTTGGAAGCGATGATCGAGCGCGAACCGATCACCGTGGTGAGCTCTGAAAAAGGCTGGATCCGCGCCATCAAGGGCCATCTGACCGAAGAGCAGATCAAGGATCTGAAATACAAGGAAGGCGACAAGGGCCGTTTCGCCATCACCGCGCAAACCACCGACAAGCTGTTGGTGTTCGCCACCAACGGGCGCTTTTACACCATCGGCTGCGACAAGCTGCCGGGCGGGCGCGGCCATGGCGAACCGCTGCGCCTGATGGTCGATCTGCCCAACGATGCCGACGTGACCACCATGTTGGTCCACGTGCCGGGCCGCAAGCTGATCGTGGCGTCCGATTCCGGACACGGTTTCATCGTCCCCGAAGACGAAGTGTTGGCGCAAACCAAGAACGGCAAGGTGGTTCTGAACGTCGGCGCGGGGGCGGAGGCGACGGCCTGCACCATCCTGCCCGAAGGCGCGGATTCCATTGCCGCCATCGGCTCGAACCGCAAAATCGTCATTTTCCCCATCGATGAGATGCCTGAAATGACCCGAGGCAAGGGCGTGATCTTGCAACGCTACAAAAAAGGCGGCGGCGCGGTGTTGCGCGACGTCAAGGCGTTCAAGCTCGAAGACGGGCTGTCGTTTCCGTTCGGCAGCGGCTGGCGCACTGAAACCGAGCTGATCCGATGGCAAGGTAAACGGGCCGGTGCGGGGGCGTTGGCACCGCGCGGGTTCCCGACATCGAACAAGTTTTCGTAAGATCAAGCTCGCTTGAGGTGCCGGGGCTTTTGGGCCATAATCCAAAAAGATCATTCCCAGGCTTTAAACATTTTGATGATCACCCAATTTGGGTTCTAGGGGAGTAGGGCATACATGATGCACGCATCGCAGGTTCACAACACGCTGGTTGGCACGCTGTGGCCTTCGTCGGTACAATCCAACACAATGTCCAGCGCATTCATGCGCAAAGCCGTTCTGGCCATCGCCGGAACGCTGTTTTTGGCGCTGGCGTCCAAAATCCAGGTGCCGCTGTGGCCCGTGCCGATGACCTTCGGCACCTTCGCCGTTTTGATGTTGGGCATGGCGTACGGCTGGCGACTGGCCGGCGCGACGCTGTTGCTGTACATGGCCGAAGGCGCGGTTGGATTACCGGTGTTTGCAGGCACCCCGGAAAAAGGCATCGGCCTCGCTTACATGATGAGTGGAACCGGCGGTTACCTTCTGGGCTACGTCATCGCGGCCATGGCCGTCGGTTGGCTGGCTGAAAGAGGCTGGGACCGCACCGTTTTGGGCACCGCGCTGGCGATGTTGATCGGCAACGCCCTCATTTATGTACCCGGCGTTCTGTGGTTGGGCGTATTGCTCGGTTGGGATAAGCCGATCTTGGAATGGGGCTTTACGCCGTTCATCCTCGGCGACGTGCTGAAACTGGCTTTGGCGATGTTCTTGTTGCCCATGGCCTGGCATGCCCTCGGCAAACGCAATCGTGACCTGGATGCAGGTACATGAACGGTCCTGAAGATCGTGGCATTCATTCGGGGCGGTCCTCTGCGACCGCCCCGTTTCGCGTCGAAGACCTGTTCGGCTACCTCGAAGGCACGTGGCAATTCGAACGCAAGGTCCACGATGCCCTATTGGACCAAGAGGGCGATTGCATTGGTGTGGCGCAGTTTTATGCCGACGGCGACAATCTGAACTACCGCGAAGAGGGCGAGCTCAAGATGGGCGAGATCCAAACCTCGACCGAGCGTGAGTACCTCTACACCTTTCCCGCGCCGTCGATCGCCGAGGTGCGCTTTCCCGACGGGCGTTTTTTCCACGTCCTGGATTTGACCAAGGGCATCGTGCGCGTCGAGCATAAATGCGGCGACGACATCTACCACGGCCTGTACCGGGTACTCGCACCCAACGGCTGGTTGGCGGTGTGGCGCATCATGGGGCCGCGCAAGTCCCAGGTCATCACCACACGCTATATCCGCGTCACGCCGACCTAAATCCCGAAATCACTTAGTTGAAGATCACGTGCGGCAACCACGTCGCCAGCGCCGGGAACATCGCCAGCAACATCAGGCCGATGAGCTGGATGGCGACGAACGGCATCACACCGCGATAGATGTGCCCGGTGGTGACCGATTCAGGCGCAACCCCGCGCAGATAAAACAACGCAAAACCGAACGGCGGGGTCAGGAACGAGGTCTGCAGGTTCATCGCCATCATGATGCCCAACCACACCGGATCGATGTCCATGCGCAACAGCACCGGGGCGACGATCGGCACCACCACGAAGGTGATCTCGATAAAGTCGAGGATGAAGCCCAGGAAGAACATCACCGCCATCACCACCAAGATCGCGCCCCATTTTCCGCCCGGCAGATTGGCGAGGATTTCGTGCACCAAGTCGTCGCCGCCGAGGCCGCGAAACACCAGTGAAAACACCCCCGCACCGATCAAGATGACGAACACCATGGCGCTGATTTCCATGGTCGTGCGCATGACTTCGTACAAAATCGGGTCGCGGCTGCCGTCCATGGTGGTTTCCAACACGCGTTTGAGGCTGGTGCCCAGCCCCCACAGCAGTAAGCCGACGCAGCCGAACGCGGCGACGATGGCGATCATGTCGGTGGTGGGAATTTCGTCGCGGCTCATGCGCAGATCGAAGCTGTTGGCGAGAATCAGCATGATCACCAGACCGATGCCGCCGACGATGATGGCTTGGCCACGGCCTTCGTTAAAGCGCAAACCCGCCAGCATCAACGAACCGACCGCACCGACGCCCGCGGCTTCGGTCGGCGTGGCGACACCGGCCAAAATCGAGCCGAGCACCGAGACGATCAACACGATCGGCGGAACCAACGCGTGTAAAATACGCCCCATCAAACCGTCGGCCTGGAGTTCCTCGGCCGGAATGGCGGGGGAGCTTTCGGGCTTCACAATGGCCATGAGCACTTGATAGCCGATGTACATCAACACCAACATCATGCCCGGAATCAAGGCGCCGGCAAACAGATCGCCGACCGAAATCGGTTCCGGCGACCAATTGCCAATGGCGCGCTGTGCGTCGATGTAGGCATTGGAAATCTGATCGCCCAGCAACACCAAGACGATGGACGGCGGGATGATCTGGCCCAAGGTGCCCGCCGCGCAGATCGAGCCGCACGACAGAGAAGGCGAATAGCCGCGTTTGAGCATGGTCGGCAGGCTGAGCAAGCCCATGGTCACCACGGTGGCGCCAACGATGCCGGTACTTGCGGCCAGCAACGCGCCAACCACCGCAACCGAAATACCCAAACCACCGCGCAACGAGCCGAACAGCATGCCCATGGCGTCGAGAAGCTCTTCCGCCACCTTGGAGCGTTCCAGCATCACCCCCATGAACACGAACAAAGGCACCGCGACCAACACGTCGTTGGTCATGGCGGTGCCGAATATGCGCGACGGCATGGCGCCGAACATCGAGAAATTGAAGACATCGAGCGACCAGCCAATGACCGCGAACACCAACGCCGTGCCGGCCAGCGAAAAGGCCACCGGAAAACCGCCCAACAGGGCCACGCACACGGTAACGAACATGATGACGGCGAGAATTTCATTGAGCGGCATCAGACGTGGGCTCCATCTTCACGGGCATGTTCGGTTATGTGCCCGGTGAGGGTCAGCATCGATCTCAACATCATCGACACGCCTTGTACCGCGATCAGCGCGGCAAACATCAAAATCAGGGTTTTGAGTATGTACACGGCTTGAATGCCGCTGGTTTCGCGCGACCCTTCACCGATCGCCCAAGATTGCGCCACATACGGCCACGACCACCACCACAACAACACGCACACCGGCAGCAAAAACACGATCGAACCGATGAAGTCGACCACCGCTTTGCCGCGTTCGCCATGTTCGCGGTAGAAGATGTCAACCCGCACGTGACCTTCGTGCAGCAAAGTGTAGCCCGCACCGAGCATGAACAGGATCGAATGCAGATAGAGCACCGATTCCTGCATCCAGATGAATCCGAGACTGAAGATATAGCGCATCACCACAACCAGGAACTGGACCAAGACCATAATGATCGCAGTCCACGAAATAATCCGTCCAATGCGATTGTTGAAGGAATCGATGGCTAAATACAGCTTCTCAAGAAACCCCATGCCCGCCTGCTTTTGTTGACTGTTTGTGTGAGCGCATGAATTACACAAAAACGGGACGGGGGAGAGTTCCCACCGTCCCGATCATGTCGTGGCCACCCCGATCAGGCGCCGTATTTGTAGTCGAGGGCGCGCGCCGCGGTGTACGCGGTTTCAGACAACGAGGTCCAGCCCATGGCCTTTTTACGGAACGACAGGAAGTTGTCGTAAATTTTCTGCGACAACGGATCCGAGGCCGCAACCGCCGCCATGACGTCGCCAGACGCATCGCCGATGGCTTTGAGGATGTCGTCGGACTGGCGGCGCAACTGAACGCCGTGTTCGTTGATCAAAGTGTCAAGCGAGTCGCCGTTCTTGGCGTTGAATTCGCCGAACATACGGTTGTTTTCCGCAGCGCAGGCGAACTGAACGACGGCCTTGTCTTCCGCGCTCAGGCTGTTCCACACACCGGCGTTGACGCCGCAACTCAGCGTCGAGCCGGGCTCGTGGAAGCCCGGATAGTAGTAGTACTTGGTAACTTTATAGAAGCCCATGGCGAGATCGTTCCAAGGACCGACCCATTCGGTCGCGTCGATGGCGCCCGACTGCAACGACGGGAAGATTTCGCCGCCCGGAAGGGTGATCGACTGACCGCCGATCTGGCGCAGAACTTCGCCGCCCAGGCCGGGCATACGCATCTTCAGGCCTTTGTAATCCTCGACAGTGTTCATTTCCTTGTTGAACCAGCCGCCCATCTGCACGCCGGTGTTGCCCGCGGCGAACGGTTTGACGTTGAAACCGGCCGACAGTTCGTCCCACAGCTCTTGACCACCGCCGTAATAGAGCCAGGCGTCCATTTCGTTGGCCGTCAGACCAAACGGAACTGCGGTGAAGAAGTTGAACGCCTTGGACTTGCCTTGCCAGTAGTAATCGGCGCCGTGGTACATGTCTGCGGTGCCGTTGGACACTGCGTCGAACGATTCCAGAGCCGGAACCAACTCGCCGCCGCCGAACAATTTCACGGTGATGCGGCCATCGGTCATTGCGGTGATGGAATCGGCCAATCGCTGTGCACCGGTGCCCAGGCCCGGGAAGCCCTTTGGCCAAGTCGTGACCATTTTCAATTCGCGCATTTGTTTGGAGATGGCCGGCGCAGGCGGCATCGCGGGCGCTGGCGCAGCATCCTTGGGTGCGGCGGCTTGTTCTTCTTTTTGCCCGCACGCGGCGAGGGCGACTGCACCGGCGGCCAGGGCCGCGCCTTTAACAAAATCACGACGTTTCATATTGGAATGATCCTCCCGAATTTTTGTCCACATCGTCCTCAACGAGACGCTGCATTCAAATGCCGATCCCCCAGGACTGGCTTGATTTCATTGCGAAGACTATCTTGGAAAGAGATCCCTTCGCAATGCATTATTGAACAGATGTATCAATTTCACGCGTGATGCGTCCATTTGTATTATGTGTTTGAAGGCTTTCGATTTTGCGCCGCTGGCAAGCGCTTCCATCCATTTGGCGTGTAGGCTTCCAACGGACGGAAGTTGCGTTTGTAATCCATCTTCGGGCTGCCTTGCACCCAATAGCCGAGATAGACGAAGTCCAACCCCAGATCGCGGGCGCGTTGGATCAACCACATGACGACATAGGTGCCCAAGCTGCGCTTGGCGTCGGACGTGTCGAAAAAGCTGTAAACCGCGCTCAACCCGTCACCGAGGCGGTCCGTCAGGCAACCCGCAAGCAATTGACCGTCGGCATCGCGGAATTCCACCAAATTCGAGCGCACAGGCGTCTCTTCGACCAAGGCACGGTAATCGGAATGGCCCATCAAGGCCATGTCGCCGTCGCCGTGACGGGTGTCAATGTAGCGTTTGAACAGCTCATATTGTTCGCGCGTGGCGATGGCCGCGCGTTCACCCACCACCAAATCGGCGTTGCGCGACCAAATGCGGCGCTGGGTGCGGTTGGCGGCGAAATCGCGCACGGGGACACGCACGGATACGCATGCCGAACAGCCGTCACAGACGGGGGCGTAGGCAATGGTGTGACTGCGGCGAAATCCGGCCAGGGACAGCTTGTCGTTCAACACCGTGGCGTCGGGGCCCATCAATTCGGTGACCATGCGACGTTCAAGGCGGTCTTCAAGATACGGACAAGGCAAAGGGGTGGTGGTGAAAAAGAAATGCGTGTTGGACGTAAGATTATGGCGCATCAATCACCTCACATCATTCATCGGGCCTGATGATGCTTGGCGGTGGGGTGCGGGGTGCTGGCGTGGGCTGCTCACCGGTGCCGCGCATCAACACGATGGACAAACGGCGGTTCTTGGCATCCGTGGGGGCGTCGGGCAACAGTGGTTCCGTCGCGGCCTTGCCGACCACGCGGGCAATGCGCTTTTCCGGAACGCCCAAACGCAACAATGCGCGGCGCGCCGAATTGGCGCGATCCGACGACAGTTCCCAGTTGGTGTAAGTGCCGTCGCCGCCCATGGGAACAGCGTCGGTATGACCGCTGATGGCGATGTCTTGCGGCATCTTCTTGATGATTTCGGTCACTAGCCCCAGAACCCGTTCGGTGTGCTCGTACATGGACGCGCTGCCGGACGGAAACATCGACAAGCCGTCTTGATCGACGATTTGAATGCGCATGCCTTCGGGCGTGTTGTCGATCATCAGGCTTTGCGCCATTTGCTGGAATTCCGGCAAGGTTTCGAGCGCTTCCTTGAGGTCTTTTTCCGCTTTGTCGAACTGGTCCTGTTCGGCCTTTTTCTTGGCTTCTTCGGCATCGACTTCGGCTTGAACAGGCTCGTCCTGCATGGCTTCACCGCCCGAACCGGCCGAAGGCGGGGGCAGGTCCATGGTTACCGTCGGGCGGCTGACGGTGTCTTCCAGGGCGCCGTCGACGGCCACCGTGGTGCCGCCGAGAATTTCACCGGAACCGCTTTGCGACGTCGATGACACCGTCGGCGCGAAGTAATCCGCAATACCTTCAAGCTGTTCTTGCGACACCGCATTGAGCAACCACAAAAGCAAGAAGAACGCCATCATCGCGGTGACGAAGTCGGCATACGCGATCTTCCACGCGCCGCCATGATGGCCGCCGCCGCTTTTTTTGATCTTCTTAATGATGATCGGTTGCTGATCCATTGCCATCAGGCGTCTCCGGATGCGTGGCGCTGATTACGTCGCGGCGGGGCGCCTATTCGACTTTACCAACGTTTTGCAAGGCCTCTTCAAGGTCTTTAAAAGTTGGACGCAGATGAGCGGGCACCGTCTTGCGCGAGAATTCAACCGACACCTGAGGTGCATAACCTTGCATATGGGCAATGATGCCGGCCTTGATGCAGGTGAAATAGCTGGATTCTTCGTTCATGGTCGCGCCCATGGATGCCGCCATTGGGCCGACGAAACCGTACGAAAACAAAATACCGCTGAAGGTACCGACCAGCGCCGCGCCGATCAGGTGACCGAGGATTTCCGGCGGTTCCGTGATCGAGCCCATGGTGTGAATGATACCCAACACGGCCGCGACGATACCCAGGGCGGGCAGGCCGTCGGCCAAAGTGTTCATGGCGCTGTGAATGGCATGGTCGGCTTCGTGGTGGCTTTCCAACTCGATATCCATGATGTTTTCGACTTCATGGGGATTGGACGTGCCCAATGTCAACAAGCGCAGATAATCACACATGAATTCCAACGCATGATGATCTGATGCAAAACCCGGATATTGATTGAAAAGACTGCTTTCATGCGGATTTTCAATATGGCTTTCCAAAGCCAGATCGCCCTTGCTCTTGGCCAGCTTAAAAATCGCGTACAGAACGCTGAGAAGTTCCAGGTAACTGTTTTGATTGTATTTCGATCCCTTGATCAATTTTCCCAGGGTGCCGAGCACGCCCTTGATCACCGAACCAGGGTTCGAAATGATGAACGCACCGATACCGGCGCCGAAGATGATCAAGAATTCAAGAGGTTGCCATAGAACTTCCAAATGCCCATCGGCCAACACATAGCCACCGATGACAGAGCCAATAACAACCACAAAGCCAATTATAAACTTCATTCAGGAATGTGCCTCAAAGGATCGAATTCTTATGTCTGGGCGCAATTCGCAGGGTATCTTCTGGGTAACGTCTTGATCAAGCGAATTCCGGATAAAGATATGATTTTTCATACCATATGAGTACATATAGCGGGTCATATGGCGGATATGTTGAAATAATCACAATCTTGCTTGTATGGTCATGATATAGACAGCCAAATAAAATGTAATATTGCTTTTGGCGCAAGACACCACAATTCCCACATGAAAATCAACGGCCACCTTAAAGAGCCTGAAATCAAGCCCCCACATTATGGAGACGAAGCCCCCGTGACTTCACAAGCGACTTCCCCTAATCCCTTCACAGACCGCGCGTTTCGCGACGCCATGGGCCGGTTCCCCACCGGCGTGTGCGTGGTCACCGCCAAGAACGCCTATGGCGAATCCATCGGCATGACCGTGAATTCGTTTTCGTCCGTATCCTTAAACCCGCCTTTGGTGTTGGTGTGCCTGGGCGAAGAATCACCGCGTGCGCGCGCCATCATCAACGCCGGACAATTCAACGTCTCGATCTTGAACCAAGAACAGGTCGACGTGTCGAACCACTTTGCCCAACCCGGTCAAGGCTTGGCGGGCGAGGGTATGGTCGTTGCCGGGCGCAATGCCAGCCCGGTGGTGCCCGGCGCCAGCGCGATCGTGGAATGCAATGTGCAAGCCCAATATCCTGGCGGCGATCATGTAATTTTGATCGGTGCGGTAACCCATCTCAGCACCGACATGAGCGTCGAACCGCTGTTGTATTATGCCGGCGGGTACAAAAAACTGGGCGGCGAAGCCTGAATGACGAGGGCGGCGTGATGGTGCAAAGTCCACGCCGTGAACGTTTGCGCGCCACAGGTCCTTTGGTTCGCGTTTTGTCCGCGCAAATTCTGGCTTTTGGTGTGAGCCTTGCTGCAGGTTTTGCCGCAAGCTTGATTTTCGGCACAAGGCCGCCGCTGGTGGCGATGATCGGTACGCAGTGCATCGGCGCCAGTGTCTTGAGCTATC
The DNA here is from genome assembly GCF_036568125.1 of Magnetovibrio sp. NCBI lineage: Bacteria > Pseudomonadati > Pseudomonadota > Alphaproteobacteria > Rhodospirillales > Magnetovibrionaceae > Magnetovibrio > Magnetovibrio sp. Next base: position 93,287 of record NZ_DATCTF010000014.1, read on the forward strand.
TGTTCGGTCTGCGTGGATGGTGGCTGGGCGTTCAGTTCGTCCTGCCGATCGTGGCCTGGGCGTTTCTCGCCTTGTCGCTGCCGTCATGGCCGTTTTTGTTGGCGTTCACGGGGTTGTGGCTGGTCTACAGCAACGTGTCCAGCGAACGGGTTCCTCTGTATCTCAGCAACCGCACCACCTGGGCGGCTTTGTCGCAGATGATCGCAAGCGAAGCACAACAAGCTGACGCGCCTGGCGACACGAAACCGAATTTCATCGATTTGGGCTGCGGCGTGGGGGGAACCCTTGCGTATTTGTCCAAGGCGCATCCCGATTGGCGGTTCGTCGGCGTGGAAAACGCCCCAGGACCGTTTCTAGTGAGTTGGCTGCGGTTGCATGGGCGGAACAATGCGCGGGTCGAATTCAAAAGCCTCTGGGATGTCAGCCTCGGCGATTACGATATCGCGTACGCTTTTTTGTCACCGGCGCCCATGCCGCGCCTGATCGCACGCGCGCAAGCCGACATGAAGCCCGGCGCGTTGCTGGTCAGCAATTCCTTTTGGGCCCCCGATTTGCCTTACGATGGGATTGCCGAAGTCAACGACGAGCGGGCTACCGCATTGTTTTTCAAGCGCATATGACAGCGTGCGATATTTTTTATAAAAATTTGAATGAAAAGTGCCGGTTAAGGCGTTGTCGTGTTGAAGCCCAATCAACGACCTGGATGACGATAAGGATCTCGCCATGAGCCTGTGGAAATATCATCACAACATGGATCACCTGCGCCGCCGTGCGGAATACCTCATCGGTAAGGGAACCAAGCGCGCGCGGCCAAGTGCTGCTTCCAGCGGCCACAAGAGGATCATGGCGGATGCGCGCTCGACGGACATTCGTGACGGCTTGAACGCGACCCCATCGCTCAGCGATATGAGCGGTTCGCTCGGGCTGAAAAAATAGACGCCCACCAGAATTTGCAACCGATTGTTGATTTCGTTAAGATCCGACGGAAATCACGACCATTCGATCACGTATATGAGCAGTCAAATGAAAGTATGGGGCGACCACACCAAAGACATGGATCACTTGCAGCGCCGGGCCGCACGCCACCTTGCGGCCGCACGGCCGCAAAAATCTTCCGAGGTGTCGAAAATGTCACCTCTGTCGGCGGTCGAGCAGCGTAAGGTCGCGTACGAACAGCGCGCCAAACGTAAATTTCACACCAACACCAATCCATACAAAGTCGAACGCTAAAGCCGACTCTGTTCCGTCACGGGGCATTTCAGGACAGGATTTATTCCGACGTGCCGCTCAGCACCCGCGTTTCGAAGCCGGCCTTGCACAAAATCTCGACCAAGTGTTTCACGTGCTTTTGATCCAGCGTTTCGACCGCCACATCCATTTCCGTCTGTTTCAAAGGAACGTCTGAAAACAGCCGCTGGTGATGCACTTCGATGATGTTCGCCCCGGTGTTGCCGATGATTTCCGACACTTTCGACAGTACCCCCGGCATATCCATGATTTTGATGCGCAGGCTGACCAAGCGGCCTTCGCGCGCCAGACCGCGCATCAAGATCGTCGACAGCATGCGCGAATCGATGTTGCCGCCCGAAACCACCAATCCGACCGTGCGTCCCTTGAAGTGCTCGCGGTTACGCAGCAAAGCCGCCAGCGGGGCCGCGCCCGCGCCCTCGGTCACAATCCGTTTCAGCTCAAGATAAGCTTGCAGCGCTTTTTCAATCTCGATTTCGTTGACCAGGAAGATATCATCGACCACTTTTTCAATGATCGCCTGGGTGTTGGGCGAGGGGGTTTTGACCGCGATGCCGTCGGCGATGGTTTGTCCGTACAGCGCATCGGTGGTGCAGTGGTGATAGGCGTCGTACATAGACGGGAAGGTGTCCGCCTGCACGCCGAAAATCTCGATCTCGGGGTTGAGGTGTTTGGCGGCGATCGCCACGCCGGAAACCAGCCCGCCACCGCCGATGGCGACGATGATGGAATCAAGTTGCGGCTGATCTTGAACCATTTCCAAGCCGATCGTGCCTTGCCCGGCGATAACCTTTTCGTCGTCATAGGGGTGAACGAACGTATAGCCTTCGCGATCGGCCAATTCATAGGCATGATCGCGTGCCTGGATGAAACCTTCGCCATGCAGCACCACATGCGCACCGAGTGCCTCGGTGCGGGCGATTTTGGTGAACGGGGTGTTGGTCGGCATCACGATGGTGGCCGGGATATTCAGCTGGCGGGCGAAATAGCCGACCCCCTGGGCGTGGTTGCCCGCAGACGCGGCGATCACACCGGCTTTGCGCTCGTCGTCGCTGAGCGACAAGAGCTTGACCAAAGCGCCCCGGACCTTGAAAGCCCCAGTATGTTGCAGATTTTCCAGCTTCAACACCACGTTCGCACCGGTCAGTTCCGACAACCGCGCAGCGGGAAAACAGGGCGTGCGCAAAACGCGGTCTTCGATCAATGCGGCGGCGGTCTGGATGTCTTCAAACGAAACGTTCATGGTGTGACGACCGCATGTGCACTGCGAAGCGCAAACGGCCTGTGCCCCTTTATGGTTATGGTTTGGGACGAAAACAAAGACGTTTTGCCCAGGGTGTTGGCGTTGTGGTCGGCGAGTTTACAGCACCCGCGCGGCCAAACAACTGCTTTAAAGTGTAGGTTGGGGGATGCGAAAAGAACACCGCAACGGTGATTGCCGCTTGTGAGTCAATCGATTACACTATTCGTAATCGATACAGGGCATTTTTTTTCAGTTGCGCTTGGGGCCGTTGGCCCCCCATATGTGATTGATCGTATTTTAGAGCACCGCCAGTCAGCATGGCGGGAAAACGAGAGGGAGTTGGGCTTCAATGGCAGGACAGGCACTCGTGAAAGCCGGATCCACCGATGTCGACGCAGTCGGGCGCGAAAATCTGGAAGAATTCGTCACGTTCAACATCGCGGGACAACTGTTCGGCATTCCGGTTTTGATCGTTCAAGACATCTTGGTTCCCGAAAACATCGCTTCGATCCCGCTGGCCCCGCCCGAAGTTCGCGGCTCCATCAACCTGCGTGGACGCATCGTCACCGTGGTTGATGTGCGCGTGCGTTTGGGCCTGGAACGACGTGAAATCAATGATGAAACCGCCTTGGCCGACAAAAAGACGGATCTCGAACTGATCGAAGGCGGCGAAGACGAAGGCGCGGACGAAAAGGCTGAAAGCGCGGTCGAAAACGTCAAGCGTCAAAAGCGCCAGCACATGATGGGCGTCACCGTCGAACAGCAGAACGAGCTCTACACCCTGTTGGTCGACAGTGTCGGCGACGTCATCAGCCTCAGCAAAAGCAGCTACGAAGGCAACCCCAGCACCTTGGACCCGCTGTGGCGCGAATTCGCCAGCGGCGTCTATCGCCTCGATCACCAGTTGATGGTGGTTCTCGACGTCGAACGGCTGCTGGACTTCAAAGCCAAGATCTAAGTTCCCCATTTCATAAAAAAACGGCGCTTCATCCCAAGCGCCGTTTTTTTGTGTTTATCGCAAACGTCTCAGGTGTCGTTTAGCAATCTTGCCGCACGCGGGGCATAATAGCTCAATACCCCGTCCGCCCCGGCGCGTTTGAACGCCATCAGGCTTTCCATCATGGCCGCCTCGCCGTTCAGCCAGCCGTTTTGGGCGGCGGCTTCGATCATCGCGTATTCGCCGCTGACCTGATAGGCGTAGGTCGGCATCGCGAACGCATCTTTGACGCGCCGCAAAATATCGAGATACGGCATGCCCGGTTTGACGATCAACATGTCCGCGCCCTCGGCGATGTCCAAGGCGACTTCGCGCAGTGCCTCGTCGGAATTGGCCGGATCCATCTGATAGGTCTTCTTGTCACCCGTCAACACGCCGCCGGAGCCCACTGCATCGCGGAACGGGCCGTAAAACCCGGATGCGTACTTGGCTGCATAAGACATCAGTTGAACGTTTTGAAATCCTTCCGCATCAAGGGCTTCGCGGATACTTTTAATGCGACCGTCCATCATGTCCGACGGTGCCAAAACGTCGCAACCAGCACGCGCCTGAACGATTGCTTGCTGGCACAGCACGTCGACCGTTTCGTCGTTGAGGATCTTGCCGTCACGCACCAGACCGTCGTGACCGTCGGAATTGTAGGGATCGAGCGCCACGTCGCAAATCACGCCGATGTCGTCACCGTGGGCGTCCTTGATGGCGCGCACCGCGCGACACACCATGTTGTCGGCGTTCAGGGCTTCTTTGGCGTCCGGGGTCTTGTCGGCGGGGGCGGTGTTGGGAAACACTGCAATGGCCGGAATGCCGAGCGCTTTGGCGTCACCCGCCGCCTTGACGATCAGGTCGATGGACAAGCGCTCGACACCGGGCATCGATGACACGGCTTGACGCTGGCTTTCGCCGTCGATGATGAACAACGGCCAGATTAAATCGTTGGGGCTGAGCGCATTTTCGCGCACCAAGCGCCGAGACCAGCTGTGTGCCCGGTTGCGGCGCATGCGAACGTTGGGGAAAGCCCCCAGACCGGAAGACGAAGTGCTCAAAAGACCAAACCTTTAGTGAAGCGTGAATAAAAAGCGTGCGCCTAAGATATCGCCAGCTTAACAGAAACCAACAGAAATCTTTTCTAAACGCTGAAGAAGGGATATTTAATGCCAATGGTCACGAAGCGCGCAGGTGGCGGTCAACCGCCGTTGTTGGGTGAGGTGTTGTTTGAATTTCAACGCCACGGCAACATTTTGCGCGTGGTCGCCATCGACCCGAAGTCAGGCACCGAAGTCATTATGGTCGCCGACCCACGCCAAAGCAAAACCGTGATTCAACGCTTGGCGGCACGAAAACTTGCGTACGTGTTGGCGAAAAACCAAGCCAAAACCCAGCGCTGAAGCGCTCTCCACCTCTATCTTGTGTGCATTGCAAAATGATGAAGGTTTCGGTTTGCATGCCTTTGCGAATTGGCTACCATCGCGCCCCTAGAGGGTTTCATTGCGAATTGACGGTGCACAACCGCATTCAATCAAGGGGAAAGCATAATGTTTGCAAAACGCATGGGTTTCGCAGCACTGGCGGCAGCGGTTTCGTTAGGGTTTTCGTCGCTGTCGGTGGCTGCCGACGCGCACGTCGCGATCACCCAGATCGTCGAGCATCCGGCACTGGACGCCGTCCGCAAGGGCGTCAAGGACGTCCTCGCGGAATCCGGCTATGAAGAAGGCAAAGGTCTGAAATGGTCGTTCGAAAGCGCCCAAGGCAATGCCGCAACGGCGGCCCAGATCGCCAAGAAGTTCGCCGGCGACGCGCCGGACGTGATCGTCGCCATTGCGACGCCGTCGGCGCAAACGGTTTCGGCCAGCACCAAAACCATTCCCGTGGTGTTCAGTGCGGTGACCGACCCGGTGGGTGCGAAGCTGGTCGATAACATGACCCAGCCTGGCGCCAACATCACCGGCGTGACCGACATGACCCCGATCGCTGCGCATATGGCATTGGTCAAGCGGGTGGTGCCGAACGCAAAGCGCTTGGGGATCATCTCCAACCCTGGCGAGGCCAATTCGGTATCCTTGGTCACCTTGATCGAAGCCGAAGCCCCTAAGGCGGGTATGAGCGTAACCGTCGCCTCGGCGACCAAATCGGGCGAAGTCCTGGCGGCGGCCCGTTCTTTGGTGGGCAAAGTCGATGCAATCTACATCCCCACCGACAACACCGTCGTTTCGGCGTTCGAAGCGGTGGTCAAGGTCGGCAACGAAGCGCGCATTCCGGTGCTCGCAGGCGACACCGATTCGGTCAAGCGCGGCGCGGTCGCGGCAGCGGGCTTCAACTACTACGACATCGGCCGTCAAACCGGACACATGGTGGTGAAGATCTTGAAAGGCGCCAAGCCCGGTGATATGGCCGTCGAGGGCGTCGCCAAAACGGATCTGTACCTGAACATGAAATCGGCGGAAACACAGGGCGTGACGCTGTCTCAAGACCTCATCGGCGAAGCCAAAGAGGTCATCCGCTAAGCTTGGACTAAAATATGAGCCAAATTGCCTTTCTCGGCGCGATCGAGGTCGGACTGCTGTTCGCCTTGGTCGCGCTCGGGGTTTATTTATCCTTTCGCGTACTGCAATTCCCCGATTTGACGGTGGACGGCAGTTTTCCGCTTGGTGCTGCCGTGTGCGCCAGCCTGATCGTCGCCGGATCGGATCCGTATCTGGCGACGTTTGCCGCAGCGCTGGCCGGGGCGGTCGCTGGCATGGTCACGGCGTGGCTCAATGTCCGCTTGAAGATTTTGCACCTGTTGGCTTCGATCCTCACCATGATCGCGCTGTATTCCATCAACCTGCGCATTATGGGGCGTCCCAACATCGCGCTTTTGGGTGAAACCACCGTGTTCACGCCGTTGGATGGTCTGGGCCTGCCAACCTATGTTGCGCTGCCTATTGCTTTGTTCGTGTTGGTAATTGTGGTCAAGCTGGCTCTGGATTGGTTTTTGAACTCCGAAGTCGGGCTGGCGATGCGCGCCACAGGCGTCAATCCGCGCATGGCGCGCGCCCAGGGCATCCACACCAACCGTTATATCTTGGGCGGCATGGCGCTAAGCAACGCGCTGGTGGCGTTGGCGGGCGCACTATTCGCGCAAAGCCAGGGCGCAGCGGACGTAACGCTGGGTGTCGGCGTGATCGTGGTCGGTTTGGCTGCGGTGATCGGCGGCGAGGCCGTGATCAGCACCGCGACCGTGTTTCGCGCCACGTTGGCGTGCGTGATCGGTTCAATTATCTACCGCTTGGCCGTGGCGGGCGCGCTCAATGCCGATTTGCTGGGCCTTAAAGCACAAGACTTGAACTTGATCACCGCCGTTTTGGTGACGCTGGCGATGGTTTTGCCAGGTGTGCGCATGCCGTTTCGCGCCAAACGCAAAGGAGGGCAGGAGACATGATCGAAGCCCGTCAACTGGCCGTCACCTTCAATGCCGGCACACCGATGGAAACCCCCGCCATGCGCGGCATCGACCTGACGATCCCCGAAGGCGACTTCGTCACCGTGATCGGTTCCAACGGCGCGGGTAAAAGTACGTTCCTCAATGCCTTGGCCGGGGAACTGCGTCCCGACAGCGGGCAAATCCTGATCAACGACCTCGACGTCACCGCCTGGCCGACCGCCAAGCGCGCCGGGTTGGTGGCACGGGTCTTTCAAGACCCGCTGGGCGGCAGTTGCGCCAATCTGACCATCGAAGAAAACCTCGCCCTGGCCAACGCGCGCGGCAAACGGCGCGGTTTCGGCGCGTCGGTCGGCGCGCATCTGCGCGATGATTTCCGCACCCAGATCGCACGGCTCAACCTCGGTTTGGAAAATCGCCTCGGCGACCGCATGGAACTGCTTTCGGGCGGCCAGCGCCAAGCCGTGAGCTTGCTGATGGCGGCGATGCAACCGATGAAGATCTTGCTGCTCGACGAACACACCGCCGCCCTGGACCCCAAGACGGCGGCGTTCGTGCTGGAATTGACCCGCGAGATCGTCGCCGAGCGCAACCTCACCACCTTGATGGTCACCCATTCCATGCGCCAAGCCCTGTCGATCGGCAATCGTACCGTGATGTTGCACGAAGGTCGCGTGGTGCTGGACGTGCGCGATAAGGAACGCGAAGGCCTCAAGGTCGAAGACTTGCTGCATATGTTCGAAAAGGTGCGCGGCTCGGAATTGGACGATGACGCGCTGTTGCTCAGTTGAGATTATGGCCACGAGCGCTTGTGCCCGCTTGGCAGGGGGGGGCGACATATGGTAACTAGGCGCACGTTTGGACCTTCCCCAGGTAATAGCTCAAAATCTGGAAATGGATGACACACACATGTCGAATGACACCATCGCCATTGCTAGCGACCATGGGGCAGTTACGCTCAAGCAACACCTTGTCGCGTTCCTTGAAGCCAAAGGGTTGAAAGTTCTCGATCTCGGCACGAACGGTACGGAATCTGTGGACTATCCCGAATACGGCTATGCCATGGCTCAAGCCATCAAAGACGGCAAGGCATCGCGCGGCATCTTGATGTGCGGCAGCGGCATCGGCATTTCCATCGCCGCAAACCGCTTTCCTGAAATCCGCGCCGCATTGGTGACTGACGTGACATGCGCGCGTTTAGCGCGGGAACACAATAACGCCAACGTGCTCTGCATGGGCGGCCGCATGATCGGCCCCGACCTTGCCGAAGAGTGCGTCGATACATTCTTGAACACGGCCTTCGACCAAGGTGAACGTCATCTGCGCCGCGTCGCGATGCTGTCCAACCCACCAGGCTGACAACTTACATCTCAACTAGGACAAAGTGCTGAACCCATGACCAGCTATCCCAACGACGAACTCGCCCAGTTCTTTTCCAAGACCTTGGCCGAAACCGATCCGGCGCTCAAAGCCTCCATCGACGACGAGCTGGGCCGCCAGCAAAATCAGATCGAGTTGATCGCGTCGGAAAACATCGTCTCCAAGGCGGTTTTGGAAGCCCAAGGCAGCGTGCTGACCAACAAGTACGCCGAAGGCTACCCCGGTCGTCGTTACTATGGCGGTTGCGAATACGTCGACGTCTCGGAAAAGCTGGCTCAGGACCGCGCGAAAGAGCTGTTCGGTTGCCAGTTCGTCAACGTTCAGCCCCATTCCGGCGCACAAGCCAACGGCGGTGTGTTCATGGCGCTGCTGCAGCCCGGCGATACCATTTTGGGCATGAGCCTGGCCGCTGGTGGTCACCTGACCCACGGCGCCCCGCCGGCGCAATCGGGCAAATGGTTCAACGCGGTTCAGTACGGCGTCAATGAAAGCGATCTGCGCATCAACTTCGATGAAGTCGAGGCCCTGGCCCGTGAACACAAGCCGAAACTGATCATCGCCGGCGGTTCGGCCTATCCGCGTCACATCGATTTCGCGCGTTTCCGCGCCATTGCCGATGAAGTGGGCGCCTACATGATGGTCGACATGGCGCATTTCGCCGGTTTGGTCGCGGCAGGCGTGCACCCGAGCCCGGTGGGCATCGCCGACGTCACCACCACCACCACCCACAAGACCCTGCGCGGCCCGCGCGGCGGCATGATCCTGACCAATTCCGAGGAAATCTCGAAAAAGGTCAACTCGGCCATTTTCCCGGGTCTGCAAGGCGGTCCGCTGATGCACGTCATCGCCGCCAAGGCTGTAGCCTTCGGCGAAGCCTTGCAGCCGAGCTTCAAAGCCTATGCCCAGCGCGTCATCGACAATGCCCAGGCCCTGGCCCAGACCATGGTCGACGGGGGTTACGCCATTTCCACCGGCGGCACCGACACGCACCTGATGCTGGTCGACCTGCGCCCCAAGGGTGTCAAAGGCAACGCCGCCGAACACGCACTGGACCGAGCCGGCATCACCTGCAACAAAAACGGCATTCCGTTCGATACCGAAAAGCCGATGGTCACGTCGGGCGTGCGGTTCGGCACCCCGGCAGGCACCACGCGCGGCTTCGGCACCGAGGAATTCAAGCAAATTGGCTTGATGGCGTGCGAAGTGCTCGATGGCTTGGCCGCCAACGGCGAAGAGGGCAACGGCGCTGTCGAAGCGTCTGTGCGCACCAAAGTCGAAGCGCTGTGCGCACGCTTCCCGATTTACGGATAATCGAGAAGCCTTAAGGGGAGGGATCACATGCGCTGTCCGTTTTGCGGCAACAACGACACCCAGGTTAAAGATTCGCGTCCCAGCGAAGACAATGCCACCATTCGCCGACGGCGCTATTGCCCGTCGTGCGGGTCGCGCTTCACCACCTTTGAACGGGTGCACCTGCGTGAGCTGACGGTGATCAAGACCGATGGCGAGAAGGTGCCGTTCGACCGTGAAAAAGTGAAGCGGTCGATGGAAATCGCCTTGCGCAAACGTCCCGCAACCGACGATCAGATCGAACGCATCGTCAACGGTATCCAGCGTCGCCTGGAAACCTCGGGCGAGACGGAAATTCCGTCCAAGGCCATTGGCGAACTGATCATGGAACGGCTCATGGAGTTCGACAAAGTGGCCTATGTGCGGTTCGCTTCCGTCTACAAAGATTTCCACGAAATCAAAGACTTCGATGATTTTATTGGAAACTTGGGTGAGCAAGACTAACCCCCCAGCCTTAAACCGGGATGAAGACTTCCTGCGCGCCGCGCTGAGACTGGCGCGGCGCGGCCTGGGCAACACCGCACCAAACCCCGCGGTCGGTTGCATTCTTGTCAAAGACGCCATCGTCGTCGGCCGCGGCTGGACCCAGCCGGGCGGGCGCCCGCATGCCGAGGCCATGGCGCTGGCGCAAGCCGGCGACGCGGCGCGTGGCGCAACCGCCTATGTGACGCTTGAACCCTGTGCCCATCACGGCCAAACGCCGCCGTGCGCCAACGCTTTGGTGGATGCCGGCGTGGCGCGGGTGGTTGTGGCGATTTCCGATCCTGACGAACGGGTCGCGGGTAAAGGTCTGAAAATCTTGAAAGACGCCGGGATCGAGGTTGTCGAAGGGATACTGCGCGACGAAGCTTGGCGCGCCAATCTGGGCTTTTTCAAACGCATCACCGAAAACCGCCCGGCCTTCACCCTGAAGCTCGCCACCAGCCATGACGGACGTATCCCGCCGCGCGGCGCCCAAGGGGATGCCAAATGGATCACGTCACCCGAAGCGCGCGCGCGCGGCCATCTGCTGCGCGCCCAGCACGATGCGGTGTTGTTCGGCATCGGCACGGTGCTCGACGACGACCCGACCTATACCTGTCGCCTTCAGGGGCTCGAAGACCAAAGCCCGGTTCGCATCCTGTTGGACAGCAAGCTGGCGCTGCCCGACGACGCCAAGTTGTTAAGCAGCCTAAATGACGCACCGTTGTGGATCGTTTGCGGCGCAGAGGCGGATTCGGCGCGTATGTCAGCCCTTGAACACAAGGGCGCAACCGTCATCCAATCCCCCGATGCGCGCCCCGATCCGGTGTGGGTTGCGCATGAACTGGCGCAGCGCGGCCTGAACCGCGTTTTGATCGAAGCCGGGCCGGGGGTGGTTTCGTCGTTTCTGAAAGCCGGATTGGTCGATGAAATCGACTGGTTTCGCGCCGAAAAGGTCCTGGGTGCACATGGCGTGCCCGCATTTCACGATTTTGAACTGGAAAAACTGGCCTTGGCACCGCAAGCCGTGCTACAGGCAGGGCCGGACAAATTGGAAATCTACGCATTGGGGGACTGATCTGTGTTCACGGGCATCGTAACCGACATCGGCCGCATCCGCGCCCTAAAGAAAACAGGCACCGAAAACGGCGCAACCGAAGGGGAGGGCCGTCGTTTCGAAGTTGAAACGCGTTTCGACGTGAACGACATCGACATCGGCGCGTCCATCGCCCATGCGGGGGCGTGCATGACGGTGGTGGACAAAGGTGACACTTGGTACGCCATCGAAGTTTCCGCCGAAAGCCTGTCCAAAACCACGCTGGGCTCTTGGGACGTCGGCACCAAAGTGAACCTGGAACGCGCCATGCGCCTGGGCGATGAGTTGGGCGGTCACATGGTGTCCGGCCATGTCGACGGCGTGGGCGAGGTGACACGCCGCGAAAACGACGGCGACAGCGTGCGCTTTACCTTTCGCGCGCCCGGCGATCTGGCCAAATACCTGGCGCCCAAAGGTTCCATCACCATCGACGGCGTATCGTTGACGGTCAACGAGGTCGACGGCGACCAATTCGGCATCAACGTCATTCCCCACACGCAAGAGGTCACCACCATCGGCGCGTTGCAGGTGGGCGATAAGGTGAACCTGGAAATCGATATGCTGGCGCGCTATGTTGCGCGACTGATTGGCAAAGAATAACAACACACACACGCGGGTAGGATTAGAGACGTGCCGTTCAAAGACAAATTATCACCCATCGAAGACATCATCGAAGACGCGCGCAATGGCCGCATGTTCATCCTGGTCGACGATGAAGACCGCGAAAACGAAGGCGATCTGGTGATCCCGGCGCAAATGGCGACTCCCGAAGCGATCAATTTCATGGCCACATACGGCCGCGGCCTAATTTGCCTGACTCTGACCCGCGCGCGCGTCGAACAGCTGGAAATTCCGCACATGGTGCAGTCCAACGTGTCGCGCCACTCGACCGCGTTCACGGTGTCGATCGAAGCGCGCGAAGGGGTCACGACGGGCATTTCCGCATCCGATCGCGCCCGTACCATCGCGGTCGCCATCGACCAGACCAAAGGCAAAGCCGACATCACCACGCCGGGGCACATTTTCCCACTGGAAGCGCGTGACGGCGGCGTTTTGGTGCGCGCCGGCCACACCGAAGCGGCGGTGGACATTTCCCGCCTCGCGGGCCTCAACCCCTCGGGCGTGATCTGCGAGATCATGAACGAAGACGGCACCATGGCGCGTCTGGGCGATTTGATTCCCTACGCCGAAAAGCACAAGCTGAAAATCGCCACCATCGCCGATCTGATCGCCTACCGCTTGAAAAACGATCATGTGGTCGAACGGGTCCTTAGCCAGCCGTTTACCTCCATCTACGGCGGCGCTTTCGACATGACCATTTACCGCAGCGAACTGGACGGCACCGAACACGTGGCGCTGACGTGCGGCGACGTCGCTTCCGGCGGGCCGGTTTTGGTGCGCATGCACGCCATGGACATCCTCACCGACGCCTTGGGCGACAACGGCGCGGGCAAAGCGGATGTGTTGCAGCGCTCGCTCAAAGCCATTTCCGATGAAGGGCGCGGCGCAGTGGTGGTGATCCGCAATCCGCGCCTCAATGCGCTGTCCGAACGCAAGGCCGTGCCCGTCGAGGCCGAGCCCGGCGACGCCGGCGGAGTCAGCGCACAACTGCGCAATTACGGTGTCGGCGCGCAAATTCTGCTCGATCTGGGCATCAAGGAAATGACCTTGCTGTCCAACACATCGCGCACCATCGTCGGACTCGAAGGCTACGGCCTGACGGTCGCCGGTCAAAAACCGATCCCCAACTAAGGAAACAACAAGATGGCCTCCAAGGTTCTCATCATCGAAGCTCCGTTTTACCAGCACATCACCGACCAACTGGTCGCGGGCGCCATCGCCACGTTGGAAGAGGCGGGCGTCGATTATGACCGCATCACGGTTCCCGGTGCGTTCGAAATTCCCGGCGTCATCACCTTTGCCGAATTGGCCCAGGAAGACCATCCGGTCGCGGCCAAGCACTACGAAGGCTATATCGCTCTGGGCTGCGTCATTCGCGGCGAAACCAGCCACTACGACTATGTCGCGGGCGAAAGCTGCCGCGCCTTGATGGACCTGTCGCTGGAAGGCGTGGCCATCGGCAACGGCATCTTGACGGTCGAAAACGAAGCGCAAGCCTTGGTGCGCGCCGGCGTCGATCAGAAAAACAAAGGCGGCGACGCGGCCGAAGCCTGCTTGCGCATGATCGAAGTGCGCTCCGCCCTGATGCACGGAAAAACCCAATGAGCGACGGCGCGGCCGATAAATTCAACGCCAAAAACCGTAGCGCCGCACGCATGGCTGCGGTCCAATCCCTGTACGAGTTGGACATGGTCGACGGCGACGCCGATCCGGTGTTGCGCACCTTCATCGAAAAACGCTGGACCGTTCCGGTGGAAGACGAAGACGGCGACGAAGTGGGGGAGGCCGAATTCCTCGACCCCGATAAAACCTTTCTGATCGAGCTTGTGCGCGGCGTGATCGCGCGCCAAGGCGAAATCGACGAAATTCTCAACGGCGCGTTGGGCGACAAGTGGACGGTCGAGCGCTTGGAAGTGCTGTTGCGCGCCATTTTGCGCGTCGGCGTGTTCGAGCTTCTGGCCCGCACCGACATCCCCGCCAAGGTCATCATCAACGAATACATGGATGTCGCCAACGCGTTCTTCAGCGAAGGCGAACCGAAAATGGTCAACGGGGTGCTGGATAAGCTGGCCCACGTTCTGCGTGATGGCACGATGAGCTAACCGCTTCAACTGGTAAAAGACGGCCCCATGGCTGATCATCCCTCCGGCAGCGAATTCGATATCATTTCCAAGTACTTTCGTCCCTTAAGCGAGGGATCGGATGAAGCTTTGGGGCTGACCGACGACGCAGCGCTGCTAAGCGTTCCCGAAGGACATCAGTTGGTCGTCACCACCGACGCGATCGTCGCGGGGGTGCATTTCCTCGAAACCCTTAGTCCCGAAGACATCGCCTACAAAGTCGTCGGCGTAAACCTATCCGACCTCGCCGCAATGGGGGCAAGGCCGCACGCGGTGTTTCTTGCTGCGCAGTTTTCACCGGGTGTCGCCGAAGACTGGATCGCATCCTTCGCCGCCGGGCTTAAATCCGCATTGGCGCCGTCGGGCGCAAAGCTATTGGGCGGTGACACGGTCTCCACCCCCGGTCCTATGGCTTTCACCATCACCGCTTTGGGCTTTGTCCGCGCCGGGCGGGCATTGACCCGCGCCGGAGCCCGGGAAGGCGACTTGGTACTGGCAACCGGTACCATCGGCGACGGGGCTTTGGGCTTGGCGGTATTGCAAGGCGACTTCGATGGCCTGGACGCCGCGGCACGCGATCATCTGGCTCGGCGCTATGCACGCCCGGAACCGCGCTGGGAATTCGCCCAAGAACTGGTCAAGCGTGGTCTGGCCCACGCCGCCGTGGACGTTTCCGACGGTTTGGTCGCCGATTTGGGCCACATATGCGAAGCATCCGGCGTGAGCGCCATCATCGAAGCCGAACAGGTTCAACTGTCCGCCGCCGCCCGCGCCGTTTTGATGCAAGCGCCAGAACGCCTGGGTGACGTGCTCACCGGCGGGGACGACTACGAACTGGTGTTCACCGCCGCCGAGAGCGCATTGAGCGAATTGGAGGACTTGGCCGCGACGATGTCTCTACCGCTCAGCGTGATCGGTCGCATAGAGCCCATGAATCCGTGCAACGGTCCACGCGTTCAGGTGCTCGACACCAACGGCCTACCTATGCGCTTGAGAGCCAGCGGATATCGCCATCTCTGAGTTTTGAGGCTTTTTCACATACTGACGCATGTCTATAATCGGCACCGCCCAGACAAATCAATCGCTTCGACACGAGACTTGAACACATGAAAAAACTGATCCTCGCCTTTGCCTTTTTGATCATGCTTGCGGGCGGCACCGTCAGCCTGCTGAAATACATGTCTCTGGGACCGTTTGAGATAACCCCTGAAGAACTCGCCGCACAGCAAGCGGAAGAGGCAACAAAGGAAAAAACCAAAGCCCTGTTCGAGTCGCGGCCACGCTACATCGAAATGGATCCGATCCAGGTGCCGGTTTTCCAGGACAACGATGTCGCGGCGACCATCATGATTCACTACAAGTTGGAAGTTCTCAACGTCGACAACGAGCGTCTCGTCGCGAAATCCCAACGCCGCCTGGGCGACGCCTTGCTCAAGGATTTCTCGTTTTATATCCCGCGCACGCTACGCAACAACAAGACCCTCGATGTCACTTTGGTCAAATACCGTATCTTGATGACGGCCAATAAGATGCTCGGCAAGGACGTCGTCAACGACGCGCTGATTCAGGCGATGACCAGCACAGCCGACAATTAAGCGGTATTTTGGGCGGTTTCAGAAGCAACCGGCCTGGAACCGTTCCGAGCTATCGACGAACCAATTCATATATAAGATAAGAATAATATACGCCCACTGGTTGCCATCAACCGTTTGATCTGGCAACATTTGCCCCGGGGTTGGGTAAGGTGACGGGAGTCGCTTCCTCAGACCCTGATGACAGGGAATATTCTGGGAAACCCAGTGGGGAGACGTTATTCATGTCGACTACATACTATCTAGTGCTTGCCTGTGGCCTGCTTGCCGTTCTGTACGGCGCTTACGCCATCCGCGCGGTTCTCGCCAAACCCGCCGGCAACGAAAAAATGCAAGAAATAGCCGCTGCGATCCAAGAGGGTGCAGCGGCTTATTTGAATCGACAATACACCACAGTGGCTGTCGTCGGTGTCGTCATCGGCGTTCTGCTGGGCATGCGTCTGGGGTTGTCCGTGGCCATCGGCTACTTCCTCGGTGCAATTTTGTCCGGCTTGGCTGGATATATCGGCATGAACGTTTCCGTCCGCGCCAATGTGCGCACGGCTGAAGCAGCGCGCTCCGAAGGACTGGCCGGCGGTCTCAACGTCGCGTTCACCTCCGGCGCCATCACAGGCATGCTGGTGGTTGGTTTGGCGCTGTTGGGCGTGGCGGGCTACTACATTGTGCTGCGCAACCTGTTCGATCCGTCGAGCACCGAGGGCATGCGCAGCATTCTCGAAGCGTTGGTGGCCTTGGGCTTCGGTGCATCTTTGATCTCCATCTTCGCCCGTTTGGGCGGTGGCATCTTCACCAAGGGCGCCGACGTCGGCGCCGATTTGGTGGGCAAGATCGAAGCGGGCATTCCCGAAGACGATCCCCGCAACCCCGGCGTGATCGCCGACAACGTCGGCGACAACGTCGGCGACTGCGCGGGCATGGCCGCGGATTTGTTCGAAACCTATGCGGTGACCGTGGTGGCGACGATGTTGCTGGCCGCGATCTTCTTCACCAAAGCGGATCAAGAACTGATGATGCTGTTCCCGCTGGCCGTCGGCGGGGCGTGTATCATCGCATCCGTGATTGCAACGTTCTTCGTCAAGCTGGGCTCGAACCAGTCGGTGATGGGGGCCTTGTATAAAGGCTTCATCGCTTCGGCCATCATCTCGGCGGGTCTGATCGCGGTGCTGATGTATGTCATGCTCGGCGGTTTCGACAACATGTACTCGATGAACGACGCCAAAGTCGTTTCGGTTGGACAGCTGTATATCGCCTCTCTGACCGGCCTGGTCGTCACCGGCCTGATCGTGTGGATCACCGAATATTACACCGGCACCGAACATCGCCCGGTGAAATCGGTGGCCTTGGCCTCGACCACCGGCCATGGCACCAACGTGATCCAAGGTCTGGCGGTATCGATGGAATCGACCGCTATGCCGGTGTTGGTGATTTGCGGTGGCATCATCGTCAGCTACACCGTCGCGGGCCTGTTCGGCCTAGCGATTTCGGCCACCACCATGTTGGCGCTGGCCGGTATCGTGGTGGCGCTGGACGCATTCGGTCCGGTCACCGACAACGCCGGCGGCATCGCCGAAATGGCGGACCTGCCCGCCGACGTGCGCAACACCACCGACACCTTGGATGCGGTCGGCAACACCACCAAGGCCGTGACCAAGGGTTACGCCATCGGTTCGGCCGGTCTGGCCGCATTGGTGCTGTTCGCAGCGTACACCGAGGATTTGGTGCACTATTTCCCGACCGTCTACGAACAGGTCAACTTCAGCCTACAGAACCCGTTTGTGGTGATCGGCCTGTTCGTCGGCGGTTTGCTGCCGTTCCTGTTCGGTTCCATGGGCATGATGGCCGTGGGGCGTGCGGGCGGTCAGGTTGTGATCGAAGTGCGGCGCCAGTTCAAGGAGATGCCGGGCATCATGGAAGGCACGCAAAAGCCTGACTACGCGCGTTGCGTGGACATGCTGACCAAGACCGCCATCAAGGAAATGGTGGTGCCGTCGTTGCTGCCGGTTCTGGCGCCGATCATGATGTATTTCATCATCCTCGGCCTCGCGGACCAAGCGGCGGCGTTCTCGGCGCTCGGCGCGATGCTGATGGGCACCATCGTCACCGGCCTGTTCGTCGCCATTTCGATGACGTCGGGCGGCGGCGCGTGGGACAATGCCAAAAAGTACATCGAAGACGGCCACTATGGCGGCAAGGGCTCTGACGCCCACCACGCCGCGGTCACCGGCGACACCGTTGGCGATCCTTACAAGGACACCGCGGGACCGGCGATCAACCCGATGATCAAGATCATCAACATCGTGGCGATTTTGCTGTTGGCGGTTTTGGCCGGATAAACGCAACACAACGCTCAATGAAAACCCCCGAAGGCGCGGCCTTCGGGGGTTTTCATTGTCTGACGGACACGGGATCTGGTGAGCACCGAGCCGAACGGAAAGTCGAGCAGGGGGCTATTTCTTCTTGTTGAAACGGCCCAGGTTGCTCAGGAACTGCTCGATCATACCCAAGGAGTTGCCCGCCGTGGGCGTCACCCGGTCCACCGGCTCGACCAGTTCCGCGCTGTTTTTGTCGAATACATCGACAGATTTCACCACGCCATGTTCGTCGAAAACGATCGCCACGATTTGGCGATCAATCACTTCGGGTGCGAGAAAGGCCAAAGTTTCGGTGCGTTCGGAGATGTAATACCAAACGTCATTGCCGAAGTTCGCGGTGCTTGAAGGCGATCCCAGCTTGCTCAGAACGTGATCTTGGGTGAACACGCCCGGTTCGACCGCAGCGATGTCGTCCATGTGAATGGCGTTGCCGCGAGTGTCGACGCGCGGCGAACATGCGGTCGTCGCGCCCAGCACGATCAAGGAGGCCACCCAAAGCGCGCGGCGACGGGTACTTTTGCGGGGTCTATTGTCAGCGGGGGCTTTTTTAATTGTCTTCATTGCCCTACATTCTGCCCAGTGTCTGAGAACCTCGGTTCCTGAGAACACGGCCCTGATTGAAAAGAGCCCCGAAAATCGCACCTGACGCGGTGCGTGTCAATGCGGGGCGATGCATTTGAGGCCGCAGCATACCCCGAAAACTGAACCAATTGAGAAAAGTCGATCCCGCCATGAAGGCCTTGCTGAAAAAATTGGGCTTTAGCCGCCCCGATCCCATCGCCGTCGCATGGTACGCGACCGCCGTCAAAGCCGCCCGGCAAGTCGAATACTTCACCGATTTGGGTGTGCCCGACACCGTGGACGGACGTTTCGACA
Organism: Magnetovibrio sp.; assembly: GCF_036568125.1. Classification (NCBI taxonomy): domain Bacteria; kingdom Pseudomonadati; phylum Pseudomonadota; class Alphaproteobacteria; order Rhodospirillales; family Magnetovibrionaceae; genus Magnetovibrio; species Magnetovibrio sp. The sequence goes on from NZ_DATCTF010000014.1 coordinate 112,062, forward strand.
TGATCTCGTTGACCGCCGCCTTGATCAATCGCCGCATCGGGCTGGTCGACAGCCAACACGCCGCACGCATCCAGGAATTGGCCCAGGAACTATTCGACGTGATGTTCGCCGACATGGACATCAACCTCCGCGAATTGGGGGTTTCCGACGAGGGCATGAAGCACCGCATCAAACCCATGGCCAGCGCGCATTTGGGACGGGTCAAGGCGTACACCGACGCGCTCAGTGCCGCCAGCGCCGAAGCCCGGCTGGTGGAATTCACCGACGTCGTGAAACGCAACATTTACCGTGCGGTCGAAGACGACAGCGGCGCACAGACGTTGGCCGCGCGCATGATCGCACTTTCCGAAGAACTGGACCGTGCCAGCGACGACGACATCCTCAACGCGCGATTCGCGTTTTCCACCCAGGCGGGCGAGGGGCAGTAAGATGACGCAAGCTATCACGCCGCCCAAACCCGAACTGTCCCGGATCGTGAGGGTCGAAAAGCTGGGCCTGCAGGAATACGCGCAAGATATCGAGGCCAGCGACCACGAACGCCAGGCCTTGGCCGAACGTTTCAAGATCGACAGCCTCGATGCGCTTACGGCGCAGGTTTCTTTGCAATTGCTGGCCAACGACGACGTGCTCATGACGGCGCACTTCGAGGCCCGCGTCACGCAGACCTGCGTGGTCACGCTGGACCCGGTCGAAAGCGAAATATCTGCAAATTTTACAATGACTTATTCACATTCTCCGGATGAAGAGGGCGGTCACGACGAAGAGGAATTCGCCGATTTGGACGACGATATCGAGCTGTCCGAGCCGATCATTGACGGAAAAATCGACATCGGTGAAGCGGTTGCGGAGCAATTGGCACTTGAAATCGACCCCTTTCCCCGCGTAAAAGGCGCTAAGTTCGATGGCTATTCGATCGGGAACAATGGTAAAGATGAACCGGTTCCCGAGAAAAAGAACCCGTTCGCGGTTCTCTCGAAACTAAAGGTCTCACCGGAAACCTCTGAATAAGAGGGGCGAAACGCTTGCCCCGGCGTCCTTTTTTGGTTAAGTAAGCACCCCTTGGCACCGTGCCGAGGGCACACCCTGTTGGGGTGTTTGTAATTTTAAGGAATGTTAAGATGGCTGTTCCCAAGCATAAAGTCACGACCTCCAAGCGCAACATGCGCCGTTCGCACGACGCGCTGAAGGGCAACACCTACGAAGAATGCCCGTCGTGTGGCGAACTGAAGCGTCCGCACCACGTGTGCGAAGCTTGCGGTCAGTACAACAACCGCGAAGTCGTCACCGCCGAAGACGCCGCCTGATTTCGTTTCAGGCGTTCTGCCCCTTTGGCCCTGAGGACTTAGCGCATCGTGTCGCAACACATTACCCTCTCTATTGACGCCATGGGCGGCGACAACGCGCCGGCCATGGTCGTTGAGGGCATGGACATGGCCCTTCGGGACCTGCCCGGCACGAAGTTTATCGTCTACGGTCGCTCCGAGCAGTTGGTCCCGTTGCTGGAAAAGTTTCCGAAACTGTCCGCAAACGTAGATCTGCGCCACACCGACGACGTTGTCAGCAACGATGAAAAGCCCGGTATCGCTTTGCGGTCCGGGCGTCAGTCGTCTATGCGCAAAGCCATCGACGCGGTCGGCCAACACGAGGCCGACGGCGTCGTGTCCGCGGGTAACACCGGCGCGCTGATGGCGATGGCCAAATTCGTGCTGAAAACGCTGCCCGGCATCGACCGTCCGGCGATCGCGTCGCTGTTGCCGACCATGCGCGGCGAAAGCGTGATGCTCGATCTCGGCGCGAATATCCAGTGCGATGCGGAAAACTTGGTGCAGTTCGCGGTGATGGGCGAGGTGTTCGCGCGCAACGTGCTGCACATCGAAAAACCCTCGATCGGCATCCTCAACGTCGGCACCGAGGTGCTCAAGGGCAATGATTCGGTCAAGCAGGCGGCCGCGATCTTGAGCGAGACCAAACTGCCGATCGACTTTTACGGCTTCGTCGAAGGCGACGACATCGGCAAAGGCACGGTCGATGTGGTGGTCACCGACGGCTTTACCGGCAACGTCGCGCTGAAAACCGTCGAGGGCACGGCCAAACTGTTCGCCGGCGCGCTGAAGCAGGAATTGATGAAGTCGCTCCCCGGCAAGATCGGCGCACTGGTGGCCAAGCCGGCGATTGATTCCTTTCGCGAGCGATTCGATCCACGCCGCTACAACGGCGCGATGTTTCTTGGCCTTGGCGGCATCTGCGTGAAAAGCCACGGCGGCACGGATGCCCTTGGTTTCTGCTATGCAATCAAAGTTGCGCACGAACTGGTCACGGATCAGTTGAATGAGGGCATCAAGGAGGACTATGCTCGGTTCAGTTCCGAACACCACTCCATCCCCCTCATAGCTGCGGAAGATTGATGGCCTATTGTTCCCGTATCATCGGCACCGGCTCGCATTTGCCGGACCAAATCATGACCAACGCTCAGTTGGTCGAAAAACTCGACACCTCCGACGAGTGGATCGTTGAGCGTACCGGCATCCGCGAACGGCGCATTGCGCGTGTCGGGGAAAGCACCTCGGCGCTGGCGTTCCAGGCTGCTGAAAACGCGCTCGAAGCGGCTGAAATCAGTGCCCAGGACCTCGATCTGGTGATCGTCGCCACGACCACACCCGACAACACCTTTCCGTCCACCGCAACCAAGGTTCAAGCCATGCTCGGCATGGATCACGGCGCGGCGTTCGACGTTCAGGCGGTGTGTTCGGGCTTCATCTACGCTCTTTCGGTCGCCGACAATTTCATCCGCGCGGGGCAGGCGAAAAACGTCCTGGTCATCGGCGCCGAAGTGATGACGCGCATTTTGGATTGGGAAGACCGCGCGACCTGCGTGCTGTTCGGCGACGGCGCGGGCGCGGTGGTCTTGCAAGCGCAAGAAATTGAAGCGGGCGAGCAAATCGGCATTCTGTCAACCCACCTGCATTCCGACGGCAAGCTGCGCGATCTGCTGTACGTCGACGGCGGTCCCGGCACCGACGGCAACGTCGGCAAGCTGCGCATGTTGGGCCGCGAAGTGTTCCGCCATGCCGTCACCAACCTGGCCGCCGTGGTCGGGGAGGCTCTGGAAGCCAACGGCCTCAGCCAAACCGACATCGACTGGTTGGTACCGCATCAGGCCAATAAGCGCATTCTCGACGGCACCGCCCGCAAGCTGGGCCTGAGCGCCGAACAAGTGGTGGTCACCGTGGATCGCCACGCCAACACCTCCGCCGCGTCGGTGCCCCTGGCGCTGGACGAAGCGGTGCGCGACGGGCGCATTCAACCGGGCCAATTGGTGTTGATGGAAGCCATGGGCGGCGGTTTGACTTGGGGCGCGGCCCTGGTGCGCTGGTAGAATCCACCACCGTCACCTTCTTCAAACACGCATGGTTTGCACTGCACCATGAGGGGCCTGCGAAGCAGATTCATATCGCTGCCCCATCCCTTTGATATTGACGGCTTTTGTTCGTCGCGATAGGCTCTGTATATCAACCTTTGAAAGGGGTGGGTGGATGTCCAACCGTACCATTACCCGCGCACAGCTGAGCGAAGCCGTTTATCAGGAAGTCGGCCTGTCCCGCAACGAGTCTGCGGACTTGCTGGAAGCGGTCTTGTCGATGATGTCGGATGCGCTCGCAGCCGACGAAACGGTGAAGATTTCCTCGTTTGGGAGCTTCTCGGTTCGTCAGAAGGGCCAACGTATCGGCCGCAACCCGAAAACCGGCGAAGAGGTTCCGATCCTCCCGCGCAAGGTTTTGGTGTTCCGTCCTTCGCAGGTCATGAAGGCCCGCATCAACGCCAAGCGTGCACCGAAGGCTTCTTGAGCCGCGCATGGCCGAGACGCCCGAAACGCCTGAGAAACCTGTGAAGCACAACGACACCGGCGCAAAGTCCCGAAGCGCACAAAAGTCAGATCAAGCTTTTCGCACCATCAGTGAGGTGGCCGATGAGCTTGACTTGCCGCAACACGTGTTGCGCTTTTGGGAAACCAAATTCAATCAAATTTCACCGATGAAACGTGGCGGCGGGCGACGTTATTACCGCCCCGAAGACGTCGAACTGCTGCGCACCATCAAGGCGCTGCTGCACTATGATGGCTACACCATCAAAGGCGTGCAAAAGCTGCTCAGCGCGGGCGGCGTCAAAAATCTCCCCACGACGAACACGGCAGCGCACGCCGGCGATTCCTCACACCATGACCTCCAAACGCCATCGAAACATGAGGAAGCGGCGCAAACACCGGTTTTGAGCGATACGGAACACGGTCTCGATGCCACGAAATTGGCGGTTTTGGTCCGCGAATTGGAAGAAATCCGCGATCATCTGAAAAAAACCGCATCTTGATGCTTGAGCCGTTGCAACGGGCGAGACCAGCGCGTATATTCGCGCCGATTCCAGTCCCCGCAAGGACTTAAGTAATCACCATACTGTCGGAGCGTAGCGCAGCCTGGTAGCGCACTTGACTGGGGGTCAAGGGGTCGTAGGTTCGAATCCTATCGCTCCGACCAAAATACGGGGTTGAGCCTTACGGCTCAGCCCCTTATTTGTGCCCGAACGGGGCGTACGTTTGCCAATATGGTATGGGCTGGCGCATGCCTTCACTGTTTTGTATGATCATTTCGGCAGAGCGCCCATCCGTTCTGGATGGCGTGCAACAAAGAAAAAGGCCGGTTGTTCAACAACCGACCAAAGTTTAAGTGCTCTTGAGGGTAGGGAAGAGCTCAAAGGAGCCCGCCTGCAAATAACCTTCACACGTGCCCCCATGCGGTGCTGTGACGTTGATCACACCAGCCCCCAAAAAAAGCCGACTGCAACAGCAGTCGGCTAAAGTTTGTGCTCTTGAGGGAAGGGAAGGGTTCGACATGAACCCATCCACACACACACTTTGACTCTTTTGCGCGCCGCCGGCTGTGACGACTGTCACAGGTAGATATTTTTGTGCGAAAACAATGACCTGTAATACACAACATAAGTGCGTTATATTTATATGCAGTGGTTCCGACTATAATTAGAACCATATGATCAGTTGGCTACGTATGGGAGCTACGTCCATGAGCGAAGCACACACAGACGACTACAAAAAAATGATGAACCAAAAGCGGTTTCTCAACGAAATCGAACAAGGTATTCGGATCGCCAACCGCGAAATCATCCACAAACGCATTCCCACACTGAGCAAAGACACCGTTTTGTCGTTCGCGGTCGCCATCGCACGTCTGCGCACGCGGTATCTGGAAGCCTCGTTCCGCGCTGCCGATGCCGATCACGGCGAAGCGCTGACGCCAGACGAAATCGAAGAGCTGCGTATGCACCGCGAAGCCTATGAAGAGACCAAAAAAGCTTTCGAGGCCCTGCGTTACGCCATCGAGCAAGGTTATGTCGATGTCGAAATGAGTGAAGAGTAAATCGTACATTCCGTTGCCACGATGCAACAAATGGACTGCGTACGAAGTTATTAGGTTTCAATCCGTTCAAGTAATTGTGAATGGCATTTCGGATTTCAGTCTCTAAATCTAATTGAAGACGTCCGCTTTCGGCTCAACTCCTCCTTCCCCCCACATCACCGCTGAGCCGGAGCGGACGGAAAATCCAAACGACAAACTCTCCCCGTAGATCTTTCTACGGGGCGTTTTGTTTTTAGGGGGATTTTCAGGTGTTGGTGAGAGCTGGGCGTTAGGCCACAGCCGCGCGGCCGTCGTCGGTCAATTTGCAGACGATCCAATCGGGTTTGAGCGGATTGGAAAACCACGGTTCCGCCCAACCTTTTTCAATGCAACTGCGCACCGTGCGCTCGCTGACCTGCTGACCGTCGCCGTCGAACAGCGGCAGCTTGCCGCCGGGCTGGTCGAGACCGCGCACCAGCCAGGCGTGCTGGGCCTGGGTCGGCGTGGCTTTAGTGCCGTGCCCCGTCGGCTTGGTCTTTTTGTCTTGAGCGGTTTCACTGAGCGCTGGCATTGGCGCGGGGCTCCTGTGGCGATAGAGTGAGGTGGCGCATATTTTACGATTATGTGGATCGCTTCACAACCATCGCAAACTGGGGATAACTATGCACGACGCCGCCGTTCAGATTGTCTATGTCACCGCCGCCAACCGCGACGAGGCGCTGGCCATCGCCAAAGCCGTGGTCGGCGAACATTTGGCCGCCTGCGCAAATATCGTGGAGCGCGTTACCTCTGTGTACTGGTGGCAGGGTGCGGTGCAGGAAGATAGCGAATGCGTCCTGATCCTCAAAACGCGCCGCGCCTTGGTTGACGATCTCAGCGTCCGCGTCAAAGCGCTGCACAGTTATGAGTGCCCTTGTGTGGTGGCCCTGAGCATCGACGGCGGAAGCCAGGAGTATCTCAATTGGATTGTCAACGAAACGTCACAAACCACTTAATTTTCAGACTAACGGGAAACCGTATCCGAAATTTCACGTGCGGTGCGCGCGGCTTCTTCATCGCTTTCGTCGAACCCGCGCTGAATCGATTGCGCCAGCGGTTTCAAGAGATCGATATCTTTGTGCGCGGGAAAATCACCGGCATCGAGAATGCGCTGGGTCACGTTGATCAGCGATTTACACAGCTCGCCGACATGTTCGAACTTGGTTCCGACCATCCGTCGCGAAATATCTTCGCCAACGAACAATAGCCGTTCCAACGATTTCGTCGTCGCCTCATCCGGCGCGCCGAAGGTCATAGCCGGAACGATGCGTTCGACCAGCCACGTGATCTGATGCGAATGGCGATCGAGTTTTTCCAGATTGACCTTTTTAATGCAGGCATCGATTTGCGCCTGGATTTGGTTGATGTCCGTACTGCCTTCGCCCAGCGCCTTGGCGCGCAACGTGTTGGGAACCTCGATGGGGTCGATTTTCACGCCGCGGTCATGGTCCGCACCCGGCTTGCGCCGATCGGGTCCGATATAGCCACTGGTCACCACAAAGGGTTTGCGAGATTTGATCAGTGCCTTGATGCGCTGCAACAACTGCCCAGCCGAAAGCGGCTTGGTGATCATGTCGTCCGCCCCCGACTGCACGATTGCACGCACATCTTCAGTGGTGGGCGACCATGTGGTGACGATCACCGGCAAAAACGGATTGGAGCCAACATCGTGATGGCGCAGGCCGTAAATGAAGGCGTTGAGGTTTCCGTCTTCGAGCTTAAGGTCGGAAATCAACAAATCGGGCATGCCGATGCGCATCTTCGTCTCGATATCAGCCATACCGCTGCCCACGGTGACGTGACGAAAACCGTTATCAATCAGAATATTACGCATGGTGGTTCGCACCACCCGGTCTGGATCGATAAGCAAAATATCGATCCGATCAAAAGACAATTTTTCCATCTCAAGCCCAGTTCGTCTTTTTATTGGGCCCTCAAAGCACTTTCGGTTTCATCGCTCTAAGGCGCTGTTTTCCCCGACCCCGATTCTTATAGTAAATCAACTGGCTAAGTCACGCCAGCCCGCCGATATGCGTCGTCATACTAAAGTAAATCTAAACTGCCAGTCGCACGCTCGCCAGTGCCTGTGCGGCGATACCTTCGCCACGCCCGGTGAACCCCAAACCTTCCGTGGTGGTGGCTTTTACCGAAACGCGATCCTCGTCAACGTTCAAGATATCGGCCACTTTCGTAACCATAGCTGTGCGGTGGGGGCCGATTTTCGGCGCTTCGCAAATCAACGTGATGTCGACATTGACGATCTCGCCGCCCCGTTCACGAATCAATCGGGCCGCATGGCTTGCGAATTGATCCGACGACGCGCCTTTCCACTGTGCATCGGAAGGCGGGAAATGCTGGCCGATATCGCCCGCGCCAACGGTCCCCAGCAAGGCGTCCGTCAAGGCATGCAGGGCAACGTCGGCGTCGGAATGACCGACCAAGCCCTGGCTGTGCGGAATTTCGATCCCACACAAGGTGACAAACGTGCCGTCACCCAAACGGTGCACATCGAAGCCTTGGGCGGTGCGGGTTTCGCCGTGGGCGGCGAGTAAGCGTTCTGCGCGCATCAGGTCCTCTTGGGTGGTGATTTTGAAATTGTCTTCTGCCCCCGGCGTCAAGGCAATGTCGAGACCGATGCGTTCCAGCAACTGGGTGTCGTCGGTAAGTTCTTGGCCGGCGAATTGTTCGTGGGCTTTGAGGATATCTTCAAACCGAAAGCCCTGCGGTGTTTGCGCCCGGTACAAGCCTTCGCGCGGAACGGTATCTTCGATCAGCCCGTCGCGGCCGCGTTTCAGGGTATCGGCCACGACAACACAGGGCAAGGCGCCGGGTTGCGTGTCGAGCGCGGCGATCACGCCGTCGATCAGCGCCGCACTGGCGAACGGGCGGGCGGCGTCGTGGATCAGGACCTTGTCGGGCTTAGCATCACAAAGACTTTGAAGCCCCAGGCGTACCGAGTCTTGGCGGGTCGCACCGCCGTTCACAGGGGCGAGCAGGGGCAACCCCTGTACTGCGTCCTCATACAAATCACGGTCATCGGGGTGAATGACGCAGCCGACCGCATCCACGGCGGGATGGGATATCAAACGCATGAGCGTGTGGCGCAGCACCGTGCGCGCGCCCAACTTGGCGTATTGTTTGGGCAGATCCCCGCCAAAGCGCCGTCCACGCCCCGCGGCGACCACCAGCGCTACCGTCTTGACCATATCGATACGACCTCAAAACCTTTCATTCCGGGCGCTTAAGCTAACACCACAACAATCGCGGCGGTATCATTTTCCCAACCATTTCACTTGCATCTTAACCTCTTTAAGGCAAACAATGCGGCCATGTCACAAACCGTCGCCTACAACCTGATCGCCATTTTCTCGCTGCTGCCCGCGGCCCTGGTCGTGCACCGCAAGGATGCCAGCGCCGATCACGCCCATTGGGCCGCCATCATCTTAGGCGTCATGGGCACCGGCGTGTGGGCCTTGGCGCAAACGTCCGGACAATGGCAGGCGGGGCTCAGCGCCGCGTTATGGGTCACCGTCGCCGTGACCATGGCGTTGTTCGCCATGCTGTCGTGGTCGGTCAAGGAATCGTGGCGCCTGACACCGTTGATCGCCCCCTACATGATGGCCATTGGCGCGTTCGGTCTGATTTGGACCCACGCCACGCAGCACGGCTTGCAGACCGGTAAAATGGACGGCTGGGTTGTTTTGCACATCGGCGTTTCTGTGGTCACCTACGGTTTGGTGACCATAGCCGCCGTGGCCGCGCTGGCGGCTTTTTTGCAGGAACGCGCGTTGAAGTCCAAGCGCCCGACCAAACTCACCCACAAACTGCCTTCGGTGGCCGATTGCGAATTTCTCACCGTGCGGCTGTTGGGCTGGGGCGAAGGTATCTTGGGGCTCGGACTGGTCACTGGCATGGCGGCAGAATACCAAGCCAATGGTCAGTTTTTGGTGTTCGATCACAAGACCGTGCTAAGCGTCTCGACCTTTGTGGTCATCGGCGCCTTGTTATATGCGCATCACAAAACCGGCATGCGCGGGCGTAAAGCGGCGCGCATCGTGCTGCTGGCTTATCTGCTGCTGACGTTGGGGTATCTCGGCGTCAAAGTGGTCACCGACGTGTTGCTGGCCTGATTCCATCCCATTCGCCCATATTTTCTACACTCTCGCTGTACAACAGCTTGCATTTTTGCGCGTTTTGCACAATAAATGGGCACCAATCGCCCGACATTCACATAAACGTAAGACACCCCGAATTATGAGCTATTCCATCGGCCCCGTCGAACTGAGCAGCAACGTCATGCTGGCCCCCATGGCCGGCGTCACCGACATGCCGTATCGCCGTCTGGTCAAATCGTTCGGTGTGGGCTTGGTGGTATCGGAAATGATCGCCTCCAAGGCGATGATTTACGCCAACAAAAAGACTTTGCGCATGTCGAGCGCCTGCGCCGACGAATACCCGATGTCGGTGCAACTGGCGGGCACCAACCCCGAGGACGTCGCCGAAGCGGCGAAGCTCAATGAAGACCGCGGCGCGGCGATCATCGACCTCAACATGGGTTGTCCGGCGAAAAAAGTGGTCAATCACTATTCGGGCTCGGCGTTGATGAGGGACGAACTGCTGGCCGGGCGGATCATGGAGGCCGCCGTCAAGGCCGTGAGCCTGCCGGTGACCTTGAAAATGCGCACCGGCTGGGACGACGACAACCGCAACGCCCCCAATTTGGCCCGGATCGCCCAAGAGTGCGGCATTCAATCGCTTGTGGTCCACGGTCGCACCCGCTGTCAGATGTATCGCGGCCATGCCGATTGGGACTTCATCGGCGAGGTCAAGAACGCCGTCAAGATCCCGGTGACCGGCAACGGCGACGTCAACACCTTGGACGACGCAGCCGAGCTGCTCGAACGTTCCGGCGCGGACGGGGTGATGATCGGGCGCGGCACTTACGGCCGACCGTGGTTTCCGTCGCAAGTCGCGCACTTTCTCAAGACCGGCGAGCGGTTGCCCGATCCGAGCTTGGAAGAACAGATGAACATCATCCTGGGCCATTACGACGCGATGCAGTCGCATTACGGCACCGATCTGGGTATTCGCAACATGCGCAAGCATATTGCTTGGTATTCCAAAGGCTTGCCGGGTTCGGCTGAATTCCGCGCGTCCATCTTCACCTGCACGAATAGTGAAAGCGTGGTGAATTATGTGCGCGCCTTTTTCGAGCCGCTGATCGAACGCGGATTTACACCCGAACCCAAAAGCAAGGCGGCGTAAATGGGCAAACCCGCCCTCAAAAAAAATCCTTTTAGCGGCGCGGGGGTGAACATCGAACCCGGCGCGATCCTCAATGCGCTGGGCACGGCGGTGATGGTGATTTCTGCTGATGACCGGCTGTTGTACGCCAACGCGGCGGCGGAACAGCTGTTCGCCCGTAGCCGTTCCAGTCTGGCGCGGGCGTCGATTAACACGTTGTTGCCCACCAGCAGTCCCATTTTTGAACTGATCCATCAAGTGCGCGGCGGCATGAGCGCCATTACCGAACACGGTGTGGTGCTCGACACGCCGAAAACCGGACAGCGGCTGGTCAACGTCCAGGCCGCGCCCATGGTCGAGGTTCCGGATGCCGTGGTGTTGACGTTTCAAGAACGCTCCATCGCCGATCAGATCGATCATCGCTTGACCCACCGCGACGCCACCCGGACCATAGCCGCGATGTCGGCAATGATGGCCCACGAGGTCAAAAACCCCTTATCCGGCATCCGTGGCGCGGCGCAATTGTTGGAAACCGGCGCCAACGAAGCCGACCAGGAACTCACCCGCCTGATCCAGGACGAAGTCGACCGCATTAAGGAGTTGGTCGAACGCATGGAGGTGTTCTCCGAAAGTGCGCCGATCAAGGCCGGGCCGGTGAACATTCACCAAGTGCTCGACCGGGTGCGCCGCATCGCCGAAAACGGCTTTGGCCGTCATGTTCACTTCATCGCCGAATACGATCCGTCGTTGCCGCCGGTGTCGGGCAACCGGGACCAACTGATCCAAGTGTTCTTGAACTTGATCAAAAACGCCTGTGAGGCGGTGCCTCATGAAAACGGCGTTGTGCACATGAAAACCGCCTACCAGCACGGTGTGCGCTTCGCCATGCCGGGCTCGCAAAGCCGCGTCCACCTGCCGCTGGCCATCACCATTTGCGACAATGGCCCAGGTGTTGCTCCTGAAATGCAAGACCACATGTTCGACCCGTTCGTCACCACCAAGGCGAAGGGCAGTGGCCTTGGATTGGCGTTGGTGTCCAAAATTGTCGGCGACAACGGCGGCGTGATCGATTTCAAAAGCGATCCGGGCCGCACCGAATTCCGCATTCTTTTGCCCATGTCCAAAGAACCGTTGCCACTCGAAGACATGAACGGCGCCCCCGGCGCCAACCCGGCACCGTCTCACGGCGATATTGTGTAAGGAACACCGACGCATGACCGCAGGCTCAACCATTCTCATCGCCGACGACGATGCATCCATTCGCACCGTGCTCGAACAGGCCCTGACCCGGGCGGGTTATGAAGTGCGCACCACTTCCAACGCTGCGACGTTGTGGAAATGGGTTTCCGACGGCTTGGGCGATTTGGTGATCACGGATGTGGTGATGCCGGATGAAAACGGCCTCGACTTGGTGCCGCGCATTCTGAAAATCAGGCCCAACCTGCGCATCATCGTCATGAGCGCGCAAACGACAATTTTGACGGCGGTGAAAGCGACCGAACGCGGCGCGTTTGAATATCTACCAAAACCTTTTGATATCAAAGAATTGGTGTCTGTTGTTCAGCGTGGACTTGAAGCCTCTAAACCATCAAGGCAGACCAGCATACACCCCGACGACGAAGAAGAATTGCCATTGATCGGGCGTTCCACGGCGATGCAGGCGATCTACCGCTCCATCGCCCGGCTGATGCAGACCGACTTATCGGTGATCATCAGTGGCGAGTCCGGTACCGGCAAGGAACTGGTGGCCCGAGCGCTGCACGATTACGGCGCGCGGCGCAACAAACCGTTCGTCGCCGTCAACATGGCCGCCATTCCGCGCGACTTGATCGAATCTGAGCTGTTCGGCCACGAAAAGGGCTCGTTCACTGGCGCCACCAACCGCAGCGCAGGGCGCTTCGAACAAGCCCAGGGTGGCACGCTGTTTTTGGACGAAATCGGCGACATGCCGTTGGAAGCGCAAACCCGTTTGCTGCGCGTTCTGCAAGAAGGCGAGTACACCACGGTGGGTGGACGCACCCCGATCAAAACCAACGTGCGCATCATCGCCGCCACCCACCGCGACCTAAAGCAATTGATTCGTCAGGGCGTTTTCCGCGAGGATTTGTATTTCCGCCTGAACGTCGCACCGGTGCGCCTGCCGCCGTTGCGCGAACGGTCCGAAGACGTGCCCGAATTGATCCGCCATTTCCTGGCCCAAGCGGCATCGGAAGGACTGCCGTGGAAAACCATCGCGCCGGCTGCCATGGAGCGTCTCAAGCGCCACACCTGGCCAGGCAACGTGCGCGAGTTGGAGAATATGGTCAAACGCCTGGCGGCGCTGTGCGCCGAAGAAGAGGTTGGCCTCGACACCATCGAGATGGAATTGGCCGAAGCCCCGGCCAGCATGCCCGAAAACGACGGCGGCGGCTTGGCCCAATCGGTCGAACGCCATATGAAGTCATACTTCGCCGCCCACGGCGACAGCCTGCCGTCGCCGGGCCTGTATGACCGCATCCTGCGCGAAGTGGAACGCCCGTTGCTGCAATTGACCTTGGATGCCACGCGCGGCAACCAGGTGCGCGCCGCCGACCTATTGGGCTTGAACCGCAACACCTTACGCAAGAAAATCCGCGAACTCGATATCCCCGTTGTCCGGGGCGGGGCGAAATAGGGCCCGATCCATGCCGCCGAAAGGGCGAATATGAACGAGAAGTCCGCAAATTCGATGGGCGCATTTTCCGTTGCTGTGCGTAAAAAGCTGTCGCAACTGCTCGTCAGCCGTCGCTTGGCGTTCTTGCTGGCCGCCAGCGCGATCGTATCGGGTATCGCCACGTTCGGTCTGCTGACGGGCACCTCGACGGGGACCGGCACGCCCGATCCGCAAAAATTGCAGGCTTTGTTGGCGGCCGACTTGGTGATTTTGCTGTCCTTGGCCTTGGTCATCACCCAGCGCACGGTGGGCATGTGGGTGCAGCGCCGTCGCGGCATGGCGGGATCGGCCCTGCATGTGCGTATGGTGGTGATGTTTTCGCTGCTGGCGGTCACCCCGGCCATCTTGGTAACCATCTTTGCCGCGCTGTTTCTCAATTTCGGCTTCAATTCGTGGTTTTCCGAGCGTGTGCGCACGGCGGTCGACGCCTCCCAAGCGGTGGCCGGCGCCTATTTCGACGAACACATTCAAAACATTCGCGCCGACGTGCTGGCGATGGCCAACGATCTCAACCGTGATCAGGCCTTGCTCACCGCCAATCCGCGCCTGTTGGCGCGCGCGCTGTCCAACCATTCGATCGAGCGCAATCTGACTGAAGCCACGGTGCTCGACGGCAGCGGCACGATCATGGCGCGTTCGCAGTATTCGATGCTGTCGCTGGGTGTCGGCGAAATGCCGCCGGGGGCGATCGAGCGCGCCGATCACGGTGAACTGGTGATCTTGACAGCCCCCAACGCCGACCAAGTCCGAGCACTGGTGCGCCTGGAACGTTACATCAGCGCCTATCTGCTGGTGGGGCGTTTTGTCGACGCTAAGGTTCTGGCGAACATGGAAAGCGTGCGCGAGGCTTCGCAAACCTATCTGCGCCTGGAAGAAAGCAGCGGCAAGATCCAGATCACCTTCGTCGCCATTTTCGCCATGGTATCGCTGCTCTTGCTGCTGGCGGCGGTGTGGATCGGCATGACCTTGGCCAACCAAATGGCGCGGCCCATTTCACGACTGATCGAAGCGGCCGAACAGGTCTCGTCCGGCGATCTCACCCAGCGGGTGCTGGTCGACGACACCATCGGCGAGGTCGGCACCTTGTCGAAAGCCTTCAATGACATGACAGGGCGTCTGGCCGAACAGCAAGACGGTCTGATGCAGATGAACCGCAAGCTCGATGAGCGCCGTCGCTTCACCGAAACCGTGTTGGCGGGCGTATCGGCCGGCGTGGTCGGCTTGGACGGGGAAGGGCGCATCAATCTGCCCAATCGCACCGCCAGTTTGTTGCTGGGCACCGATCTGCAAGACGTGTGCGGGCGCTATTTGGCGCAAATCGTGCCGGAAATGTCCGAGGTCCTGGCCGAAGCCATGGACCGCCCGGACCGGGTGGCGAGAGCCGAAATCACCGTCACCCGCGACGGTCACTCCCGCACCTTGATCGTCACCATCGCCGCCGAGCAATTGGAAGGCGACGTGTTCGGTTACGTTTTGACCTTCGACGACATCACCGAATTGCAGTCCGCGCAGCGAAAGGCCGCCTGGTCGGGCGTGGCGCGGCGCATCGCGCATGAAATCAAAAATCCGCTGACCCCGATCCAATTGGCGGCGGAACGCCTGAAACGCAAATACCTTAAGCAAATCAAGGAAGACCCTGAAACCTTTGTGACCTGCACCGAAACCATCATTCGCCAAGTCGAAGATCTCGGCCGCATGGTCGATGAGTTTTCGTCCTTTTCGCGCATGCCCCAGGCGGTGTTGAAACTGGAAAACCTGTCCGAAATTTGCCGCCAATCACTGTTTTTGGAAAAGAACCGCTCGACCGGGATTGTGGTGGAAGACCACATGCCCGAAACGGATGTCAAAATCCTCTGCGACGCCCAACAGGTCGCCCGGGTTCTCACCAATATTTTAAAAAATGCCGCCGAATCGGTCTCCGAACGCATGGAACGCGAAGGCGGTGACGCAGCCATTGGGTGGATTCGCTTCTCTCTGAGCCCACAAGAAACACCCCGCGGCACACGCGTCGCCATCGTCGTGGAAGACAACGGCACCGGGCTGCCGGAAACCGATTTGGCCCAGTTGACCGAACCTTACGTCACCACCCGCGCCAAAGGCACCGGTCTGGGGCTAGCGATTGTAAAGAAAATCATGGAAGATCACGGGGGTGATCTGATACTTGAAAATAGACGTGAAGGGGGCGCCCGTGCGACCCTGATCTTCCCGCAGCAAGACGACGCGCACCAACAACCGGCCGCCGATCTGGCCCAAGCGAGTGAGTAGAGAGTTTCATGGGGCAAGATATCCTCATCGTTGACGACGAAGCGGACATCCGCGCACTGGTTGCCGGCATCTTGGAGGATGAAGGTTTCCAGCCGCGCGAGGCCGCAAGCGACACCCAGGCACTGGAACTGATCGAGATGCGCCGTCCGAACTTGGTGCTGCTCGACATCTGGCTGCAAGGCAGCCAAATGGACGGTCTGCAAATCCTCACCGCCGTCAAAAAACGCCACCCCAGCCTGCCGGTGGTGATGATGAGTGGACACGGCACCATCGAGACCGCGGTCAAGGCGCTGAAGGACGGCGCTTACGATTTCATTCAAAAGCCTTTCAAGGCCGACCGTCTGGTGTTGGTGGTGGAACGCGCCATCGAAGCAGCGCGCCTCAAGCGCGAAAACGAAGAACTGCGTCTGCGCACTGACGCCGACGATAATCTGATCGGTGCCTCGTCGGTGATTTCGCATGTCCGTCAAGCCGTAGAACGCGTCGCCCCGGCCAATTCCCGGGTTCTGATCACCGGCCCCAGCGGCTGCGGTAAAGAGGTCGTGGCGCGCATGCTGCATGATCGCTCTGTGCGTTCCGCAGGGCCGTTCGTGGTGGTCAACTGCGCCACCATGGAACCGGATCGCCTGGAAATCGAACTGTTCGGCACCGAAACCCCGGCCGAAGACGGCGAAGGCGGCCGCAAGGTCGGCTATTTTGAGGCCGCCCACACCGGCACACTGTTTCTCGACGAAGTCACGGACATGCCGCTCGAAACCCAAGGCAAGATCGTGCGCGTGCTGCAAGAACAGATCTTCGAACGCGTCGGCGGGACCACTAAAGTCGAAGTCGATGTGCGTGTGGTCGCCAGCGCCACCCGCGACATTCAGGCCGAAATCGCCGCGGGGCATTTTCGTGAAGATTTGTTCTACCGCCTCTCGGTGGTGCCCATCGCGGTGCCGCCGCTCAAGTCGCGCTGCGAGGACATCCCGATGCTGGCGTCGCATTTCATCGCGCAAGCATCGCGCAGATCCGGTCAGCCGGGACGGCGACTTTCCGAAGACGCCATCGCCGCGCTGCAAGCCTACGACTGGCCGGGCAACGTGCGCGAACTGAAAAACATCATCGAAAGGCTGCTGATTATGGCGCCGGGTGGCAGCAACGACCCCATCCGCGCCGAAAATCTACCCAGTGAGCTGATCACCGGCAACGTCGCCGCAGCCACCATGAACGGCGGCAGCGAAGTCATGGGACTGCCGCTCAAGCAAGCGCGCGAAGCGTTCGAGCGCGACTACCTGCTCGCCCAGGTGGCACGGTTTGGCGGCAACATTTCGCGCACGGCTGAATTCGTCGGCATGGAACGTTCGGCCTTGCATCGCAAACTGAAATCACTGGGTCTGACCGGCGAAGAAATGACGAAAAAAAGCGGATAATCGATTTTTTTCCATAAATCGGGTATGCGTGTCTTCGAACAAATGAGGGGAAGGTAACTTCCATGAAAGTGATCGTGTGCGGCGCAGGGCAGGTGGGTTTCCACATCGCCCAACATTTGTCGCGTGAAAACAACGACGTAACAGTTATCGACCAGTCTCCGGAACTGGTCCGGCGCATTTCGGACACCTTGGACGTGCAAGGCGTGATCGGCCATGCCTCACGCCCCGACGTGTTGGAGCGCGCCGGTACTGCCGACGCCGACATGATCATCGCCGTGACCGCCGCCGACGAAGCCAACATGGTCGCGTGTCAGGTGGCGCATTCTCTGTTCGGGGTCCCGACCAAGATCGCGCGCATTCGCGCCCAGGCTTATTTGCAGCCTATGTGGGCGAACCTGTTTTCGCGCGAACACATGCCCATCGACGTGATCATCTCACCGGAAATCGAGGTTGCCCGCGCCATTCAGCGGCGTCTGACGGTACCCGGCGCGTTCGAAATGATCCCGCTGGTGGGCGGCAAGGTGAAGCTGCTGGGCGTGCGCTGCGGCAAAGCCTGCCCGTTGCTGAACACCCCCTTGCGCCAGATCAACCAGTTGTTCCCGGATTTGTCGATCACCGTCATCGGCATCGTGCGCGACGGCGACTTCATGGTGCCCGATGCCGACAGTCAAATGCAGCCCGGCGACAGCGTCTATTTCGTAGCCGATGCTGAAAAACAGGACCGCGCCATGGCCGCGTTCGGCCACGACGAGCAAGAAGCCCGCCGTTTGGTGATCTTCGGCGGCGGCAACATCGGCCTGTTCCTGGCCGAAGAGCTGGAAAGTTCGGAAAGCAAGCTCAACGTCAAGCTGATCGAATGGAACGCGGAGCGCGCAAGTCTGTGCGCCAGCCGCCTGAAGCGGACCATGGTCATCCAGGGCGATGTGCTCGACACCCAGATCATGGACGAAGCCAACGTGGCGATGACCGAAACCATCATCGCGGTCACCAACGACGACGAAAACAACATTTTGTCGTCGCTGCTGGCCAAACGCGAGGGGGCTGCACGGGCCATCACGCTGATCAACAAGGGCGAATACGAAAGCCTGATCGGTTCGTTGGGTATCGACGTGGTGGTCGATCCGCGCAACATCACCGTTTCGACCATCATCCAACACGTGCGCCGGGGCCGCATTCATTCCGTGCACACGCTGGGCGAGGGCTTCGGCGAACTGATCGAGGCCGAGGCGCTGCAAACCTCGCCGATGGTCGGCAAACCGCTGAAAGAAGCCGACTTGCCCGAAGGCATGGTGATCGGCGCGGTGGTCCGCGGCGACGAGGTCATCAGTCCGCGCGGCAACACCATCATTCAAGCCAAAGACCGTGTCGTGGTGTTCGCCACCAGCGACATCATCGCCCAGGTGGAAAAAATGTTCTCCGTCCAGCTCGAGTATTTCTAGAATGTCGATCTCATACGTGAACGGTCTCTATGTGCCGCATCGCGACGCCAGCGTTCACATCGAAGACCGCGGCTTTCAGTTCGCCGATGCGATTTACGAAGTTTTCGCGGTGCAAAAGGGCCGCCTGATCGACGAAGAGGGGCACCTGGACCGCATGCAGCGGTCCTTGGACGAAATCTCCATCCCCATGCCGATGAGCCGCGCCGCGTTGAAACTGGTCATGCGCCAATTGTTGCGCGTCAACCGCATCCGTTATGGCGGCTTGTATTTGCAAATCAGCCGCGGCGTCGCGCCACGCGATTTCCCCGCACCGGCCGGATTGACGCCAACCCTGGTGATGACGGTCACGCGCCTCAAGCCGTTCGATCCCCAAGCCGCGCTCAAAGGGGTGCGCGTCATCACCGCACCCGACATCCGCTGGAAACGCTGCGATATCAAGACCGTACAGCTTCTTGCGGGCGTCATGTACAAGACCTCCGCCCATGCCCAAGGGGCGGCGGAAGCGTGGCTTTTGGATGACAACGGCTTCATCACAGAAGGCTCGTCGTCCAACGCCTGGATCGTCACGGCCAACGGCGAACTGCTGACCCGCCACACCGACCATGCCATCTTGGGCGGCATCACCCGCCAAACGGTTCTGAAACTGGCGGCGGACAATGGCCTCAAATATCTCGAACGGGCGTTCAGCCTCGATGAAGCCAAGGCCGCGCGCGAAGCATTCACCACCTCGTCGACGGTGATGGTGCGTCCCGTCACGCACATCGACGACAGCCAAATCGGCGACGGCGCCTGCGGCCCGTTCTGCCGACAACTCATCGCGCTCTACGGCGCCTACTTGGGCCAGGACACGTCAACATGAACGACACACCCAACAGCCGCCCCAAGGCGATCATTTTCGACTGGGATAACACCTTGGTCGACAGCTGGCTGATCATTCGCGACGCGCTTAACGCGACCTTCGCCGAATACGACCTGCCGCCTTGGTCTCTCGATGAAACCAAGGTGCGCGTCGCCAAGTCCATGCGCGACAGCTTTCCCGAATTGTTCGGCGACGCTTGGGAAGCGGCGGGCAAGACCTTCTACGGACACTTCGAATCCATTCACCTGGATCGCTTGACGCCCTTGGACAATGCGGCCGAAGCGCTCGAACAGTTGTCCACGCTCGGCATCTATCTCGGCGTGGTCAGCAACAAAACCGGCAAATTGCTGCGCGCCGAAGCCAAGCAGTTGGGCTGGGACAAGCTTTTCGGGCAAATCGTCGGCGCCACCGACGCGCCGCGCGACAAACCGGCCGCCGACCCGGTGATCATGGCGCTTGCCGGCAGCGGTATCGAACTGGGACCCGACGTGTGGTTCGCCGGCGATGCGCGCATCGACATGGAATGCGCCTTGAATGCGGGCTGCACACCGGTCTTGGTGCGTCCCGAACCGCCCGCCAACGGTGAGTTCGCGGGGGCCGATCCGGCGCTCTATCTGGACACACCTCTAGGGCTTTCCAATTTCGCCAAGAACCTGTAATATCTGCGCTTCCATCTGGGGGGGCCTTTACACGGGGGCGCAAAAGAGGGGCAAAAAGCCTTTCATGTGTCATTCGAAACTCTGGCCTACATGGGAAAAATAATGGCACGGATTCCAATTCCGGAGGGTCCGTGCTGATAATCGAAAATAAGGAAGCAACCATGGCTTCGGAAAAGTCTCAAAACGTTCAAGACGTGTTTCTCAACCACATCCGCAAACAGAAGACCCCCGTCACCGTATTTCTGGTGAACGGCGTCAAACTGCAAGGCATCGTCACGTGGTTCGACAATTTTTCGGTGCTTTTGCGCCGGGACGGGCATACCCAGCTTGTTTACAAGCACGCCATTTCCACCATCATGCCGTCGCAGCCGATACAGCTCTTCGAGCCGGATGCGGGCGACAGCGAAGATTGATGCATCTTGTCTAGTCACTCCGTGGGTGGGTCCGACGGCTCCGGGGGGGAGACAGACGACGACGATAAGATGATCGACGACGCCTTGGGGGAGGACGGCGACGATTTCGCGCGCGACGACTTGGCGCGCGAAGGTTACGGTCATGAAGACTTCGCCCGCGGCGAACGCTGCCTGGTCATCCATCCTTATCTGAAATCCGCCGCACGCAAGAGTGACGGCGCGGGTGCACGTGCGCCCGAAGCGCGGCTGGCGGAAATCGTCGGCCTCGCCGAAGCCATCGAACTGAATATCGTCGCCACCGAAGTCGTCGCCTTGAGCGGCCTGAAGCCCGGCACCTTCTTCGGCAAGGGCACCATGGAACGCTTAGGGACCATCATCAATGGGCGCGATGTCGGGGTGGTGATCATCGACACCCAATTGGGCCCCGTGCAGCAGCGCAACCTGGAGCGAGCTTGGAACTGCAAGGTTCTGGATCGCACCGGCATTATTTTGGAAATTTTCGGCGAACGCGCGCGCACCAAGGAAGGGCGCCTGCAGGTCGATTTGGCGCACATGACCTATCAGCGTTCGCGCCTGGTGCGCTCTTGGACCCACTTGGAACGCCAACGCGGCGGCGCGGGCTTCATGGGCGGTCCCGGCGAAACCCAAATCGAAGTCGATCGCCGCTTGATCGATCAACGCATCGACAAGCTGAAACGGTTGTTGAAAGACGTCAAACGCACCCGCGAACTGCACCGCAAGGCGCGCCGCAAGGTGCCGTATCCGATCGTCGCGCTGGTGGGCTATACCAACGCCGGTAAATCGACGCTGTTCAATCGCTTGACCAGCTCGGACGTGTTCGTCAAAGACCAATTGTTCGCGACCTTGGACCCGACCATGCGCACCTTGGCGCTGCCGTCGGGCAAGAACATCATTCTGTCCGATACCGTCGGTTTCATTTCCGACCTACCGCACGAATTGGTCGAAGCCTTCCACGCCACCTTGGAAGAGGTCTTGGAAGCGCAAGTGATCGTGCATGTGCGCGACATGTCCCACCCCGATACCGAGGCGCAAAAAGCCGACGTTGACGTGGTTTTGAAAAGCCTCGGTCTCGACGACGAAAAAATCAGCCGTACGCAGATCGAAGTGCGCAACAAGTGCGATCTGCTCGATGCCGAAGAGCACGAACTGCAATCCAACATCGCCCGGCGCGCCGACAGCCCGGTGGTGTTGATTTCGGCGGTGACGGGCGAGGGGGTCGATCAGTTTCTCAACCTTCTCGAAGGCCAGCTGTCCCAGAACGAAGAAACCCTCTCGGTGGTGCTGAAGGCCCATGAGGGTAAATTGCAGTCATGGCTTTACACCCATGGCGAGGTGCTCGATCGCGTCGATGACGAACACGGCGTTCATCTGACGGTGCGCCTGGAACCGGCCAACGCGCGCCGCTTCGAACAGCTCCAAGCCAAAAGCTAAATCCCGTTTCGATCTCACATAAAGGCCACGGCTGCATACCTGCAGCCGTGGCCTTTGTTTCATGCCTCACACATAACGCGCTCTTTCCGATTTTCTGCACGTTTCGCATTGACTTCGCTTATCTACTAGTAGATAATAAATGGGTCTTCTTTGATCAACCCAGAAGGGGCGAAAGGACAGATCAATGGCCACGGCAGACGCACAACGCAAATGGCGCGACAAGCATCGCTTCGTGAAATCGCAATTGAACGTCATGGCGCGAAAGATCACCCATGACGGATTGAAGGAAATATCCGAAACCTTCGGCTTGCACGGCAAGGCGGAGGCCGTCGCCTTTTGCGCCTATGTGGTGCGGGCGATGAAGCAAAAGGGCGATCGGGATGCGGCGACGTATCTGTATCTCGACGCCTTGAAAGCCGGTTTCAAACGCGACCGGGATATCTTTTCGCCATAAAGACCACCGCCACGCCATAAGAACACTTGTGTGGAGGTCGCTGATGACGAAAAATGACGCCATGGACGCTTTGGTGCACGATGTAGAACAATTGCTTCGCCATGTTGGCGAGCAGGAAATTCTGACGCGCTTCAACCAACTGCAACGCCACGAAATTCAAACCAAGGACCGTCCCGGCGACGTCGTCACGACCGCCGACCTCGAAGCGGAAAATCGCTTGCGCGAAGGCTTGGGCAAATTGCTGCCCGACAGCTTCGTCCTTGGCGAAGAAGACTGCTATCGCAACCCCGACATCATTCACCGCTTGACCGGCGATCAGCCCGTGTGGGTCGTCGACCCGCTGGACGGCACCAACAACTTCGCCAAGGGCAAGCCGTGTTTCGCCATGATCTGCGCGCTGATCGAAGGCGGACAGACGCAAATGGGCTGGATCTACGATCCTGTAGCCGGGGTGTGCGCCACCGCGCGGCGCGGGGAAGGGGTCTACCTGGCAGGGCAGCACATATCCATCGAATCGCCCAACACCATCGAAGACATGACCGGATCGCTCGGCGACGGCATTCGCAAACGCATCAAAGAGCGTAAGGCCAAGGGCGAACAAGGATTGCCTCAGCATTTGGTGCGCTACCATTGCTGCGGGCGCGAGTACCTTGATCTGCTGTTGGGTAAGATCCATTTCGCCCTTTATGGCGGACGTCTGATGCCGTGGGATCACGCCGCAGGCACGTTGATGATCGAAGAAGCCTGTGGGTTTGCGCGCATGGGCGAGGGCAAGGGCGCTTACAATCCGGCGCGCATCAGCAACGGCAAGCATCTTTTGATGACGCCCAACGAACGCACCTTCGATGCTTTGCATCAGGTTCTGTTCAAGGACCAAGACATCTCTTAAACTGCCCGTCATCTTTCACTTCCCCAATTCTCGTAAGGAGCACCCGCATGAAAACCGCGTTTCTCGGCCTTGGCGTCATGGGCTATCACATGGCCGGCTATCTGCAAAAAGCCGGACACGACACCACGGTCTACAACCGTACCGCGGCCAAGAGCGAAAAGTGGGTGGCGGAATTTGGCGGATCGAAGGCCGACACGCCGGCAGCTGCGGTCGATGGTGCGGACATCGTGTTCGCCTGCGTCGGCAACGACAACGACCTGCGCGCCGTGGTGTTGGGTGAAAACGGCGCTTACGGCGGCATGAAATCGGGCTCGATCTTCGTCGACAACACCACTGCGTCCGCCGAAGTCGCGCGCGAGCTCTACGCGGCGGGCAAGGAACGCGGCGTCAGCTTCATCGACGCGCCCGTGTCCGGCGGCGAGGCCGGGGCGATCAACGGCGCGTTGACGGTGATGTGCGGCGGCGACGCGGACGCCTTCGCCACCGCCCAACCGGTGATCGACACATTTTCGCGCGCGGTCACCTTGATGGGCCCCAGCGGCAGCGGCCAGCTGACCAAAATGGTCAACCAGGTGTGCATCGCGGGTGCGTTGCAGGGCTTGGCCGAAGCGCTCAATTTCTCCGAAATGGCGGGGCTCGACAGCAAGTTGGTGCTCGACGTCATTTCTAAAGGCGCGGCGCAATCGTGGCAGATGGACAACCGCGGCACCACCATGGTCGACGACAAGTTCGATTTTGGCTTCGCCGTGGACTGGATGCGCAAGGATCTCGGCATCGTGCTGGCGGAAGCCGAAAATAATGGCGCGCAAATGCCCGTCACCGCGTTGGTCGACCAGTTCTACAAAGACGTTCAGGCCATGGGTGGCAATCGCTGGGACACCTCAAGCCTGATCCGCCGCCTCAAGCGTTAATTCTTGCGCCCTCAGGGCTTGGGCCTAGTCTGACCGACAAAGATGTAGCCATATCCGCGCACGGCCTGAATGAATTGAGGGCTGTGCGCATTTGGTTCGATCTTTTGACGGATTTGACGGATGTACACATCGATGGCTCTGGGGGAAGGACCGTCGCCCCCTTGCGCGATGACGTCGAGCAAATCGCCCCTCGACAGCGCTTTGCCCGGTTTGAGCGCTAAGGCCGATAAGATGTTGAATTCGCTTATAGTAAGCGGAACGATTGTACCGTCAGGTCGATCCAGTGAACGACGATTTAGGTCCAACCGCATATCACCGATCTGGATGCGCTGCTCATCTTCGGCGTTGGCGGATGTTCTGCGTCGCGGGTGATTGTAACGAAGCAGGTTCTTGACCCGCAGTCGCAACTCGTAAGGATCGAACGGTTTGGTGATGAAGTCGTTAACCCCGATCTCCAAGGCGGAAATCAACCGCTCATGAGACTGATCGCCAGTCAAAACGATGATTGGGACATCGTCACGAGCACGGATTTGCCGAGCCAACGCCAGTCCGTCCTCATCTGGAAGACCCAAATCCAAAATCACCAAATCAACGCGATCCGATTTGAGAACAGTGTGCATATCCAGTCCGGTCTCGACCTGCGTGGTGCGCACACTGAATTCTTCCTTGACCAGAAATGAGACCATGGCTTGGATCATTTCGTCATCATCAACAATGAGAACGTGCTGTTTCATCGCAAACTTTCAGAAGGAGTGGACAGTTCTAACATATTCCTAACATTTTACACATTATATCCAAACAATACATCTCCATACTCATGATGGCCCGTAACTCCAACCGTTGCCCCGATGCGCCCCCCGCGCACAAAAGAGAGGATGTCATGAGAACACTCACCTTTACCCTGGATACGCAAACCGGTTCCGACGCCATGGCGCCTGCCACCGTCACCATCACAGAACAAGACGATGGGACGTTATCGTTCACTGTGTCCAACGAAGGCGACGGCGACAACTTGATCGGCGACTTGCGCGGCCTTTTTTTCGACGTCTCTGACGACTTGTTGCTTGGCACACTGAATGTAAACGGTGACGATGTGACGGAAGTCAATCAAAGCGGAGAGGTTTCCAACTTGGGCGGCGGCAGCACCTCCAGCGGTGTACCTGACAGCCCTTATGAAATCGGTGTGGAAATTGGCACGCCGGGTCAAGCCGGTGACGACATACAAACCACGACCTTCATCCTGTCATCCTCTCTGCGTGGCCTGACCTTGGACGATTTGGCGTTGGAAAGCTTTACCGTGCGGCAAACCTCCGTCGGGATCGTCAACGGCGACCGTTCCGCGTCCGACAAGCTCTATGGCGACGCACCTTACCCTGTTAACGCCATCGACGATGCTCTTGCAGTAGACGAAGACCAAACCCTAATCGCGAACCTCTTCGCCAACGATATTGATCTCGACGCACCAGATAACAACAACGACGGCATAGCCGATATGACCGTCACGGCAATCAACGACAATGGCGTACTGGTGGGACAATCCATTGAATTGGCCCAAGGCGTTTCTTTCGTTGTGAGCGGGAACGGAACCATCGAGATCGATGCCCGGGATGCCGACTACCTGTCCTTCGGCGAAGAGATCTCACAAACCTACACCTACAGCGTTTATGACGGAAACGGCGGCAGCGACGACGCGCAGTTCACAGTGACCGTCACCGGTGTCAACGATGATCCGACGGCGATTTCGGATACCAACGCGACCGATGAGCAAACCGTGATCCGCGGCAATGTTCTCGACAACGACAGCGACATCGACCGGTTGGACACCATTTCAGTTGCATCGGTGAATGGTGATCAAGCCAACATCGGCGCAAAGACAATACTGGAATCAGGTGCATTGCTGACCATGTATGCCGATGGCAGCTACGATTACGACCCCAACGGTGCCTTCAACGGACTAAACGATGGGGACAGCGCACAGGACAGTTTCACCTATGAAATCGTGGATAATCATGGCGCGGTTTCAACGGCTACGGTGAATATCGACATCAGCGGCATTGGCGGCACCGTCGGCGATCCACTGGATGGCGATCATTTCGGAACCTTCACCAACAAAAAAGGCACCGCAGAGCATGAGGTTTCGAACATCGTGCTCTATCTGAAAGATGACGTTGACGCCTTCACCAAAGTGAAGATCGACGGCTGGTATGGCGGCGAAACGGATCTAGACGACGTCAACCTGAGCGGTTTTTTGAACGAAAACTACAGCGAATACGATCTGTTCGCCGTATCCATCAAGGCCGGCAACAACCACAACCGCGATCTCGGCCCCGGGGAAGGTCAATTGTTCTTGCTCGATGGCGACGAAGACATCGACTACGTCGCGGGCACAGACGCGCCTGAATCCATGTCACACGATGTCTTGGAAGCACACGCCGACATCACCCTTCAATACAGCAGCGACTTGTTCAGCTAATTCGTCGGTCGGGTTCAGTGGCTTTGCAATCAGAAGATTGCAAGCACTGAACTTGACCGCGATAGCGCTACTCGATGATGAACACCGCGCGTGGGCGCGGGCTCATGATCGAGGCGATATCCCACACCAGCCACTTGAAACGCGGATCGCGGGGATCTTTCTTTTCACTGGTGGCGTTGTGGCTTTTGACCGGCAAATCGGTTTTGACGCGGATCTGGCCTTGCATGCCCAAGCCCATCTGCTGAATGCGTTGACGGTTTTCCTTGGTGATGGATTTGCCTTCAAGAACGATATAGCCCGAATTTTCCACGTATTTGAGCTGGAAAATCAATTCGTTACGGCGGATGAACGTGACGGTCTTGGCCTTCAAAAGATCGCCGGCGCGTTCCCATTTCACGCGGAAGTGGCCTTCGCGGTAGTACTGGTATTCCTTGGTGCTGGCGTCGCGAGCGAAATCGCGTTCGATCACCGCCATCTTTTCTTTTTCTTCGGCCGGTGAAATCTTGCCGTCCTTGAGCCCGCGATAGAGGTCCACATCGGCCAAGTAACCGTCGAACTTCATCGAGTAGTAGCCCGCCTTGTCGAGTTCGATTTCCGCATCGAAGCGCGCCGGAAGATAGCACGACGCCAACACGACAGTGGCGGCGGCTAAGGAAAGGGCTTTGCCCGCGAACGCTTTGAAATTCATTTTAAACATGATCCTATGATGGCGAGAAAGCGCCCAATCGCAAGCCTAATCTTGTACCTGCTTGGCCTGATCCCACAAGCGGTCCAATTCTTCAAGCGCGGTGTCTTCGACGGTGCGCTCTTGGCTCCACAATGTGCGTTCAATGTGGCCGAAACGTGTTTCGAAGCGACCGTTGGCGTGACGCAACGCGGTTTCCGGATCGATGTCGAGCTTGCGCGCCAAATTCACGCACGTGAACAGCAAATCGCCGACCTCGTGCTCCATGGCAGGGCGGTCGCCGCGCGCGACTTCGGCTTCCAGTTCACCCAGTTCCTCGCGAAACTTGTCGAATACCGGTTGGACGTCCGACCAATCGAATCCCACCCGGGCGGCGCGTTTTTGCAGCTTGGCGGCGCGCATCAAGGCCGGCAGGCCGGGGCTGACGTCGTCGAGCGCACCGTGACGCGCGCCATTGGTGTCCGTGGCCGCCTTGGCTTTGCGTTCCTCGGCTTTAAGCGCTTCCCAATTGACGGTCTGGGCCTCGGCGTCGTCGATGCCGGTTTGCGAGCCGAACACATGGGGGTGGCGGCGAACCATCTTGTCGGTGATGGCGGCGGCGATGTCGTGAAAATCGAACGCGCCTTGCTCCTTGGCCATTTGGGCGTAGAACACCACCTGAAACAGCAAATCGCCCAACTCGTCCTTCAAATGCGCCATGTCGCCGTGATCGATGGCGTCGGCGACCTCGTAGGCCTCTTCGATGGTGTGCGGCGCAATGGTGGCGAAGGTCTGTTCCAGATCCCAAGGGCAACCGCCCTCAGGCGAACGCAATCGCGCCATCAACTGCAACAAACCGTCGAGATCGGAGCTGGGTAGGGGTGATTTTGTCATGGGGCGAATTATGACCTCACTTTACGCAAATCGAAACCCATAACCTTGCGCGGCGTACCGATCTATTGCTTTGAAGCCGATCAGAAAAATGGAATAATGGACGAGTGGAATTCCAATGACTTTTGTCCACTTGACGGGGCTATCCATGTCCGATCGCGAACTCATAAACACCCCTCAAATTTCCCCGACACCGCCTTGGCATGCCCAAGCTAGTTCGGATGTATTCTCCACCCTCGACAGTTCAGCCGAGGGCTTGAGCTCCTCCCAGGTGAGCGAACGCCTGGAACGCTATGGCCCCAACACTTTGGCCGAAGTGAAGCCCAAAGGGCCGCTGATGCGGTTTTTGGCGCAATTTCACAACATGCTGATCTACGTTTTGCTGGCCGCCGCCGCAACCACGGCGGTGCTGGAGCATTGGATCGACACCTCGGTGATCGTCGGGGTGGTGGTGATCAACGCGGTCATCGGTTTCATTCAAGAAGGCAAGGCCGAAGACGCGCTGCGCGCCATCCGCAACATGCTGTCGCCTCAAGCCATGGCGCTGCGCGACGGGCACCGCGCCACCGTCGACGCCGCCCAATTGGTGCCGGGCGACGTGGTGATGTTGCAATCGGGCGACCGGGTTCCAGCCGATTTGCGGCTGTTTCGGGTCAAAGGGCTGAACATTCAAGAAGCGGTGCTGACCGGTGAATCCGTACCTGTCGGCAAAAGCGTCGCCGCGTTGGCGGAACATACCGTTTTGGCCGACCGCCTGTGCATGGCCCATTCCGGTACTTTGGTGACGTCTGGGCAAGGGGCGGGGGTGGTGATCGCCACCGGTTCGGCGACCGAAATCGGGCGCATCAGCACCTTGGTCGCGGGGGTCGAGCAACTAACCACGCCGCTGCTGAGCAAAATGTCGGTGTTCGGCCGCTGGCTGACCGGCGCGATCTTGCTGATCGCCTTTGCGACGTTCGCGTTCGGCGTGCTGGTGCAGGGCTACACCCCGACACAGATGTTCCTGGCCGCGGTCGGCTTGGCGGTGGCGGCGATCCCCGAGGGCTTGCCCGCGATCATGACCATCACTTTGGCCATCGGGGTGCAGCGCATGGCGGTGCGCAACGCCATCGTGCGCCGCTTGCCCGCGGTCGAGACTTTGGGCGAGGTCAACGTCATCTGTTCCGACAAGACCGGCACCCTGACGCGCAACGAAATGACCGTGCGCACCATCGTCACCGCAGAGCGGACGTTTGAGCTGTCGGGCACCGGCTACGACCCCCACGGCAGCTTTCAAATCGACGGTGCGGACGTGTTCGTCGGCGATCTGGACGTTTTGCAAGAGGCGGTGGGCGCCGCGATGCTGTGCAACGACGCCGAACTGGAACAGCGCGAAGGCGAATGGCGGGTCCATGGCGACCCCATGGAAGGGGCGCTGCTGATCGCCGGGATCAAGGCCGGGAAGGAGCCTGAGACCCTGGCCAAGCTGTTGCCGCGCACCGACCTGATCCCGTTTGAATCGGGCCACAAGTTCATGGCCACCTTGCACCACGACCACACCGGCGCGGCCTTTATCTTTCAAAAAGGCGCCCCGGAACGGGTCTTGTCGATGTGCGCGAGCGTGCGCACCGATGCGGGCGAAGCGCCGTTGGACCATGCGAAATGGCACAGCCTCACCGAAACCTTGGCGGCGCGCGGCCAGCGGGTGTTAGCGGTGGCGACCAAACCCGGCCAAAGTCACGATATGGAACTGGATTTCCAAGATGTCGAAGGCGGCTTGGTGCTGTTGGGCCTGTTCGGTTTCATCGACCCGCCGCGCGAAGAGGCGATCACCGCCGTGCAAGCCTGCCAAAGCGCGGGCATCAATATCAAAATGATCACCGGCGATCACCGCGCCACGGCGTCCGCGATTGCCCGCCAGTTGGGTTTGCACAATCCCGATATGGCGTTGACAGGTTTGGATTTGGAAGCCCTCGACGACGACGCGTTGCGCGAACGGCTCAACGACATCAATGTCTTCGCCCGCGTCAGCCCCGAAGACAAGCTGCGCCTGGTCAGTTTGTTGCAAGACCGCGGCTTGACCGTCGCCATGACCGGCGATGGGGTCAACGACGCCCCGGCGCTCAAACGCGCCGATGTCGGCATCGCCATGGGCAACAAAGGCACCGAAGCGGCCAAGGAAGCCGCCGAAATGGTGCTGGCGGACGACAACTTCGCCTCCATCGCGTACGCTGTGGAGGAGGGCCGCACCGTTTACGACAACATCCGCAAGTCGATCTTGTTCATCCTCCCCACCAACGGCGGCGAGGCGCTGACCATCATCGCCGCCGTGCTGCTCGGTTATCAAGAGCTGCCTTTGACGGCACTGCAGATTTTGTGGGTCAACATGATCACGGCGGTGACTTTGGCGCTGTCGTTGGCGTTCGAGCCGCCGGAACGCGACGTCATGAAGCGTCCGCCCCGACACCGCGACGAAGCGGTGTTGTCGCCGATGTTCCTGTGGCGCATCGCGTTTGTCTCCGTCGTCTTGCTGATTGGCACCTTCGGCCTGTACTTGTGGGAGACGGAGCAGGGCGCGAGCTTGGAACGCGCCCGAACAATCGCCGTCAACACACTGATATATTTCGAAATATTCTATCTGTTCAATTCGCGTTACATCACCGCGCCGGTACTGAACGGGCACGGCCTGTTCGGCAATAAATACGTCCTGATCGCGGTCGCCTTGCTGGTGCTGTTTCAGATCGGCTTTACCTATCTCACGCCGTTCCAAACCCTATTCGGCACCACCGCCATCGGCTGGATGGATTGGCTGCGCATCGTCGCGGTGTCGTCCACGGTGCTGTTCCTGGTGGAAATCGAAAAAGCGCTGTTTCGCAAGAACCACACCAAGAAAAAACCTAAGGTGCATCGTCCATGATGCGCCGCCATTCCTCGGCGCACGCGACGTAGCGTTGATGCTCGGCCTTGTATTGGGGATCGCCTGCGGTCAGTGCCGCGAACGCCTCCATCACCGGTGCTTGTTGGGCGGCGAGGGCATGGATGTCGACCCCGCCCAAACGCGGCAAAAGGGTCGAGAAATTCACGATCACGTGCCCGCCTTGTGGGCGTAACGCCATCTTTTCCAATTCCATGCGCAGGCTCGGCAGGCTGTCGAGCATCAGCTGCGCGAACGGGCGCAGGATTTCCGCATCCTTCTCCAACGCGGTGCGCTCGTCTTCGAACGCGGCGCGCTCGACGATTTTCTTGTCGCGGTAAAGCACCGGCGCGGCGGTGGAGATGTCGCATTCCCAACCCGGCGCCGGGATCAACAGGTCGGTCTGATCGCTTTCGGCGCGGCTGCCCGAAAGCGGCATGGTGCGGCAGCGCTGCGGTTTGGTGTCATGAACGGCACAGAGCCCATCTTCGCGCAAGGCTGGGCAGGGGGTGTTCGAAGGCACGTATGACATCGCCGTCAGCCGCACGGCGGCCTGTTTTCTGTTCTTGAGCTTGATGGTGAACCCCAACCGGGCGGTCAAATCGAACGATTTCCCGCCTTGGCGCACCGGCGTCCAGAGCAAAAACAAGGGAAACCGGTCGGCATGGCGCAAAGCATCGTCCAGGGACAAGGGCAGCCAGCCCTGGCAGCATTTACCGCACGCGGTGCATTCGAAATGGCGTTCCATGCTTCGTCCCTTGGCGGTAAACTCTCGTCTGGACGAGTAAATCCGCAAAACTCATGAGATAGAGCCAGACTACATGCCCAAGCCGTTCTCAATCAAAGACTTTGCGACAAATGCGCGGCTACGCTGGGCCGTTTTGGCGCTGGTACTGTCCGTCGTGGTGCTGATCGTCTTCATCGACTGCCTGCAGACCGAAAACACCCGCTGCGCCGCCATCAGCGGCATCGTGGGCGTGATGAGTCTGTGCGTCGCCACATGGCACGGCTTGATCTACATCGCGCAGCGTCGGGGTGGGTATTGAGGCGCGCCTTAGCTCAGCCCGCGCCACAGCATTTCTTGTATTTTTTGCCAGAACCGCAGGGGCAGGGATCGTTGCGCCCGACCTTATCGACGCGACGCGGCTCGATCTGCGGGTTGATTTTACCGTCCACATACATCCATTCACCGTTTTCGCGGCGAAATTCGCCACGTTCACGGTGCGCATGCAGCTTGCCGTTCTCTTCGAACCGGGCGGTGAAGGTCACGGTGCCGGTCTCGTCATCGACACCGCCGTCGGTGGTTTCGATGATTTCCAAGCCCACCCAGGTGGTGTTTTTGGACTGCGCTTCGGCGGCGGACTTGTTGTACGTGGCGCGCGCCTCGGACGCATGGGTGTTGGCGACATGATCGAAATTGCCCTCGACGTGGGCGGTGTAACGCGAACGCATCAAGGCTTCCGCCGTCTCGGCTTTTTTCGCGCCGCTCAAAATCGGACCGCAGCAGTCGTCGTAGTTTTTACCGGAATTGCATGGGCAGGCGTCGTTCACGGACATGTCGGATACTTTCGATCAAGGAAAAGAAGAAGAGATATGCATCTCCGACATTCTATACCTGCAAACCTCCCGCTAGGGCAATGGCGACACCACGGTTTGCGCCGTTTTTCCAGATCGGCTTTATGGTCACGAAGATAGATCGAGAACGTGTTTTTTGTGGACCTTGAATCAGTTAACGCAGGCGAAACTTTTGTCGTGACCTTCCATAGGCCATACATCATTATGAGTGTGAGGTTTCACCATCCCACACCCACTGCTTTATGAGCGGTTACATGTCGATTGAAACGCAAATAATCACAACCGCGTTTGTCCTTTTCTCCATTGTTGGTGCTGCCGCAATAAGTATGGGGACGCTTGTTAAGAGCAATTGGCTGCTATTTGCGACCTGGGCGTTTCTGGTGAGCGCGCTCATGATTTTGACAAGCTTTGCTGTTGGTAGCTGGATTTGGGCAATTGCCTTTGCTGTCGCAATGTTTGCCGCTATCGCTGCAATCACATACTTGGTTGTGAAGAAGGGCGCTTAAGACAGCATTTTTGCTGAAAAGCTGGAGGCTCATGCGCACCCCCCAACCTGTTGTTTAACGGCCTTATCGCGCACGTTGCCGGTAGACTTTGGACCTACGGCTTGAGCGTAATTTTCGTTCTGCTCTCCGTTGTTTGGGCCTTTAAATCGAAAACTTTCAGGAGGCTCTTTAGTGAGTTCTTTCTCTAAGGATTGAGAACCAGAAACACCGCTGTATGACGCAAGCGCATTTTCGCCTGACGGCGAAGTAGCATCAGCTTTAGGAGCGCTGTGCTTTTCAGGGGCGGGGGCAAACGCCAACGCCGGAGCGTGGGGAAAGGTTTAAAAGAGGCGGGCCGAAGGCGGGATGTATAACCCGAGGCTGCGACACCGCGCTCCCAAAGTCACGCAGAGGCTACGACCTCCCTACGTGCGAAACAAGTTGGGGAACTAGAAACAAGTTGGGGAACTAACAGCATGCCAGCATTCATTGACTACATCACGATATTTGCATTCTTTTGGGTAATATCTGCCATTTCCTGCATAACAGCAGCCTTTGCTTTCAATGTAGTAATGCGATTTTTTGATAAAAATCAGCGTTTGACTTATGGGTTCGCCCACTGGCTTGGTGCAGCGACATTTATGTCTGCCACATGGGTGTACGTAGGATCTGCTGGCAATGAGGATTGGGTAAGTGCAATATTTTTTGCAGCCATCATGTACGCAATGATCTATCTCTACGTAGCGACTTTTCGGCTGCCCAAAATACCGGAATAAATGCGCACACAGCATAATCATGCCTGTACCCAGGGTGCTCTCATTTAGACATTGCGAACCTCCCGGAGAGAGGCATCAACTAGGTGGGGGATGTTCTCGTGAACAGAACGAGAAACCGGAACAACGTCCCAATCATTATCGCATAATGTATATTATGGAAAATTATATTATGCGTTTAATTCCAATATACTGACCTGCATATATCATCATTAAGTTTAGTGCCGTATGCCGTGCCCGGTTTGAAGTATCAGCAAGCTGCGCACGCACTGAACACGCGCCCCTCTCGATGGACTTCAGATGTCGATGGTGAGACCGTCATAGGCCATGAAGACGTTTTTCGGCAGGCGTTGCTGCACCGTCTCGTAATCCAAACCGAAACTCAGGTGCGTTAGATAGGCGCGTTCGGGGCCCACCCTTTCGATCCATTCCAGGGCGCGATCGATGTGCAGATGGGTCGGGTGCGGCTTGTCGGTGAAGGTACCGAGCATCCACACCTTGATCCCCTTCAACAGATCGAAGCCGTCTTCATGCATGGCGATCAAATCGGTCGAATAGGCAAAATCGCCAAAGCGCAGACCGAAGGTGTTCATATAGGCATGATCTTGCTCGATCGCGGTCACACGGAGCCCGGCCGCATCGAACGTGTCGCCATGGCCGAATTCATGCGCCACCAAGGTGGCCTTGTAAAACATCGTCGCTTCCGGATCCAAAGGCTCCAGAACATAGGGAAACCGGGCCCGGATGGCCGCGATGGTCGCCCCGTCCGCATAAGCCGAAATGGATCGGTTCATCAACCGGTTGATGCCGCGCAGATCGTCGATGCCATGCAGATGATCGGCATGGGCATGGGTGTAGACGACGCTGTCTATGTGTTTGATTTGATGACGTAATAGCTGCTCGCGCAGATCCGGTGAGGTGTCCACCAGGACGGTTGTTTCAGCGTCTTCAACCAAGATCGAGGGCCGTGTGCGGCGGTTTTTCGGGTTGTTGGGATCGCATTTGCCCCAGCCCGCCTCGATCGAGGGCGTGCCGGTGCTGGATCCTGAGCCGAGAACCGTGACGCGCACTAAGCTTCCCCCTTGTGCTGATCGGGACGTTGCGCTTTGGTGAACAAGCGATAGAAGTTATCGGTCGTCGCGCGTTCCAACTCATCAAAGCTTATCTGTTTGATTTCTGCTAACTTTTCAGCGGTATAGCGGGTGTATGCAGGTTCGTTGGGCTTGCCGCGAAACGGCACCGGGGCCAAATAGGGCGCGTCGGTTTCGACCAGCAAGCGCTCAACCGGCACGTCCTTGACCGCTTCGCGGACGTTTTCGGCCTTGTTGAAGGTGACGATACCGGAGACGGAGATATAAAGGCCCATCTCGACGGCCGCGGCGGCAAACGCGGCGGAGGCGCTGAAACAGTGGATCAAACCCGGAAACGCGCCCTTTTTCATCTCATCGGCGAGAATGTCGAGGGTGTCGTCGTCGGCGTCGCGGGTGTGCACGATCAACGGCAGTTGCATCCGCCGGGCGGCTTCGATGTGGATGCGAAAGCTCTGTTGCTGTTCGGGGCGCGGGCTGCGCTCATAGAAGTAATCGAGACCGGTTTCTCCAAACCCGACCACTTTGGGGTGTTCGGCCAGGCGCAGCAGCTCGTCGAGCGCCACCATATCGCCCCCAGCTGATTCGCGGCCCGCTTCGTGCGGGTGCACGCCGACGGTGCAGTAGATGTTGTCTTGGGCCTCGGCCACCGCCAACACGCCAGGAAAGCGGCTGAGTTCGGTGCCGATGGTCAACATCGCGCCGACCCCTGCTGCGCCCGCACGCTGGACCACCGCGTCGAGGTCGGCGAATTCGGGGTAATCGAGGTGACAATGACTATCGACGAGCATGGCTAGAGCCTACTTCCCCTCACCCGCTTCCGCTTCCACGTAACGCGGGAACACCCCTTCGGGCGTCGGCAACGCGGTGCCGGGCACCAGGGCGTGACCTTCGCCGATGAAATCGAAGCTGCGGTGTTCGTGCGACACCACCAACAGGTCGAGCATCTTTTCCATCGCCTGGGGCATGAACGGCTGCAACACCAAGGCGATGTGGCGGATGCTTTCGGCGAGCACGTACAAAACCGTTTCCATGCGCGCGGGGTCTTCTTTTTTGAGCTTCCACGGCGCTTGGCGATCGACGTAGCCGTTGCCGGCGCGCACCACCACCCACACATCTTCGAGCGCCAGATTGAAGGCCTGTACATCCATATGTTCGCGCACCTTGTCGATGACGTCGCGCGCGGCGTTGAGCATGCCCAGGTCGTCTTCGGTGAAGTCGCCGTGTTGGGGCACCGCGCCGCCACAGTTCTTGCCCACCATCGACAACACCCGCTGCGCCAAATTGCCCAAATCGTTGGCCAGTTCGCTGTTCATGCGCCCGACCATGGCGGCATGGGAAAAATCGCCGTCGTTGCCGAACGGCACTTCGCGCATCAGGAAATAGCGCACCGCATCCAGGCCATAGGTTTCCACCAGTTCGATGGGGTCGATGACGTTGCCCGTGGATTTGGAAATTTTTTGGCCTTCGTTGGTCCACCAGCCGTGGGCGAACACGCGCTTGGGCGGCTCAATCCCCGCCGCCATCAAAAACGCCGGCCAATAGACCGCGTGAAAGCGCAAGATGTCCTTGCCGACCATGTGCAGATCGGCGGGCCAGTAGGTCTGAAACTCGCCGTGCTGTTCGTCGGGGAAGCCGACCGCGGTGATGTAGTTGGTCAGCGCATCGAGCCACACATACATAATGTGTTCGTCGTCGCCCGGCACCGGCACGCCCCACTTGAACGTGGTGCGCGATACTGAGAGGTCAAGCAAACCGCCTTCGACGAAGCTGATGACTTCGTTGCGGCGGGTCTTGGGCAGGATGAAATCGGGGTTTTCGTCGTAGAATTTCAACAACCGCTCACCCCAGGCCGACAGCTTGAAGAAATAGCTGGCTTCTTCCACCCATTCGACCGGCGCGCCGGTGGGCGCGACGAAGTTTCCGTCCGCGCCCTTGCTCAGTTCTGATTCCGCGTAGAAGGCCTCGTCACGGACCGAATACCAACCGGCGTATTTATCCAGGTAGATTTCGCCGCGATCCTTCAAGCGTTTCCACAGCTCTTGAACCGAGATGCGGTGGCGTTCCTCGGTGGTGCGGATGAAGTCGTCGTTGGAGAAATTCATGGTGCCAAGCAGATCGCGAAAGCGCTGCGACACTTGGTCGGTGAAGGCCTGCGGGTCGATGCCTTTGTCCTGGGCCGACTTTTCGACCTTTTGGCCGTGCTCGTCGGTGCCGGTCAGGAATTTGACGTCGTAACCGTCCAAGCGCTTGAAACGTGCCAACACGTCGCACGCCAGCGTGGTGTACGCATGGCCGATATGGGGAATGTCGTTGACGTAGTAGATCGGCGTCGTGACGTAATAGCGTTTAGCACCGGCCATCGCTTAACTCTTTCTATTCAGTACCTTTTAACATTTTAGCGCGCGGCTTGAACGGTGCTTTCGATCCCCAGAAAGGCATCCAGGACGATTTGCTTCTTATCCAAATTCAAGCCGTCGACGCGCGCCACCAAGTGATTGATCTTTTCCCACACTAAGAACCAGCGATCAAGGCTTGCCTGGGACGCCAGCCCCGCCATAAACAACGCTTCGTCGTCCGCAGCGCCCGATGTGGCGGGCGTTTTGCCCGCGGCGGTAAGCACCATGCGTTCCAACCACCAGCGCAACAGGCTGGTGACGGTGCGAAAGGCATCGTCGGCGCCGGCCCGCGCCACCTTGTCGGCCAACGCGTGCAACGCTTGGACGTCGAGCCTGGGCAGGGTGTGAAGCAATGCCAGCAATTCGGCGTAAAGTTCCAGACCGCCCTCTTCCACCAGCCCTAAGGCGTGACCGATGGAACCGTCCGACAGCACCGCCAGACGCTCGGCGTCCTCATGGCTGACATCCGGCGCGTAGGTGCGCACCAAACCGGTGAGCAGATCGGAACTCAACGGGCGCAGTTTCAAGGTCCGGCAGCGCGAGCGGATGGTCGGCAGCAACCGTCCGGGATTGTGGCTGACCAAGATCAGCAGCGCGTTCTTAGGCGGTTCTTCCAAAACCTTGAGCACCGCGTTGGCGGAGTTGGGGTTCATTTCGTCGGCGCTGTCGATGACCACCACCCGCCAGCCGCCTTCGGCCGGGGTGAGGCGCAAAAACGACCCCACTTCACGGACGCTGTCGACGTCGATGACGGTTTTCAGTTTTCCGGTCTTTTCGTTGATGCGCCGTTCGATCACCAACATATCGGCGTGACCGCCGGCGACGATGCGGCGGTAGACCAGGCTGTCGGCCTCGACCTGCAAACTGGTCGGATCGACGGCAGGCAAGGCATCGCCGAACAGGCTGGGTCCGCTATCCTTTTTGCCGTTGGCCAAAACGAAGCGCGCGAAACGATGCGCCAGGGTCGCCTTGCCGATACCCTTGGGTCCGGTGATCAGCCAGGCGTGATGCAGACGACCGGAATTGTAGCTGTCCAGCAGCGTGCGTTCGGCCTCGTCATGGCCTTGCAATTGAGTGTTTTCGATCGGCCGCGGCGGCCAGTTTTCAAGATCGAAATCGTCCATCAGATGTCATCCATCACAGGTCGATCCCCAGCTTGCTGGCGACGGCGTCGTGCACAGCCATCGCCACCGCGCCGATATCGCCGGTGGCGTCGATCACTTCACAGCGCGCCGGATGCTTTCTGGCGATTTCCAAAAAACCCTCGCGCAGACGATTGTGGAAATCCAGTCCCATGCGCTCGTAACGGTCTTCGCCCTCGCCGCGTATCCCGGCGCGTTCCAACCCGGCTTCGACCGGCAGGTCGAAGATCAACGTCAGGTCGGGGTTCGTTTCGCCGACCACCAGACGGTGCAGGCGGCGTATGATCTCG
Organism: Magnetovibrio sp.; assembly: GCF_036568125.1. Lineage (NCBI taxonomy): Bacteria > Pseudomonadati > Pseudomonadota > Alphaproteobacteria > Rhodospirillales > Magnetovibrionaceae > Magnetovibrio > Magnetovibrio sp. The sequence continues at coordinate 150,868 of NZ_DATCTF010000014.1, forward strand.
CGGTCCATGCCGTGGCCGTAACCTTGATAGGCCATGGTGGAATCGGCAAACCGGTCGCAGATCACCCACGTTCCGGCGTCCAACGCGGGCAAGATGACTTTTTGCAGGTGTTCGTAACGCGCGGCGTAATTGAGCAGCGCTTCGCTCAGCGGTTCCCAGCGATTGGTCGCGCCGTTGACCAGCAGATTGCGGATTTCTTCGCCGCCCGGCGAACCGCCGGGTTCGCGGGTGGTCAGCACGGTGCGCCCGGACGCTTCAAGCGCGTCCTTGAGCAGCGCGATCTGCGTGGATTTCCCCGCGCCCTCGCCCCCCTCCAGCGTGATGAACCGGCCCCGCGTCATCGCCTACGTCCTTTATATGTCAGCGCGACCCGCCGCCCCACAAGATGTAATCGAGCGCCGCACCCAAGCGGCCCACCAGGCCTAGTTGCTCGACGCTCTCACCCGCCAAAAGCGGGATCTCGACGGGCGTCACGTCGGGCGCGGTGATGGACAGCATGGCGACGCGTTGGCCCTTTTGCAACGGTGCGGGAATTGGGCCCTCGAAGGTTACCTTCACCTTCATGCCTTGGCGCGCGCGTTTGGGCAGGGTCAGGGTCAGGTCGTTTTCGATGACCAGCGGCACGCTGGCTTTTTGCCCCAGCCACACATTGGCGTCTGTGACCACGTCGCCGGCCTTAAATAAAGGATAGTTGCCGAATTCACGAAAGCCCCATTCAAGCAAACGTTCCGATTCCGTCGAGCGCATTTTCTTCGACGACAAACCGTTGACCACCAACACCAAACGACGATCGTCGCGTTTGGCCGACGCGGTCAGACCGTAGCCGCTTTCCTCGGTGTGGCCGGTCTTCAATCCGTCAGCGCCCATATCTTTGTAAATCAATGGGTTACGGTTAGATTGCTTGATCCCGTTGAAGACGAAACTTTGTTCGGAATAGTAGTGATAATATTCGGGAAACCGTTCCACGGTGAGCTGCGCGAGGCGCGCCAAATCGTGCGCGGTGACGCGGTGTTCGGGGTCCGGCCAGCCGGTGGAATTCTTAAACGTCGATCCGGTCATGCCCAACTCGTAGGCCTTCTTGGTCATATCCGCGGCGAAGGCTTCTTCGCTGCCCGACAGGGCCTCGGCGATCACGATGCACGCGTCGTTACCCGACTGGACGATGATGCCGCGGATCAGATCTTCGACCCGCACGCGCATGCTGGGTTCCAAGAACATCGTCGAACCGCCGGTTTTGGCCCCGCCTTTGCGCCAGGCGTTTTCCGAAACGTAGAATTTGTCGTCCAAGGACAACCGCCCGTCCTGCAAGCGTTCGAACACCATGTACAACGTCATTAACTTGCTCATCGACGCGGGCGCCATGGCGGTGTCGCCATTCTTGTCCAGCAACACGGTTCCGGTCGTGGTGTCGACCATGAAAACGTGGCTGGCGGGCGTGTCCAAAGCCCACACAGATTGGACATGGACCGCACCGCTCAGCAAGGTTGCGGCCAAAACGGATCGAAAAATACGGCGAGACAAAAGCATAAGGAACGTCTAACAGCTCAAATGGATGGGAATCGGCTCAACTTTACGCGCCCAGCACCGCCAGGGCTACCCCCCTATAGTCGGGAATCTTGCCAACAGTGTGGCGCTCAATTGGTCGCGGTGCTGTCGACCACCGTGCGCGCGCCGCTGTAACCCGCATCGATGATTTGCGGCAACAAGGCATCGGCTTCCGCCACGGTGGTCAGCGGCCCGATGCGCACGCGATAAAAGTCGCGGCCGTTGACCGACACCGGCGTCACGCGGGCATCGCCGATGGTGGCCAAATGCTGCTTCACGCGTTCTGCATTGCTTGCATTGGAAAAAGCCCCGGCCTGAATGAAAAGCCGTGTCGGCGACACCGCGACTTGGGCGACTTCACCAACCTTTACAGGACGTTGGGCTTCGGTTACGGGCGCATCGACCAGCGGCGCCTGTTCGACCTTGGCCATTTCAATGGGCGCGGATTCGACACTTTGTCGCGGCGGCACATATAGCTTGGAATTCATTTTCATCTGCGGCGGTTCGGGCAGCGTCTGGCTGGCGACGGGTTGCGAGCTCACCCCCTCGGCCTTGATCGGCGTATCGGCGGCCAGCAATTGCGTGCCACCCGCTTTGGCGCGCTGGGCCAGGATGCGGCTTTCCTGAGGCAGGATTTGCACCCGCACCTGGGCGGTGCCGGATTTTTCGATATCCAGCAACTGTGCCGCGCGGCGCGACAGATCGATGATGCGGCCGGGCTTGAACGGCCCGCGATCGTTGATGCGCACCACCAAGGAGCGGCCATTGACCAGATTGGTGACCCGCACCACCGATGGCATCGGCAAGGTCTTGTGCGCGGCCGAGACTTCCCACTGATCGAAAATCTCGCCGTTGGCGGTGCGTTTGCCGTCGAAATTGGGACCGTACCACGACGCGATGCCGGTGCGGTCGTACGACATGTCTTCGCTGGGATAGTACCAAATGCCCCCGACCTGATAGGGCTTGCCGACTTTATAATCGCCTTGGGACTTGTTGGTTTCGCCCAGGCGCTTGGCCGTGTGCATGACGAATTTGGTTTCCGCACACGCCGCCAGCAGTCCGGCGCTCACCGCAACAAGGCTCAATTTGTAAATCAGGCGCATGAAGGTCTCTCAAGCCGAATGTATTCTTTCGGCTCAACTTTTACATGCCAGTGCTTTCGGAAGTGTAAACGTCCTGTGCCTACAGGCCTTTTTTCACCCGTTCCAACAGCTCCACAGACGGATGGCCGTCGGGCACCAGACCGGTCGCGCGTTGAAAATCGCGGATCGCCTCGCGGCTTTTCGGCCCCACCACGCCGTCCACGCCGCCGGTATCAAACCCCAACGCGCTCAGGCGTTGTTGAAGCTCCATGCCTTCCGCGTGGCTCAGCCCCCGCCCCCCTGCGGGACCTAAGGTGGTGAACGCAGGCAGCCCAATGATGCGGTCGGCCAGTTGACCGACGGCCAAGGCGTAGAAAATCGACCGGTTCCACACCATCACGGTGCGGAAGTTCTTGTAGACCAAGAACGCCGGGCCGTTCGCGCCCGCCGGTGCGACGATGGACGCCGTCATCACGACGTTGGTGGGGACCGGCAGATTGCCGCCGCCGACCTTGCGCACGCCCAACGCTTGCCATTCGGGCAAGGTCTTGCGCACCTTCATGTCGGCCATGTTGAAATCGAAGCCCTTGGGCAACACCACTTCGCGACCCCAGATCTCGTCGCCCTTCCAGCCCGATTTGGTGAGGAAGTTGGCCGCCGAGGCATAGGCGTCGCCTTGATTGCCCCAAATGTCGATCTTGCCGTCGCCGTCGTAGTCGGTGGCGTAGGCATCGAACGTGGTGGGGATGAACTGAAAATGCCCCATGGCCCCCGCCCACGAACCTTTCATGCGTTCCGCCGTGATGTGGCCTTGGTCGATGATTTTCAGCGCGGTGAGCAACTGTTCGCGGAAAAACGCGCTGCGCCGCCCGTCGTGAGCCAAGGTCGCCAACGCCGCGATGGTCGAAAAATAACCCTCCGCCAGGCGCCCGAAGTCCGTTTCCAAGCCCCAAAACGCCACCAAAAAGCGTGGCTGGATTCCGTATTTATCGCCGATTTCGGTCAGCAATTTGACGTTTTCGGCAAGCTTTTGCTTACCCTTTTCGATGCGCTGGCCGTTGACCAGTTTTTCCATGTACTTGCGAAACGTCCAGGTGAATTCCGGCTGACGGCGGTCCAGTTCGATCACACGGGGGATCGGCTCCAATCCGGTCAGCGCCGCGTCCAAGGTGGCCGCGGAAATGCCTTTGGCGAGGGCTTCGGCACGCAATTCCACCAGCCATTCGTCGAACGGTTGCTGTTGCCCCGTGGGATCGGTTTCGGCGTGAACGGCAAGCGGTGCGCTCAAAACGAAGATGGCGAGGATCGAAAATAACAGCCTGCGCATGGGTGTGGTGCCCCCGGTTGGAGAATCTCTAGTTGCTCACTTGTGCCACAGCGTCCCCGGCAGGGAAAGGACCGGGAAACGGCTCGTCGATTTTGCCGCGCAACCATGAAAAAGCCAGCCCCGCCCATTCGTACAGCGCCTCATTGGCAAACCCCAACCCACCGGGCCAGGTGGGCGCCCACGTTTGCGGTTCACCCGGCAAGGTCAGATAATCAGTCGGATGGGCCAACACGGTCCATCCCGCCTTGCGGAACAAACCCACCGCACGCGGCATATGGCGCGCCGATGTGATCAGCACCCAGGGCTGGTCGCCCGGCTGCAGTTGACGATAGCTCATCAGCGCGCCCTCTTCAGTGTTGCGCGAACGATCTTCGAACCACACTTTAGTGGTGTCCAGGCCGGTTTCGCGCAAGAACCGCTCAGCCACTTCGGCCTCGGACGGCTTGCGATCGAACAACCGCCCCTGCCCCCCGACGTAAACCAGTTTGGCTTCGGGATGGGCACGGGCCAAACGCATGAATTCGGTCAGCCGCTCGATGTTGCCGCCCACCGCGACCTGATCGCGCTCGCGGGTCATGACCGTGTTCACGGACCCCGCCAACACCAAGATGCCCGCAACGGAACCGGGATAATCGCGCACCGTGGAAAAGCGGTCTTCCAGTTTGTTCACTGCCCAAACGCCGACGGGAAATATCGCGAAAACGATGTAATTGAGCAGCACGAAACCCAGCAGCACCCGTCCCTTACCGGCCCAATGGCGTGACAGCATCAGAAGCAAGCTCAGCAGCAGCCCGGCGATGAACAGCGAAACCGGATTGAGAGCGAACGCAAGGATCCTGGTCAGCACGAATGTCAGCGATGAGACGTCCAAGGGATCCTCAATTGGCAGCGCCCGCCGTTTGCAGCCGCGCGATCATGGTTTTGTACAAGGCGCGATACTGCTCCAAGCCCTTTTGGTGGTCAACCGAGCTGAATTTCTTTTTCGTGTGCTGCAGCAAGGACTGGCCAAATTCGGTCCGCACGTCGACCCGCGCGCCCGATTGCATCAACACGTCGAACGATGCCATCGACGCACCGTTCACCGCCGTGACCAGGGCGGTCTGACCCAACACATCGGTGCAATCGACATCGACGCCATGGGCCAGGACTTCGCGCACTTCGTCGGGTTCGTCGAGAAATGCCGCTTCGTGAAGCTGCGGGCAGGTCCACGCGTCGGCGCTGGCGGATTGAACGCTGAGCCCGCATATCAGCACAACCGCGATGGGGCCGGCGAAACGTAAGGCGGTGATGACGTGCATGGGTAAACCCTCCGACCGGGAACGTTCGACACTCGTTGCATGTGGTCCGTATGGCGGTGTTATTCAACGCTTCTCATCGCCATGAGCATCGCCCAAAAGCTCCCGCATGGTCAAGTTCCGGCGATCTCGGGGCCGGTGCGGAACGCAAGGTTCTGGAAAATAGCTGAGATTTTCTATAAAATGCGGCCTTTGATATCGCGAGAACGCGACGAAACCGGGTAGAAACCCTCTGCAGTGCATGTACCGGCACACCGCGAACCATATCGTGCAGAGTGGCGAGAGATGATCGACAATCAGGTCCGCACCAGCTACGGATCCATGGATGCCTCATCATTGGGGGTCGGCCCTTCGTCGCGCCCAAAGGCCCGCGTCGCCGCCGCGCCTGCGCCCGCGCCCAAAACCTCGCAAGGCCCCGGTTACACCACTTACGTCACCACCCAAGCCACTTTGCTGGCCGCACAAGAGGCGCGCAACGACACCCATGTGCGCCGCGATAGTCCGTTGCGCGACCAAGGCGGCCACAGCCAATCGGGTCAAAAGCGCACATCGTCCAACTTCGATGCCGAATTGAGCGAAGAAGAACAGCAGCGCGTTCAGGAACTGAAAAAAATCGACCGTGAAGTGCGCGCCCACGAACGCGCCCACCGTGCTGCCGGCAGCAGCCTGACCGGCGCGGCGCAGTTCACCTACACCCGCGGCCCCGACGGCCAGCAATACGCCGTCAGCGGCGAAGTCTCCATCGACACCGGGCGCGAGCAATCCGCCGCTGCAACCGCCGCGAAGATGGAGGCCGTGATCCGCGCCGCCCTGGCCCCGGCCAACCCTTCCAGCCAAGACATCGCCGTCGCCGCCCAGGCCCGCCAAGTGCTGAACGAAGTCGCCCAAGAGGCGCGCAAGGAACGCTTGAACGTCGCCGAAGACCCATCCACCACGTCCCCGATCCGCGCCCAATTGAGCAAGGCCAACCAAGCCTACCGCAACAACGGCGCCGAGGACGGCCAGGCGTTCACCGCCCGCCAAGCCCGCAACGCGCTCTTTTTGAACGCGCAGCAGAGCTTCAACATCATCATCTAAGCCATTAACTTATGATGGTAGACAATTGATTATTCAGGCTTAAGAACCATTTTGCGCGCCCGAGGCACGCCCTTGCGCACGAGATGGAACGCCAGTGCATCATTGAGAATTTTGCGCGTGCTCAAGCCGCTTTTCTGCGCCAGATATTTCAGCCGCAGATACATTTCATCTTCGATGCGCAAGGTCAGCGCGACATCGTCGCTTTGGGGTTGCGAGCATGGGCGCGTGCCCGTCGAGGGCGTGCGCATGCCGACGAACGAGTCGCTGCGCAGGCGTGCCGTGGCGACCGGCTTGATGCGCTGAACCTGGTGTTGCGGCTGCGGATGCGCTTGCAGGTTCGGCTGCGGGTTCGCGTGTGCAACCGGATGCAATTGAGTCTGGTGGTGGTGCTGAGGTTGAAAGTCCTGAGGATGCGGTTGCGCCCCCCAGGCCAAGGCGGGATTGTTGTGCTGGGTCGCGGCGACGGCGGGCATCGCCTCGCCCTTACGCGCCAAAATCAACGACGCGTCGAGACGGGCAACCGGACGGGATACGGGTTTGATGCTGGTGGCCATGATGCGTGTGTCCTCCCCTCTTTAAATCACTTGGCGCACTTGGCGGCGGCCGAATACGCGCGGTTCATGACCGTTGCTGGTTCGCTGAGGCTGCGTCGTTTGCGGGCGCAGGTCCTTACCATCCTCCGGCGATGGGGCGAAACCATCCCATAAGTTCGGCCCGGTTCCGGGTGCGCCCGGTGGCGTGGCGAAGGCCCGCGGGACCGGATCGGGCACGCGTTCGAGCGGTTTGACGGCGGTCAGCGGCACCTGTTGCGGGTCCGGCGTCTCGACGATCAATTCCGGGGCTTCTTCGTCTTCGTCGCTGAATTCACCTTGCGCCGTGGACAGTGCAAACGGCTGTTTGCCGCTGGACAAGCCGTCGCGGCGGTTGAGGGCATCCAAGCCGATCGCGGTCGGCACCACCTGGGCGTTGAGACGGGCGTTGATGTATTCCCACAACCCCAGAATTTCAGTGGCGGACTGGCCGTTCGGTTCCAATTCCATGGCGGTGCGCCCGTCGATCATGGAAGACGCGAACAAGGTGCGGTGGTGAATGGTCACAGGCGCCACGGTGCCGTGCTGGCTGAGCGCGATGGCGGCCTCGAAAGTGATCTTGGCGCGTGGCGAGGCGTCGTTGAGCACGAACACCATCGGCTTGGCGCATGATTCCACCAATTTCACCGTGGCCCCCACGGCGCGCAGGTCGTGCGGGCTGGGCTTGGTCGGCACCACCACGTAATCGGCGATGCGGATAACCTCGTGAATGGCGCCGGTGATCGCAGGCGGGGTATCGATAACCACGGTGCGCACCCCGGCTTGACGCATATTGGCGAGGTGCTCGCGCAATTCGTGCAAGGTGGTCTGCACGAAAACCGGTGCGGGGTCTTCGCGTTCATTCCACCACGCGGCGAGGCTGCCCTGCGGATCGGTATCGATCACGGCGACGGGACCGTGGCCGCTGCGTTCGGCCTGCACCGACAAATGCCCGGTTAGGGTGGTCTTGCCCGAACCGCCTTTTTGCGAGACGACGGCGATGACATGCATGGAAGGTCTCCTTGGCTCATCAGTATTTCGATCAGCCTAAGGCACCGGACAAAGGTCCCGCTATGACGTCAGTCACTCGATAAAATTGCAGCTAAAATTGAGAAAAATTGCTCAAAACCGCTTAATGACGAAGCTGGTGATGTCATCGGATTGCGGCGCGCCGTCGGTGTGGCCGCTGACGAAGGCGAACACGTTGGCGGTCAGCGCGTGCGCCGACAAGGAGCGATTTTGCAGCAAGCAATCGATCAAACGTTCTTCGCTGAACGGGTTGCGCGCGGCGTCGAACGCTTCGGTCAAACCGTCGGTGTAGATAAACAAGGCGTCGCCCTTTTCCAGCCGGATCGCGTCTTGTTGATACGGCACGCCGTGCTCGAACCCCAACACCACGCCGTCGCCCGTTTCGATTGCCGTCACCTCGCCGTTTTCGCGCACCAGATACGGCGGCAGGTGACCGCCGTTGGCGAAGGTGAAGTCCCAGGTTTCGGGATTGAGCACGCCATAGAACGCGGTCACGAACATGCCCGGAATGTCGTGATCGATGAGCAAACGGTTGACTTCGGATAGGCACGCCGCCGGTCCCGGCTGGCCCTGCGCCGCTGCGCGAAACAGCGTGCGCACCACCGCCATGTAAAACGCCGCGGGAACCCCCTTGCCCGACACGTCGGCGACCACCACCGCGATGGTGCCGTCGTCGAGATCGAAAAAATCGTAAAAATCGCCACCCATTTCCTGCGCCGGGGTGGTTTGCGCGAACACCTGCAAATGTTCGGAATTGGGAAACTGCGCCGGCAAAATGCGTTTTTGAATGGTCCCGGCGAGATCCATTTCACGGCGAATCGCCGCCAATTGTGATTCGGTCCGCCACGCTTTGCGGCGCAATTCACAGTCGGCGTAGACTTTTTCCAGGGTCGCCAAGAGATCGTCCATGGCCACCGGTTTGGTGAGAAAGTCCACCGCACCTTGGTTCATGGCGCTACGGATGGCGGCCAGATCGCGGCTTTTGGTTACGGCGATGCGCGGTACCCGCAAGCGTTTGCCCTTGAGCTTGCGAAACACGCCCAAACCGCCGATGTCGTCGCTGTCGATGGTCACGGCGGCGATATCGATATCGTCCAATTCCGCCATCATCGCAAGCGCTTGGGCTTGATCGCGGGCGAAAACGAAACGGGTGTCGTCGTTGCCGGTGTCACCACCAAAATGGGCGCGGATGTGCTGTTCGAATTCAGGATCGTCGTCGATGATCAGTGTTTTGGGCATCGCCCCCGCGTCTCCATTTGTGCCAGCCCCCATGGCTCAGGAGCATACATAACACCAATTCATAGCAAAACCAAAGCAACGCAATGGTTACGATCTCATGAAAAGCGGTTGAATATCAGTGATGATCGTGGCTGAATTGGTTGCAGGCATCAAAAACAATCACAACGGGTTGCCTACACACGCCAAGGTCTACGCCTGAGGGGGACGAATGACGGCCAAAATTGCCTGGACCGACGACATGAGTGTTGGCTGCGCGGCGCTCGATAACGACCACAAAATCCTTATCCAAGCGCTCAACGATTTCGTCGACGCCCTGGAAAATGACGAGGGCGTGTTCGTGACAGACGGCATTTTTTCGGTCCTGCTGGACTATACCAATTACCATTTCGCCCGCGAAGAGGCCGTCATGGGTGCCTGCGGTTACGACGACTTGGCACAACACAAGCAGACCCATCTGGAACTCAAGGAACAGCTGCTCGACGCCCGACGGCGTTACATGCTCAATCCCTCGTCGGATTTGGAAGAGGAAATCCGCGATTTTCTCCTTAGTTGGCTACAAACCCACATCCTCATTCGCGATATGGATTATAAGGATGTGGTGGCCAGATCTGGACAAGATATCGACGCCATTATGGCCACTATTCACTAATAGCCTTCATCGCATCGTTTTCATCATCACGTAACGGATCAAATATGGGACAGGTCGTCAAATTCTTCGGCTGGCTGCTGATCGGCATCGGTGGCACGCTGGCGGTCTTCAGCCACCTGACCATGGGTTTCGTGTACGGTTGGGACAAGCTCGCCCAACAGGTGACGTCCGATCCCACCGGCACGGCGCTGTCCGTGCTGGCGTTGGTGCCGGGCGCTTTGCTGTACGGATTTGGCGTTTTTCTTGAAAAATGGTCGATCCGTTCAGACGCAAAATGGGCGGCCAAACAAGCCGCCGCAAAAGCAAAAGAAGCGGCCAACGACGCCACGCCTCCGCATCAAACGGAATCTTGAAAGAAGTCCAGTTGCCAGGACATTTCGTCCTCGGTGAACGGGAAACCGCCATCGGTACTGCCCTGCACTTCGCGCGGCGGGACTTTGGCGATGCGTTTTTGCACCAGCACCGCCGTCTGCATGCTCAGCCCGGCTTTCCAGCACAACGCCACAACGCCCTTGACGCTGGCGACGTCGAGAATGCGCGTCACCGTGCCCAGACGCAGCCCGGACTTGAGCGTCAATGCGGTTTTGACGAATTCCGTATCACCGCCTTGGGCGGCTTCACGCACGGTCTTGTCGTCCAGTTCACCTTGCTCGAACAGCTTTTTTGCCCGCTCGCCCGGCGGCCCGCCTTCGTCACGGCTGCGGCTGCGCTCTGCCGCTTCCATACGCCGTTCGAATTCCTCGCGCACGGCTTCGGCGACCTTGTCGCCCAAGTCGGACCGCAACGCCAAGGTATCGAGCAAGCGATCGGAGACATATTCCGCCAAACGCAACACCGCTTTGCGCGATAGGGTCGGCCGACCGACCAGAGGCTCGTGCCAGGGTTCGATGTCGCGCGCCCGTTCGACGATGCGGTCGAGGGTATCTTCGCGGATTTGCGCCGATTTATTGCCCAGCATCAGGCCGATGGCGTCGATGTCTTCGGAAAAATAGATTGCGTCGGTAAGGTCTTCGCTGAGGTTTTTGCGTTTGGAAATGATGCTCAACGCACCCAGCACCGGACCGGAGGTGATGATGTCGAGCAAATCCTCATCGGTCAGAACCGGCGAATGTTCCAGCACCGGCGCGCAGACCACCAGTTCGACGTCCCGCGCCAAGCGGCGGATGACATCCGGCGGGGCGTTGGCGATGTCTTTCAGGGTTTCCGACAGAATGCGCCGCACCCGCGTCGCCTGATCCTTGGCGAGGCGATCGAGAACCTGATGCGCCAGTTCTTGCACCTTGTCCAATTCGGCGGCATTTAGGCCGGGGATCAGACGCGCAATCTTTTCCGCCAGATTGAAACGCACCCCATCGTCATCGTCGCCCGACAGCAACAGGTCCGCCTGACGCGGGGTCGCGGCGTTTTTGGCGATGGCGCGGCGCACTTCCGGCGACGAATCTTCCGCCAGGAAATAGAGCAATTCAGGCGCTAAATCCTCGCGTTTGGCGAGTTTGAGACGCACCTTGACGTTTTTGTCCTGGGCGAGTTTTTTGGCCTCATCATAGCCGATGGGCTTGCCGCGAAACGTGTTGACCAGGCTTTTAAACACCGGACAAATCCTCCTCAACCGGCAAGGCTGTAGGGTGCGGCGAGACAGCAGTCACCCTTGGATTTTTGTTTCACTTCGTACATCGCACTATCGGCGCGCGCCAAGAGGCTTTCCAGGTCCTCCTTGGTGTCGGGGCGATAGACCGCGATGCCGATGGAAATGCCCAAGGGGCGATCCGGGTCACCCGACAGTTCGCGAAGCTGTTCGGACAACACCAGGAGTTGTCGCGAGCGGGCAACGGCGGCCTCTTCGTCCATGTTGTCCAGCCACAGCGCGAATTCGTCGCCGCCCAAACGCGCAATGACGTCGCCGGGACGCACGAAATCGTGCAGCAGATCACGCAGACGCATGATCGCCTCGTCGCCTTTCAAATGGCCGTGCACGTCGTTGACCAGCTTGAAGTTATCCATATCGATGTAAAACAGCGCCCCGCTGGCGCCTTCGCGTTCAAGGCGATGGAAACGGCGCGGCAGTTCGTCGTCGTAAAAGGCCCGCCGGTTCAGCAAGCCGGTCATCGCATCGGTCCGCGACAGGCGCACGATGCTTTCGTGGTTTTCGATCTGTTCGATCGCGATACCCAGCTGGTTGGATATGTCGTTGACCAGCAAGCGGTCGTCGTCGGACCAGTCGGAACGCTTCCAAAGGCATATGACGCCGTTGATTTCACCGCTGTGCTGGCACGGCGCAGCGATCACCCGCCATCCTTCGATTTCTTCTTCGCGCAGCCAGGCATCGTGCTTGCTAAACGTCAAAAACCCCTCGCCCATCTGGCCCGGTCCGCCGGTACCGAATTCGGCGGCGGGCTCGAACTCGAGACGGGCATCGATCTCCTTGCCCACAGTCATACGCAAAACGCGACAGCCGCTGGCGCCCATAGCCCGCGCGGTCGCTGCGGCGGCGGCGGCGAGCATGTCGGTGGGATCGATTTCGTCGCGAATGGTGTTGACGATATAGCCGAGCACCTGTTCGCGCTGGTGGGCATGGGCCAGGGCCACGGCGCGCTCGCGCTCCGCCGTGACGTCGCGACACACGCCGCGCACGCCGAGCGGCGTGCCGTCGTCTTCGAAAAACGGGATCGCCGACACCACCACGCAGGCCATGCCGCCGTCGGCGCGGTACATCCACACCTCCATATCTTCGATGCGCTTGTCGGATAAAAATGGAATGGGTGCGTACTCTTCCGCGCCGACGATGAAATCTTCCGGTTTTCGCCCGATCATATCATCCGCCGCATAGCCCAACGCGCCGGTGCGCGAAACGAAGATGAAACGCCCTTCGTCCCCGACTTCCCAGGAAAAATCGCTGGATACTTCGACCAAGTCTTTGAAACGCTGGCGCGATTCGATCAGCGCGTCGCGCAAATTGTTATCCAGGGTCTGGTCGTGAAACAAAAACAAAAGCTGTTCACCCAAGACTTTGGGAATGATATTGAGCTGATAGATCGACTGCCCCGAAAGGCCCGGCAGGGAAAGATTGGCCGTCACCACCTTGGCGTGATCGGCAGCCATGTCGATCAGCTGCTTGAGCTGGGCATTGACGTCGCCTTCGAACAAAGAGGCGACCCGTGATGCATGGCGATTGGCGATTGCGTGGTTGGTTTGCAAATTCAAAACCACCGCCGCTTCCCCATAACCCGACACCAACAGGGCTTCGGGGCTCATGGCATCGCTGACGGCGTGAACCACCTCGCCTTGCGCATCGGCTGGTGGAAAAATAGTGACATTGATGGGTGCAAGGCCTGTCATGGATTTCATATTAAACGCTTATTCCCCATCATTTCCATAAGCTAAAGCGCTGTATGCCCTCCTTTGAACGAAAAACAGCCCCCTGAACGGGGGCTGTTTAGGAAATGTCACGCACGCGCAATGAGCATCACGAAGCTTACGAACACGTTGCTTCCGCATCGAATTGAAAACCGCGTTTATACCAGCCCGGATCGAGCCAAACGCCAATGGGACGCCCGGCTGCGACCTTGTCGTTAACGGCGAATGACACGCGCTGATTGTCGGCCAACCGCAAGCGGCGTTGGCCGATTAAGGAATTGTCATCGGTGTAATAGAGCCGCAGCAGGCTGGTGCGCGGCCATTGGCTGCCGCGGTTGACGATTTTGAACACCGCGCCTTGGCCGACGCAAGCGGACGAAACGTCAACGCGCAATACCGCTGGTGGCGCTGCGGCGATTTCCGCCTGTGCGATGAGTTCAGCCGCGCTGGACGACGAAACGCCCACCAACCCGGCCGTGAAAGCCAGCACTGCGCCGACGATCTTTCGCGATCCCAACGCAGCGCGACACATCATGTTTACGGAGTGCATCACGTTCGACTTCCTGTCTTTTATAGCGGCGTCCTTCTGGACCCCCAGCACTTGCACGCAAGTGCCAACACTGCTTTCAATAACAGTGACTTATAGCTCCTTCTCCTTAACAATTCGTAACTTCCCCACTGGACATCCGGACTTTGAACCCCTAAATGCCAGTGAACATTCCCCTCCCCTCCACTTCAAACCAGTCGAGACCACCATGAACTCAATGAATGCCGAAAGTTTTGAAGATTTGGCCCAACAGTGCGTCATGTCTCGGTCCAAGCACCGCATGCTGTACGTATTTGTGCGCGTCGGGGCGGTTGACGGTGCGGACGAGGAAGCCACCATGGTGCAAGTGCTGTTCGACGCCCACCAACCCGCCGCACACGGCATGACCTTCAGCTCGGTACGCGACACCGCCGATGCCCATAATGCCGATTGGAACATGGTCATCGTCGGTATCGCCGAAAATTCCGACGCCAGCATGCCCAGCGAAGAACAAGCGCAAACCTTATTGGCCGACATGCGCGAAAAAATCATGATCGGCGCTATTGAAGGATATGCGCTTTTCGATCGCGACGGAAAATCGGTCGAGGTCGAGGCCGAAGTGGTCCCCATCACCGCCAACATGACCATCAACTAAGCATCTATTGCACGGTGTAAGCGTATCATCCGCTCTCTTGCACACCCTGACAAAAATGGGTATCTGATGTGGTGATTGTTTCTAAAGTAAGGAGCATGACATGGCCCTAAGCACAGGTCTCAAATTCAAGACATCCACGCCAATCAACGTGATCGAAGATTGGTTGGATGCGAATTGCAAAGGTGAATGGGACGTTGACATCGAGGCAATTTCGACCGAATTGAGACAAAAATCCATTGCGGTGTATTTCGAAAAAGAAGCCGACAGAGACGCTTTCAAAGCGGCTTATAAGTCATTTACATAACTAAACTTTCGCAATACAGCGCTCCCACAGTGCGCAAACGAGAGCCCGGCCACCGTGAACGTGGCCGGGCTTTTCCGTCGGCAAAGCCGTGCGCGTTATGTTATAGTTACTCCATGGCAACGATCGAAGCACAACCCAGCAGCGTCCGCGAGGCTTTCAACCAGGCTGTCAACGCCGGCAAGCCTGCGTCTTCGCGCGCCTCCTCGAGCGATGATCGCGCCGCCAAAACCGACGCGGATACCGGTCGTAGCGTGCATGACACCGTGACTTTGTCCGCCGGCGGTCAGAAAATCGTCAACCTGAACCGCGGCCAGGATTTGGCGCAGGAACTCAAAAACGCTCCGGTCGACCAATCCTTCGCCGAAACTCTAAGGCAAGCCACTCAGGACGTGTTCCGCATCACCAGGCTGTTCACCGAAACGGTCAAATCCGCGTTCACCTGGCGACGCTAAGGCGTCGCTCGCCACACAACGAAAAAAGGGCCCGCTCACCGGCGAGGCCCTTGTTTTTTTGGCGGATGGGGTGGGATTCGAACCCACGGAGAGCGTTAACCCTCGCTGGTTTTCAAGACCAGTGCCTTCAACCACTCGGCCACCCATCCATTGCGAGTGACCTGATAGCACCCGCCGCGAAATGGGGCAAGTCCCCTCGCCGCGCTCGGACGCGGCAAGCGCTTAAACGCCGAAATCTTCCATGATCTGACGAACCATGGCTTCGACCATGATTTCGCGGGCAAAGGCGTTGCGGTCGAGGAACCGCCGGGTCACAAAACGCGCCAGCGCGCCGGGATTGCGATTGAACGGCATCGCGGTGGCGATGTGATCGCAGTTGAGCGCACCCAGAAAGGTCGACCCCGGCATGATTTGGTCAGCCAACAACATTTGCCCGTCGTTGAGCCGGTCGATGCGGCTGAGGGCGCGGTAGGACGGCATCATGCCCGCCGACATCTCCTCCGCCCCCACAGCGGCGCAGAGGCTATACGTACGCACGCCCTCCGGCATGCGAAAGGCGTTCAAGAACGCGACACGGGTTTCGGGGCTGAGGTCATGCACCGCCGCGCCGCCGAAGCGCGCACAGGTGGGCAAAGGCACGGTGCGCTCGACCCATTTCAGCCAATCGGGCGCTAGGCCGTGCAAGGGCGACCCACACACACACCCGACCAACGAGGCCACCGCGTCGATACGCACGGCCGTTTCGGGGTATTTCGCCAGCATCACCAACGTGTCCGCCGTTCCCTTGGACATCGGCAGTACAATGGTCAATCGGGCGTCGTCTTGCGCGACCAGATGATTGCGCAGCCTGCGGGCGTTTTCGTCGCAGCCCCCCCGCCCCGCCACCGGCGCGATCGAGGTGCGCGCGCCGAGGGTTTGCAGATGCGCCAAGCCGTCCGTCAGACAATCAGCCAAAAACGCCACGCATTCGGTCAAGAACCCCGGCACGGCGATGATATTGATGCCGTCCAGAGGCGTGGAGACATCGACTGGAATCGCCGTGCCTTGGGGCTCATCCGCCAAGGTGGTGAAAAAATCCTGCGTCGAGCGCGCATCGGGCAGGTCCGCACCATGGTCGTCGTTCAATGCCGCCACGATTTCACGAAACCGCGCGCGTCCGTCCGTAAGCTGGTCGCGGGCGATGGCGGGATTGACGGGAATGGCGTCTGGCAAGCTCATGACCGCACTGTAGCAAGTGCGTGTGTCCGAATGTTGACAAAAAAAGCGCCCCCGGCACAAAGCTCAAGGGGCGCATTTTTATGCGTTATGCGTTCGATCTCAGACCATCGAAATGATCATGACGATAAACGCCAAAGCCGCAATCGCGGCTTCCATGCCGACGCCCGCCAACAAGACCAACGGCCAGTGACGACGCTTCGGCGCACCAATCAGGTGCGATGTGTATTCATCGATATACGGTGCTTGCATAAGACCTCCTTTGCCACGTCGAAACGCGGCCATTGGATGTGGAAGATCCAAGTCAGCCTAACGCAGGTATTTTACCTTATTTACGCACACTTTTCGTGCGCTCAGAGCGGCAAAGAAGGCGGTTTCACGAAAATTTGAATGTGCGAAACATTCGATCAGAGACGGAAGCGATCGTGAATCAAGGCCGCAACTTCTTCGGTGCAGTCTTCGACCGAACGCACGGCGGTGTCCAATACCAGTTCAGCATGGGTCGGCTGTTCGTATGGTGCGTCAACTCCGGTGAAATCCTTGATCTCGCCCGCCCGGGCCTTTTTGTACAAACCCTTGGGATCGCGTTGTTCGCAGACGTCGATGGGCGCGGACAAGAACACCTCGATGAAATGCTCTCCGGCGATTTGGCGGGCCAGTTGGCGTTCTTCGTGATAGGGCGAAATGAACGCGGCGATGCAAATGACACCGGCTTCGGCGAACAGCCCCGCCACTTCGCTGACTCGGCGGATGTTTTCGCGCCGATCTTCTTCGCTGAAACCAAGATTGCCCGACAAGCCATGGCGGATATTGTCGCCATCAAGCACATAGACGTGATAGCCGAGATCGAACAGATGCTTTTCGAGGGTGAACGCCAGGGTCGATTTACCAGAGCCTGAAAGCCCGGTAAACCAAACCACCCCCCCACGATGTCCGGATTTTGCATGCCGTTCCGCAATGTTGATGCGATGATCCACGCGGGTGATGTTATTGGATTTTTGTATCATTTTTGTGTGTGCTCTTAAGGATCTTGTGGGCGCAGCATATGGCGAGGTTATAGTGCGGTCAATGTGGGACCGACAGCGTCTCGACGCGACGCCGTGGTCATGAAAGAATGCTGATTATGCAAATCGACGTTTTCTTCGACCCGATCTGTCCGTGGTGTTTCATCGGCAAACGCCGCTTGCAGCGTGCGCTGGGTCTGCGTGCCTCGATCAGCGCGACGCTGACGTGGCGGCCGTTCATGCTCAACCCCGAAATGCCGCCCGCGGGCATGGAGCGTCACGCATACCTGCTCAACAAGTTCGGCACCGAATCCCGAGTGCGGCGCCTGCTTGGCGCGTTGGAGGCGACCGGACAATCCGAAGAAATCGCGTTTCAATTCGATCGCATCCACCACACCCCCAACACCGTCAACGCCCACAGGTTGGTACATTACGCCGACGAGTTCGGTCTGGCCGAAAGCGTGGTCGAGCGGCTTTACCAGGCCTACTTTCTAGAAGGCCGCGACACCGGTGATTTGGACGAATTGTCGGCCATCGGCCGCTCGGTCAGCTTGGAAAGCAGCGCGCTGGACGCTTATTTGGACAGCAGCACGGATGTGTCGTGGGTGCGCGAACAAAACGCCTTGGCGCACCGCATGGGCGTCAATGGGGTGCCGTGTTTTCTCGTCGACGGTCAACTCGCCTTGCAAGGCGCGCAGCCGCCGGAAGTGCTCGCCCGTCTGCTCGATGCGGGCGCGGCGGCCTAGATTGGCGCCGCAACGAAAAATGGGGGGCTTATCGGCCCCCCATTCTCTTTTGACGCATATAGTAGACGCTTAGAACAACGGCTGGCTGAGCTTGACCACCACCACGGCGGTGCCGTCGCCTTCGATGCCGAAGTCGTTGTCGTTGATCAACATCATGGTGTTGGCGTCGACCACACCGATGCCTTCGATCTTTTTGGGCATGCCGCCACGGTTGTCGGTGTTCATGACCAAGGTTTTGGCCAGCGCCGGAACGCCTTTTTTCGCCATGCCTTCGACCTTCAACTGCTCAAGCGACGGCGACACGACTTCCGCGTCCCACTTGGTGCCGGCGATGTTGCGGCCCTGGGCGAGGTCGACCACGTAGAATTTGGTGGTCTTGGAGATGCGTTCCAACACCAACAAACGATCGCCTTTGAGTGCGGTCATTTCGCTGATTTTGATGTCGTTTGGCTTGCGTTCTTTCTTGGCGTTGTCGACAACGAAGCTCTTCGGGTCGTCGAGCGGATAGATGTATTCGCCGACCACGCTCAAGCTGGCGATGTCCATCTTGAACAAACGCACCGCGTCGGAGGTCTTGTAGGCCTTGACGTCGGGGTAAGCCAACGGGCTCTGCATCGCGAAATAAAGCGACTTTTCGTCTTCCGACACGGCGATGGATTCGATGCCGCGGTTGAGCTTGCGCCACTTCAAGATGCCCGGCAGGCTGGCGATCACCGGATATTTGGCACCGGAAAGATCCTTGTCCAGCCCGGTCGGCACCAAGCGCTTGAGGATGCGACCGTCGGCGGCCACATGGGCGATCGAGGGACCGTATTCGTCGGAAATCCAGAACGTGCCGTCGGACAGACGCACCACGGATTCGACATCCAAGCCTTCGCTGTCGAAGGCCAGCTTGTCGCCCATGTTGGCGTAGCCGTTTTCGGTGTTCGACGTCACCAGGGGGTTAACTACGCCGCTGATCGGTTGACCGATGGTGTTTTTCAAGGTCACGGTTTCCAGAACCGAAAAGCTGCGATCGGCGTTGAGCGCAATTTTGTAGATCGTCGGCGCGAACCTGGGCATAGGGAAGACCTTGCCCTTTTTGTCGTTGCCGCAAAGACCCTCATTGGCCTCGCCCAAGAGCTTTTTCACATCGCTACACTTGATGTTCGGGCCACGGTCGGTGACGGTGTAGAAGACGTTGTCGGGGTCGCCCTTGTAGTGAAACGCGCCGCTGCCGATACCGACGGTGAAGTCCATGGTCTTGTGACCATGAAACGCCACCGTGCCCAAATCCAAAGCATGCTTTTGGGAGGTATAAACGCCCTGTTCCAGCGTTGCCGTGGTTTGCGCGCAAGCGGACAAACCGATCACGGCGGCAACGACGGAGATGTGACCTAAAGTTGATTTGATGGTCATGCTGCGACCCCTTCTCAATTCACAAAAATGCTGCGCCGAATCTCCATTCGGCGCGTGGGGCGACGCTAGGATTGTCTTGTAACAGCGACGTGACGAGTTTGTGAACTTTACGCGCTGGCGATATCCGCCAAGGTGCGCACCAGCATGCTCACGCCCTTGAGGCGATCCATGCCACCGTCCCAGGCGCGTTTGATGACCAGTTTATGGTCGGGGCGTAGCTTGACGGTGCCGACCTGCTCGGTGATGTAGCGGATCAATCCTCCCGGATTGGGGAATTCGTTATTGCGGAACGACACCACCGCGCCCTTGGGGCCGCTGTCGATCTTGTCGATGTGCGCACGACGGCACAGGCGCTTGATGGCGACCGTCTGCAACAAGTTCTCGACCTCGCCCGGCAATTTGCCAAAGCGGTCGATCAGCTCGGCGGCGAAGGCTTCGGACTGGGCATCGTCTTCCAAGCGCGCCACGCGACGATACAGTTCCATGCGCAGATTGAGGTCCGAAACGTAGCTTTGCGGAATCAACACCGGAATGCCGATGCTGACCTGCGGCGAATAGTCTTCTTCGACCGGTCCCGCACCGCTGACGGCGCCCTTGGCTTCGGCCACGGCCTCTTCGAGCATTTGTTGGTAGAGCTCCACGCCGACTTCGCGGATGTGGCCCGATTGCTCTTCGCCCAACAAGTTGCCCGCGCCGCGAATGTCGAGATCGTGCGACGCCAACTGGAAGCCCGCCCCCAAGGTATCCAAGGTCTGCATCACGGTCAGGCGTTTTTCCGCCGTGGGCGTGAGCTTCTTGCCCGGCGGCAGCGTCAAATAGGCATAGGCGCGGGTTTTCGAACGCCCCACCCGGCCGCGCAACTGATAGAGCTGGGCCAAGCCGAACATGTCGGCGCGGTGGATCAAGATGGTGTTGACGCTGGGCAGGTCCAAGCCGCTTTCGATGATGTTGGTGGACAACAACACGTCGTACTTGCCTTCGTAAAAATCCGAAATGATGTCTTCCAGATCGGACGCAGGCATCTGGCCGTTGACCACCGCGACGGCGGCTTCGGGCACCAGTTCCTTGAGCTTCTTTTTCAAATACGCTTGGTCTTGGATGCGCGGGCAGACGTAGAAGGTCTGGCCGCCGCGAAACCGTTCGCGGATGATCGCTTCGCGCACCACCACCGGATCGAACGGCATCACGAAGGTGCGCACCGCCAGGCGGTCCACCGGCGGGGTAGCGATGAGGCTCATTTCCCGCACCCCCGTCAACGCCAGTTGCAACGTGCGCGGCAGCGGCGTCGCGGTCAACGTCAGCACGTGCACATCGGCTTTCAGCGCCTTGAGCTGTTCTTTGTGTTTGACGCCGAAATGCTGTTCTTCATCGATGATCAGCAGCCCCAAATCGCGGAATTTGACGTCCTTGGCCAGCAGCGCGTGGGTGCCCACGACGATATCGACCCCGCCTGAAGCGATGGCCTCTTTATTGAGCTTGGCATCCTTGGTGCCGACCAACCGGGACAGTTGGGCGATGCGCACGGGAAAGCCCTTGAAGCGGTCCTGGAAATTGCGAAAGTGCTGGCGCGCCAACAACGTGGTCGGCACCACCAAGGCCACCTGTCGCCCCGACATCGCGGCGACGAAGGCGGCGCGCAACGCGACCTCGGTCTTGCCGAAACCGACGTCGCCGCACACCAATCGGTCGGTGGGACGCCCCTCGCCCAGATCGGACACCACCTGGGCGATGGCGCGGGACTGGTCTTCGGTTTCGTTGTAGGCAAAGCGCGCGGCGAATTCGTCCAGCGCGCCGGGATCGGGCGCCATACGTTCGGTCTGGCGCAGTTCGCGCGCGGCGGCGATCTTGATCAGTTCTTCCGCCATGTCCTTGAGGCGCTGTTTCAGCCCCGCCCGGCGCGCCTGCCACGCCGCGCCGCCAAGCCGGTCCAGGTTAGCGCCTGCGTCTTCGGAGCCGTAACGGGTGATGACATCGATGTTTTCCACCGGCAAAAACAACTTGTCGTCGCCCGCGTAGATCAGCTTCAGACAATCGTGCGCCGCGCCGCCGACATCCAACGTCACCAGACCGGCGTATTGGGCGATGCCGTGTTCCAGGTGCACCACCATGTCGCCTTCGGACAGCGAGGTGACATCGGCGATGAAGTTGTCGGCCGAAACCTTGCGCTTGCCGGGTCGGCTGAGGCGTTCGCCCAAAATGTCCTGTTCGGATATGACCGCAAGCTTGGGCGTGACGAAGCCGCGCTCCAAGCCCAACACCGCCACGCCGATGGATCCTTTGGCGAGCTTTTCGACCGCGCCCCATCTTTCAATCTGCACCAGCGGGCCTAGACCGTGCTCGCCCATCACCGCCATCAGACGGTCGCGGGTGCCAACCGTGAACGCGCCGATCAGCGCACGGCGGCCTTCTTTTTCCAACGCCTCGATATGATCGCCCAGGGCGTCGAACACATTGACGTCGGGATTGACGCGGGCGTCGGAAAACTCGCGCCCGGCCTTGGCCCCGGCGTTGAGCGTATCGCCGCTTTCGGGCGCGTCGAACGGATCGAGCTGGGCACACGCAAACGGCTTGAGCAGTTGGTCGACGTCGCCAGACCCCAGGTACAGGCGTTCCGGCGGCACCGGTTTGTAGAGCGGCGCATCGCTCGACTGCGCACCCTTGGGTGCCTCCATCATGGTCTTGCGCGCCGCGTAGTATTCGGAAATCAAATCCAGGCGCGCATCGATGCTTTCCGGCGTTTGATGATCCAAAAGCACCACCGCGCCGGGCATATAGTCGAGTATGGTTTCCAGCCGCCCGTCGTAAAACAGCGGCAGCCAGTGTTCCATGCCGATGTGACGCCGCCCTTCCGACACCGCTTCATAAAGCGCATCGGCCTTGGTCACCGCGCCGAACAAAGCGCGGTAGCCGGTACGAAAACGGCTGATGGCGTCTTCATCCAACGGCACCTCGCTGACCGGGCGCAGCGCCAGCTCGTTCACATCGCCGGTGGTGCGCTGGGTGGCGGGGTCGAAGCGGCGCAGGCTTTCCACCTCGTCGCCGAAGAAATCCAAACGCACGGGCTCCGCCGCGCCGGTGGGAAAGATATCCACCAAACCGCCGCGCTTGGCGAATTCGCCCGGTTCCATCACCGTTTGGGCATTGTGGTAACCGTGTTCGACCAAATAGGTGTCCAGCTGTTCGGGATCGACCGTGTCGCCCGGTCGCACGATCAAGGTCGATCCCTTGAACGCATCGCGCGGCGGCACGCGTTGCAAAAACGCACTGACGGTGGCGACAACCACCCGGCCGTGGCGTTCGGACTTGGACAGCAAGCGCGTCAGCGCATCGATACGCTGGGATACGATGGCGGCGTTGGGCGACACCCGGTCATAAGGCAGACAGTCCCACGACGGGAAGTCGATGCGTTCGACCTCGGGGGCGAAAAACTGCAAGGCTTCGTCCAGGCGCGCGCCCGCAACGTCGTCGCGGGCGATGAACAGCACGTCGCGGCCGGCGCTGGCCAATTCCGCAACCACCCGCGCATCCATGCCGCCGGGTGCGCCCGCAACACGCACCCGTCCCGGATTTTGCAGCTTTTCGATTAAGTGTTTCAATGCGTTATCCGTGCCGATTCCGGGTTTGGTTGAAGTCCTGCAAGCGCTTCATCAACGCCGTGTCCCACGTACGCGGAACCTCGGCCTGGCCCATGACCCATTTGAATAAGTCCATGTCGTTGTTCTTCAGCAGCGCTTCAAGCTCTTTGACCTCCGCGTCGGTCAAATCGGCCAAATGTGCCTCGGCGAAGGCCCCGAACATCACATCGTTTTCCTTCATGCCCATGTGGGTGCAATGGAATAGCAAGCGTTTGCGGGTGCTGTCTAAGGGTTCGGCCATGGCTTCGCTCGGCTGGTGTTGGGGGGCGGGTGAAGGTATAAATCTTTGAACGCCATCTGTCAGCACACTCATTTCGGAACACACATGCGCCCCCAGGTCCTTTATCCGCTGTTCAAGCCCGTCGACACGCTGAAAGGCGTGGGGCCGCGCCTGAAACCGGCGCTGGAACGTCTGGCGGGCCCGCATGTGGTGGATTTGCTGTGGCACCTGCCCGCGGGCGCGGTGGACCGCCGCCATCAATGCACGATCAACCAAGCCGGACACGGCGAGCTGTGCACCATCACCGTGCGGGTGATGCAGCACATCCAACCGCCGACCAAATCGCGCCCTTATCGGGTGATCTGCGAAGACGATACCGGCACCCTGGTGCTGACGTTTTTTCACGCCCACGCCGATTATCTGCTGAAAATCCTGCCCGAAGGCGCGTTGCGGGTGGTGTCGGGCACGGTCGAGCACTACAACAATGAAATTCAAATGACCCACCCCGATCATATGGTGACGGTCGAAGAGATCGACACCGTGTTGCGGTTGGAACCCACCTATCCCCTCACCCACACCGTATCGCAAAAGGTGCTGGCCAAGGCCATTCACGGCGCGTTGGCGCAAACCGCGCCCCTGGCCGAATGGCACGACTCGGCGTTGCTGGCCAAACACGGCTGGAAACCTTGGCACGAAAGCCTGCTCAAGGCCCATGCGCCCGACGATCTGGCCGACCTCGCCCCGCATGCCCCGGCACGCGAGCGTCTGGCCTACGATGAACTGCTTGCCAACCAACTGGCGTTGGGGCTGGTGCGGCGCGGCATGCGCAAGGCCAAAGGTCGTGCGACCTTAGGCGACGGCGACTTGCGCGCCAAAGTTCTGGACGCCCTGCCGTTCGCGCTGACCGGATCGCAAAGCATGGCGTTGGGCGAAATTATCGCGGACATGGAATCGGATCTGCGCATGCTGCGCTTGCTGCAAGGCGACGTCGGTTCGGGCAAGACCGTGGTGGCGTTGCTGACGATGCTGGCGGCGATCGAGGCCGGCCACCAAGCGGTGCTGATGGCGCCCACCGAAATCTTGGCCCGCCAGCACCTGAACACCATCCAACCGCTGGCCGACGCGGCGGGCGTCGAGGTCGCGGTGCTGACGGGGCGTGAAAAAGGCAAAACCCGCGCGGCGATACTGGACGGTCTGAAATCGGGTGCGATCAAGATCGCGGTCGGCACCCACGCGTTGTTTCAAGACGACGTGGAATTCGCCGATCTGCGCATGGCGGTGATCGATGAGCAGCACCGCTTCGGCGTCCATCAACGCCTGGAACTGGCCGCCAAGGGATCGGCCGTCGACGTGTTGGTGATGACCGCCACGCCGATCCCGCGCACCTTGATGCTGACGGCTTATGGCGACATGGACGTGTCGCGGTTGTTGGAAAAACCAGCCGGGCGTCAGCCGGTGGATACGCGGGTGTTTCCGTCCTCCAAGCTCGGCTCCATCGCCGAGGGCGTGCAGCGCAAGCTCGATCAAGGCGCAAGGGTCTATTGGGTGTGCCCGTTGGTGGAAGAAAGCGAAAAGCTGGATTTGGCCGCCGCCGAAGACCGCTTTGAAGATCTCAAAAAAATGTTCGGCGAACGCGTCGGCTTGGTCCATGGCCGCATGAAGGGCAAGGACAAGGACGCGGTGATGGTGGATTTCAAATCCGGCAAGATCGACATCCTGGTCGCCACCACGGTGATCGAGGTCGGCGTCGACGTGCCCGAAGCCACGGTGATGGTGATCGAACACGCCGAACGTTTCGGCCTCGCCCAACTGCACCAGTTGCGCGGGCGTATCGGGCGCGGCAGCGGCGCGTCGAGCTGCCTGCTGGTCTATAGCCCGCCGTTGGGCGACGTGGCGCAAAAACGTCTCAAGATCATGCGCGAAACCGAAGACGGTTTCGTCATCGCCGAAGAAGATCTGAAACTGCGCGGCGCGGGCGAGTTGCTGGGCACACGCCAAAGCGGCCTGCCGGAATTTCGCATGGCGGACTTGGAAGCGCACCAAAACCTGCTCGCCACCGCCAGCAACGACGCCAAGGTGATCTTGGAAATGGACCCGGATTTGAAGACCCCGCGCGGCGAAGCGTTGCGCACGCTGCTGTATCTGTTCGAGCGCGACGCGGCGATCAAGTACCTGAGATCAGGGTGAGGAAACGTGACATGAGCGCCAAATTCGCCGTCGCCGTGACCGCCATCATCCAACGCGATGACACCGTGCTGCTGCTCAAACGCAGCCCCGACAAAGCGCACCTGCCGGGCTATTGGGACCCCTGCTCGGGCCGCATGGAAAGCGGTGAAACGCCCGAACAAGCGGTGATCCGCGAGGCGCGCGAGGAAACCGGGCTCGACGTCGAACCGCTGCGCGTGCTCGACACCTTCCACTTTTTCTACGGTCCGGAACGCGAAGAGTTCGTCGGCATGACCTTTTTGTGCCGTCCACAAAATGGTGCGGTCAGGCTCTCAGCCGAGCACACCGAAGCGCGCTGGGTAAAGCTCGGCGACGTCGGCGGCTATCAAATGGCCGATGGGTTGAAAGAGGTGTTGGCCGCGCTGGCTTAATCGTTGTTTTCGGTGTTTTCGGTCGAACGCACCACCACCGTGCCGCGGTCTTCCGCCGGGCGATGATCGGGTGGCGTGACGATGCCGCCGGAAATGACCATTTTCAGGGCTTCTTCGACATTCATCGACAACGGCACGATGTCTTCCTTGGGCACGAAAATCAAAAAGCCCGAGGTCGGGTTGGGGGTGGTCGGCACGAACAGGTTGATGACCTCTTGCTCGGTGAGGCTCTGCACCTCGCCCTGGGTACGCCCGGTGATGAACGCGATCACCCACATGCCGCGACGCGGATATTCCACCAGAACCGCTTCACGAAATGCATTGGATTGTTGCGCCAACACGGTTTCGAGGATTTGCTTGAGCGCCTTGTACACCCCACGCAGCACCGGCACCTTGTCCATCACCCGTTCCCAGGTACGCTGGAAAAAGCGTCCCATGAAACCGGCCGTGAACGCACCGATCAAAATCAGGCCGACCACCACGACAACCACTCCGAGCCCCGGCACGCCGATCGGCAGATAGGTTTCGGGGTTGTATTTGACCGGAATGAGTGGCGTCACCTTGCTGTCGACATACGTGATGAACAACCAGCCCAGGTAGATGGTGATGGAAATCGGCGCGGTGATCAAAACGCCGGCAATGAAATAGCCGCGCAATTTGCCCAAGAGGCCTGTGCGCGCGGGCTTGGTTTCTGTGTTTTGCGGCATATCGTCGGGGTTCATATGGTTCGCCTATCGCGGTTCAAAAGTGCAAAGCAACATCTGCGGCGCACAGTCTACCAAGCACACGCCATCATCAAGTGATTTACGTCACCTTTGCAAGATCGCAAGATCGAGCGCCGAGAAATTCAGTTTCCCGACTTGTTGCTCATGGTTCGGATCGTGTCGGCCATGATGTGCATCAGGCCGCGAATGAACGGATCGGCTTTTTGCAGTTTGTGCAAAAACATCTGCTCGGTCACCACGATCACCGTGGTCGGCTCCAGCGCCCGTGCGGTGGCTGAGCGTGGGCTGTCGTCGATCACCGCCATTTCGCCGAACATTGCGCCGGTGCCGATGGTGGCCAAAACCTTTTCCGTTCCGTCATCGAGCTCGCGGACGATTTCGACCCGGCCATTTTGCACGATATAAGCCGTGCGTCCGGTCGAGCCTTGTTTGAAAATCACATCACCAACCGGGAAAACTTTGCGTTCGATCAGTGTATCGCGCCCCATACCCATCTCCTCAGTTCACGCCTGGCTGCGTAATTATATGATTATTATGGCTGTTTCGCCAGGGCTTCGGCGAAGATGGTGCGCGCGGCATACATCGCATCCACCGGTTTCATACCCGGCTTCAGGCGCGCATCGTACAGCGTTTTGATATAGAGCTTGTCCCATTCGGACCAATTCACCGAAGTATCATACGGCTTGAACAAGGTCGGCCAATAGGCCTCGACATCATTGGGCAGCCCCATGACTTGGGTCAGTTCTTCCAACAAGCACGAATCGATCTGCGCCGGATCGCGTTCCACATTGACCGCCACGATGGCTTTGATGATGCGGTCATCGGGTTTTTTCCAATGCAGGAAAAAACACACCATGGTCGGATCGCTGGTGAGCGACCGGATCACGTCCGGGTCGAGGTTGGCCGCTTTGATATTGGCCATTTCCTTGCGTTTGAGAAACAAGAGGTCGATCGTTGGGCCCGGCGTGCCGGGTTTGACTTGATGAAACTTCAACCCCGTCAATTGCGCCAGCCCCCCCAAATGACGGCCGAGCATATTACCCATTTCTTGCGTTGCGCGTCCTTGCACGGTGAAACCGACCGGACCTTGCCATTTGGCGATCACTTTAGGGCCGGTGTTCAGGCCATATTCGTCGCCGAACACAACCCGTGCGAAATGACTGACCATGTCGTCCAGTTGGGGACGCAATTCTTCGCCATGAACGGGTGACGCCACCATAAGGACGAGCCCCACAAGGGCGGCAAACCGGGAACGCAACACATCAAACTCCGTGCGAATGTGGTCGAGGACGACATCCTAACACGAAAATGTCGGGTTATCTTTGTATCCAAGAACATAGGCGTATAAAATGGTCCATCGACACCAACAACAAAACCAGAGAGTCCCATGACCACAACAGCCTTGGTTTCCATCATCGGCCCCGATCGCGTCGGCCTCGTTTCCGCCATCACCGGTCGCTTGTTCGACCTGGGCGCGGATTTGGGCGACACCTCGTTCGCGGTTTTGGGCGGCGGCGCGGAATTCACCGCCATCTGCGAATTTTCCGGCGGCATGGAGTTGGAGGTTCTGCAGGCGGAACTCGAAGCCCTGCCCGAACTCGTCGACGCCGAGGTCAAGGTGTCGCGGTTCGAGCTGTCGTCCATGCACCCCGCGTCGGAAACCATCACCCACACCATCACGGTGTCGGGCGGCGACAGCCCCGGTTTGATGGCCCGGCTTTGCGAAGTGTTTCAACAGTTCGACGCCAACATCGTGCGCTTGAATTCCGAACGCGTGCCCGGCGTGGGTCAACGCCAATACGTGATTAGCGCTTCTGTGGCGATTCCGCCGCAAAACGAAAACACCTGCCTCGCCACCGTCACCAACACCGCCGGTGAATTGGGGCTGACCTGCCAGTGGACCAACGTCTCGGCTTAGGCGCTCGTTTCTTTCGTGTTCGAATCGTATTAGTACTATCTCATCATGGCCCGCGTAAAAGACGATTACCGATCCCTCACCGGCCCGCAAAAAGCGGCGATCTTCATGCTGTCGTTGGGTGAAGAGCAGTCGACGGCGCTGTTTGAGATGATGGACGACGAAGAGATCCGCGAACTGTCGCAGA
>NZ_DATCTF010000015.1 GCF_036568125.1 Magnetovibrio sp.
TATGGACGCCATGGGCGCGGTGCGCTTGAAGGACGTCGACGAAGCCCAGGCCGCCATCGTCACCATCGCCAAGCAACTGGCCGACAGCGGCGAAATCGTCATCGCCGGTCAGGGCGAAGAAGAACAGCTGATATACTGATATGATGACACCAGGATCAACGGACACGGCAATGACAGTGGCGGGCCACAAAAAATTTCTGTTCGACCGGGATTTCAGTCCCGAAGCGGCGCTCAAGATGCAGTTGGAGGCACAAGCCAAGGCTGCGTCCGAGGCCGAGCCTGTCGAAATCGTGGAAGAAACGCTCGCCGACGTGCCCGTGACTTATACCGAAGAGGAACTGGCTCAAGCCCGCGCCGAAGGCTTCCAGGCAGGACACACCGAGGCCACTCGCGATCTGACATCTGCCCTGGAACAACGCCTAACCAACACCATGGACGCCATCAACGCCCAAGTCGCGAACCTGTTCGATGCCTTTGCCCGCGACAAGGAAGAGCACAGCCGTGATGCGGTTGCGGTGGCCACGGTGATCGTGCGCAAACTGTTTCCCGCCCTCAACATGGACAAGGCCATGGCCGAGATCGAGCACATGATCGTCGAAGCCATGCAACGCACATCCGGGTCCCCGACCCTGATCATCCGCGTCACGCCGGACATGAAAGACGCCGTGGAAGCCAAGGTCACAGAACTGGCGGCGCTACGCGGGCGCGACGGCACCGTGACGGTGATGGCCGATGCGAAAGTGGCAGAGGGCGACGCCACCATCGAATGGGACGGTGGCGGGATGGTCCGCGACAGTGCCCTGATGTGGCAGGAAATCGATGAAATCATCGAGCGGAATCTGGGCTCGAAGCGCGCCCAAGGCGACACCGGCTCTCAGTCTGCTTCACATACTGAGACCGCACAAGAACCTGCACAAGAGGTTGTGAACGACGCGGCAGTCGAGGACAATGAGAACCCAGCAACGGAGTCGCCTGGCGAAGGCTCCGAACAAGACGAAGCTGGCGACGGGACGCCGGAAACACCGGATAACAGCGGCTAAGTGGATTTAGCCCAGGAGATCGATATGGCTGACGAAAAAAGTCTGGAACTCAGCGAACTGGAAGACCCCACCCCCACGGCGCAAGCGAGCGACGACGATGAGGCCGAAGCGACTTTTGCTGAGTCTGCTGGTTTTACCGACATGCCGCGCAACGCCCGAGACCTGGAAGCGGTCTACGACATTCCGGTCCAAGTGTCCGCGGTGCTGGGCAAGGCGACCATGCAGGTCAGCCAATTGCTTAAACTGGGACGCGGCGCGGTTGTCGAACTGGACCGCAAGGTCGGTGAAGCTATCGACATTTACGTCAACAACCGACTGGTCGCCCGCGGCGAAGTCGTGGTGGTTGAAGACCGCCTGGGCGTGACCATGACGGAAATCATCAAAACCGATCGAACTTAATCCTTCGGCGAGACGAAAGCGGCAAAGAGACCTTTCATATGGCGGACAGCTCCATTCACATCACCAAGGCCAAGTCGTCGACCGACATCGCGACACTGATTGGTCTGATCGGTGGCTTCGGCCTTGTGATCGCCGCCATCATCACGGGCGGCTCACCCGGATCGTTCATCAACATTCCTTCGGTGCTGATCGTCATCGGCGGCACTTTGTGCGTGACCATGATCTGCTTTTCTCTCCAGGAAATGGGCCGCACCGCCAAGGTCATCGTCAAAACCATTTCCTACACCTCGCGCGATCCATCCGAAGCCGCCATTCAAGTGCTGCAAATCGCCGAACTGGCCCGCCGCCAAGGTGTTCTTTCATTGCAGGGCATCTTGGAGCAATTGGAAAGTGAGCCGCTGCTCTACAAAGGCATGTCCATGGTGGTGGACGGCACGCCCGGCGAAGAGGTCGAAACGATCTTGAAAAAAGACATGTTTTCAACCGTGCAACGCCATCAAAAAAGCGCCAACGTCTTAAAAAAAGCAGCTGAGTTCGCTCCCGCCATGGGCCTTATCGGCACGCTCATCGGTCTGGTGCAGATGCTCGGCAACCTGGACGACCCCGGCTCCATCGGTCCGGCAATGGCTGTGGCCTTGCTTACGACATTCTACGGTGCGGTGCTCGCCAACATGGTGTTCGCGCCGATGGCTTCGAAACTGGACCGCAATTCCGTCGAAGAAGCCATGGTCAACAACATTTACGTCATGGGGGCCGCATCCATCGGCCGCCAGGAAAACCCGCGCCGACTGGAAATGATGCTCAACAGCGTCCTGCCGCCGGCAAAACGTGTTGAATACTTCGACTGAGAAAGCTCACGCCCATGCGATTGCTCATCATTGGAACTTTGGACGGACAAGTCGGCGCGGCCAGCCAGATCGCGTTGTCCCGTGGCGCAAAGGTCAATCATGTCGACACGATCGAGGGCGGCCTGGAATTTCTCCGTTCCGGGCGCGGCGCTGACTTGGTGTTGGCCGACGTCCAAGAAGACCTCGCCACCCTGATCGGCAGCCTTGAGGCCGAGCGCATCGCCGTGCCCGTCATTGCGTGCGGTGTTGGCAACGACACTCAGGCCGCCGTGCGCGCCATCAAGGCTGGCGCCAAAGAATACATCCCCCTGCCCCCCGATGCCGAGTTGATCGGCGCGGTACTGACCGCGGTGGCGGAAGAAAACTCAGACTTCATCCATACCGACGCGCGTATGACCGAGATCATCAAACTCGCCGACCAAGTCGCGCCGTCCGATGCCTCGATCCTCATCACCGGGCCTAGCGGCACGGGTAAGGAGATGATGGCGCGTTACCTGCACATCAAAAGCAAACGTAAAAACGGGCCGTTCATTGCCGTCAACTGCGCCGCGATTCCGGAAAACCTGTTGGAATCCGAGTTGTTCGGCCATGAAAAGGGCGCCTTCACCGGCGCCGTTGCAAGACGCATCGGCAAATTCGAAGAAGCCAATGGCGGCACCATCTTGCTCGACGAAATCAGCGAAATGGAACCGCGCCTACAAGCCAAGTTGCTGCGTGTCCTGCAAGAACGCGAAGTCGATCGGGTCGGCTCGAACAAACCGGTCAAGGTCAATGTGCGCGTGCTCGCCACCTCGAACCGCGACATGGACAAACACGTCGCCAGTGGCGGATTCCGCGAAGATTTGTATTTCCGTCTCAACGTCGTGAACCTGCAATTGCCGCCGCTGAAAGAGCGCCCCGACGACATCATCGCGCTGGCGCGCCACTTCGCCGCCAAGTACTCCGAAGCCAACGGCATTCAGGCCCGTGGCCTGTCAGAGCAGGCCCAGGCGAAGCTGCTGGCCTACGACTGGCCCGGCAACGTGCGGGAATTGGAAAACGCCATGCATCGTTCGATCCTGTTGGCCAGCGGCGACGAAATCGGAACCGAGGCGATCTTGCTCAACGATTCCCCGCTCACCCCACGAAACACCGCCGCCACAGCAGGCGTTCAGTCGTCGGCGAACGCCGACCCCGGCGCGATGGTCGGCAAAACCGTTTCGGAGGTCGAGCGCGAATTGATCATCAACACCTTGGACCATTGTCTGGGCAACCGCACCCACGCGGCGACCATCCTCGGCATTTCGATCCGCACGCTGCGCAACAAGCTCAAGCAATACAATTCGGAGGGCTTCAACGTGCCCTCGCCCGGCGGAACCGAGGGGGAGCAACCGCCCCTTTGACGATCGCTCAGAGAAACGTCATTCCCATACACCAAACCACTTACAGCAATAGGCTCTAACACCCGATTATGGCAGACCAAAACACCCCCACAGCCGTTGCCGACGACCCCTTTGCCGGGGGACGTTCGTTTCTGAACGCCATCTCGAAGCGCGGCGACATCATGATGGCGCTGGGCGTGGTGACCATTTTGGTGGTGCTGATCCTGCCCATGCCGACGTGGTTGCTCGATGCCAGCTTGGCGTTTTCGATCACGTTCTCGGTCCTGATCTTGATGACCGTGCTGTTTATCGAAAAACCTTTGGAATTCAACACATTCCCAACCGTTTTGCTGCTTGCCACGATGATCCGCCTGGCGCTGAACCTGGCCTCGACGCGCTTGATTCTGGCCCACGGCCACGAAGGCACCGACGCGGCGGGACAAGTGATCCAAGCCTTTGGCGGTTTCGTCATGGGCAACAATTTCGTCATTGGCATCATCGTGTTCATGATCTTGGTGTTGGTGAACTTCATCGTTATCACCAAGGGTTCGGGGCGTATCGCCGAAGTGTCCGCGCGCTTCACCCTGGACGCCATGCCGGGCAAACAGATGGCCATCGACGCCGATCTGTCCACCGGATTGATCGACGAAGAACAAGCGCGCAACCGACGCAAGGAACTGGAAGACGAAAGCACGTTCTTCGGTTCCATGGACGGTGCGTCGAAGTTCGTGCGCGGCGACGCCATCGCCGGCCTGCTGATCACCTTCATCAACGTCATCGCCGGCATGATCATCGGCGTCGCCCAGCACGGCATGACCTTCGCCAATGCCGCCGACAACTTCACCCGCCTGACCGTCGGCGACGGTCTGGTGACCCAGATCCCCGCCCTGGTGGTGTCGATCGCCGCCGGTATGATGGTCACCAAGGCCGGTGTGCGCGGCGCGACGGAAAAAGCTTTGTTCCGTCAGGTCGGCGGACAACCCCGCGCCATGGGCGTAAGCTCGTTTTTGCTTGGCGCCATGTCGTTGCTGCCGGGCATTCCGTTCTTCCCGTTTATGTTGCTGTCGGTGGTGACCTTCACCATCGCTTTCGTGATCAATCGCGGCCAAGAAAAGGTCAAAGCCGAAGAAGAAGCGGAAGCTCAGGCAATCGAGGCTCAAGAGGCGCAGATAACGCCGGACGAGCCGATTTCCACGGCGTTGAAAATCGATCTGCTGCGTTTGGAACTCGGTTATGGCTTGCTGTCGCTGATCAACAATCCGCGCGACGGCAAACGCCTGACCGACCAAATCAAGGCCCTGCGGCGCCAAATCGCGACCGAGATGGGCTTCGTCATGCCATCGGTGCGCATTCAAGACAACATGCAGTTGGACGCCAATACCTATATCGTGCGC
This sequence comes from Magnetovibrio sp., assembly GCF_036568125.1. NCBI lineage: Bacteria > Pseudomonadati > Pseudomonadota > Alphaproteobacteria > Rhodospirillales > Magnetovibrionaceae > Magnetovibrio > Magnetovibrio sp. The sequence goes on from NZ_DATCTF010000015.1 coordinate 5,043, forward strand.
ACCAAGGAAATCGAAGCCGGGCGCGGCGAGTTGCGCCCCAACATGTTGCTGGTGATGGATCCGCGCGGCGAAGATATCACGTTGCCCGGCGAAAAAACGGTCGAGCCGACCTTTGGCCTACCGGCCATGTGGATCGACGAGCAAAACCGCGAAGAAGCCTTGTTCCGTGGCTACACCGTAGTCGATCCCGCCACCGTCATCACCACGCACCTGACGGAAGTCATCAAAGACAACATGCCCGAGCTGTTGTCGTATGCGGAAACGCAAAAACTGATCGACGAGTTGGACGACGAGCACAAGAAACTCATCGAAGAGATGATCCCCGCCCAGATTTCCATGGGCGGCACCCAACGCGTGCTGCAGAACCTGCTCACTGAACGGGTTTCGATCCGTGACCTGCCGACCATTATGGAGGGCATTTCCGAAGCCTGCGGCATGACCCGCAACGTGACCATGATCACCGAGCATGTACGCGCCCGACTGGCGCGCCAAATCAGCGACATGAACGTCAATGAGCAGGGCGTGATCGTGTTGTTATCGCTGTCACCGGAATGGGAGCAGCGCTTTGCCGAATCCCTGGTCGGCCAAGGCGACGATCGCCAGTTGTCGATGGCCCCGTCGCACTTGCAGGAATTCATCACCCAACTGCGCAACGCATACGAACGACAGGCCATGATGGGCGAGGTTCCGGCCTTGATGACCAGCCCCGGTATCCGCCCGTACGTACGTTCCATTATCGAACGGTTCCGACCCTCGACCGTGGTCATGAGCCAGAACGAAATTCATCCCAAAGCCAAAATCAAGACTGTCGGTCAAGTCTAACCTGGACTACCCTCAAGCCATGTCAAACACGAACCCAGCCCCATCGCCCGCTAAACGCGGCAAAGGTCAAAATATCATCGCCGTTGCCTCGGGCAAAGGCGGGGTGGGCAAGACCTTTTTGGCCATCACGCTGGCAAGCGCGTTGTCCAACAAGGAACGCAAGGTTTTGCTGTTCGACGGCGATTTGGGCCTCGCCAACCTCGACATTCAGTTGGGTTTGATGCCGCAGCAAGATCTAGGTTCCGTGATCGCTGGGCGGCTGACGCTCAATCAAGCGGTGCTGCCGTTCCCCCAAGGCGGTTTCGACATCATCGCCGGACGCTCCGGTTCCGGCGGGCTGGCGAATATCCCGACATCGCGGCTGCAAATGCTCAACGAAGATTTGGCGCTGTTGGCTCAGGCTTACGACCACGTGATCTTGGATTTAGGGGCGGGGGTGGAGCGCACGGTGCGCCAGTTGACCCACAACGTCGGCACCTGCATCGTGGTCGCCACCGACGAACCGACCTCGCTGACGGATGCCTATGCGTTCATCAAGCTAACCCATATGGAACGGCCCAAGCTGGACATCCGCATCGTCATCAACGCCGCCAACTCAACGCGCGAGGGTGAACGCACCTACAACACCCTTTTGAAGGCGTGTGAAGGATTTTTAAAGATTTCTCCGCCATTATTGGGGGTCGTGCGCCGCGACCCAAAGGTGCGCGAGACCATCAAGGCCCAAGTGCCCTTGCTGACGCGCTATCCCAACGCCGAAGCCGCCCAAGATATCGGCTTGATTGCCCGCAAATTGCTCGACTAGGCGTATCGTTCGCAAAGGCAGAGACACAAACCGCAGGGAAGAAACCCGAAAGGTTACGTTATGCCGACCGTACAGCCGCCACCGCCCTCGCCGCCGCCTACTGCGCCGTCAACCGGCCCCGCCGTCGCGGTCGCCGTGAAAGCTCCGGAAACCGTCAGTCAGCTGCGCCCGGGCCAAACCTTGCAGGCGACCCAGGTCGTTCAACCCACGCAGGCGACGCAACCGGCTCAGGCAACTCAACCCACCACGCACATGACGCCGCCAACCGCTCCCGCGCCGACCCAATCTCTGCCGGCCAATCAGGTCCAGGTGCAGACCACGCTGGGGCCGGTCACGCTGCAAACGACGCTGTCGATCCCCAAGGGTGCGGTTCTGACACTGATGCTCAGCCGCCTGACGCCCCAGCCGCAGTTTCTCATCACAGAAATCAACGGCAAGCCCGTTCCGGGAACGCAAGTGGCGCAAGCCGCTTTGCAAAATGCCGGGGCGAGCGCATTGGCAGGACAACGCACCGATACACCATCGTTGAACGAAGGTGCGCGCATCGGCGCGACCTTGTTGCGTCCGGCCAGCGTGCCGGTTACCAACGCACCGCAATCTCCCGCTCAAGCCTCGGGACAAACGCTGCTCCAAACGCCCACACAGGTCGGCGCCCCCCCGCAACCCGCGGTCAGCCCATCCTCGCCGGTATCCACAGCCCAGACTGCTGTTTCCAGTTTACCGAACGCTCCGGCCCCAACGACTTCTGTCGGAACGCCCGCAGGGACGCCAGGAACGGCGCAAGCCGCACCGCCTCTAACGGCGCAGTCCGTGCAAATGCCATCGGGCACCCGCTTTACAGTGACGGTGGTGCGCATCGAACCGCCCGGCGTCGCGCTCAACACGGCTACTTCAGGCTCAAGCGGCGGACTGGCCGCTGGATCTACGATCGGCGGGACCGTCACCGGCACCACCGCGCAAGGACAACCGATCGTGCAAACGCCGCATGCAACCCTTGCCTTGGACACGACCGCCAAAATCGGCGAAGGCATGCGTGTGGTGCTGAAACTGGAAACCGCGCCAACGCTGCCCGACACTACAGACACCGCCAAACTAGGACGCACCGGCCCGTTGGAAAGCCTCGCCCAAGCCAAGGCATGGCCGCAACTGGACGAGGCGCTGAAGACCCTGGCCCATGCCGATCCCACACGGTTTCAGCATCTCGCCAACACGATATTGCCGCAACCGGGGGCGAAACTGTCCACTCAAATGCTGTTTTTCCTCAGCGCGCTCAAAGGCGGCGACATCAAAGCGTGGCTGGGCGATAGCGTCACTCGGGTAATCGAACGCGATCGCCCCGGCCTCACCGGCCGCTTGGGCAGCGATTTCCAGATCATGTCAAAGCTGGCGGATGAGCCGCAATCGGGCGATTGGCGTTTGGCGCTGATCCCGCTGTGGAACAGTGGCGCACTTGAACAGCTGCGCATGTACTACCGCAATCGCGGCGGACAAGACGATGACGACGGCGAAGACGACGGCACGCGGTTCGTGCTCGACGTCGCGCTCAGCAACATCGGCCATGTGCAGATCGACGGCTTGATGAAACCGTCAGCAAAAAAATTGGACTTGATCGTACGTACCGAAGAACCGTTCCCCGACACCTGGCGCACCGACATCGCCGACATTTTCGTCGCGGCCCAAGACATCACCGGCATTGGCGGCAGTTTGGCCTTTCAGGCCGCGCCCGGAAACTTTATTGAATTTCCCGCAATCGAAACGCCCAGCCCACAGCGCGGCCTGTTCGTGTGAGAACGGAGCGTGATACAAAGGACAAGATGAGAGAACGAAGGAACTGCGTATGGACCTGAACGAACGGCGCGCTCTTCTAGCGGTCGATAACAACCTGGATCGCAAACTGGATTATCTGGTCACGCTTTCGGGACATCTGCCCGGCGGAGGCGGCGCACGCCAACTGGTCAATGTGCGCTATGTGCCCGATAAGCTGATTTTACAAGCGCGCTCATTCGGCGCTTACCTCGAGGCCTTGGCCGAAACACCCTGGAACAATCCCGAAGATCTGGCCGTCACGGTGCTGACCGACATCAACAATGAAGTGATCGCGCGCTGGGTTCAGGTCAGCATCAACGTGCCGGAATTGCAGCACCACGCCGTCGACACCCACGCAGTATTGATCGAAGACCGTCAGCCAGGATGGGATAACCCCGCGCTGCTCGGCCGCCTGGAACGCATATAAGCGCTCACAGTCGAAGTCTTAAACTTACAGCGCGTCGCAGGTCTTGTTGCTGTCGAAAAACACCATGCGGCCAAGGCGGCATGCCACTTGACGCACGGTTAAAACAACCATCACGGTGGCAAAGCCAATCGCCAAGGCCGAGATCGCCCACAAAAAAATCAGTTCCAACATATTGGTCTTCCTTCGGGGTGTTGTTGCACGTTCAAGAGATGGATCGTTGCCACCTCCTTATATTAGATTTTTATAATATAGTGAACAGGGGCCGGATGCAAGGCCAATCGGAGTTATGCGTCATGAAAGGCTGAAACGATCAATTGGCCCGGCCGTCGGCGCCAATGACATGCTGGATGCTTGAAGGAATGTTCTGGGCATCGCGAAAATCGGTTTGCTCGAACAGCGCATTGCCGAAATCGACATCCCGTAAGTTAGCACCGACGAATTCGGTCTCGATCAGACGCGCGCCACGCAGCACCGTACCGCTGAGGTCGCTTCCGGAAAACTTGACCTCTTCGGCGCTGGCTGCGGTCATTTGCATATTGCGCAAATTCGACCAGCGGAAATCGGAACCGAGTATATACCCACCCAACATGTTCACCCCGGAAAAGTCGCTGTATTGAAAGCTGGCTTCTTCCATGATGATGTCTTTCATGAACGCGCCCGCAAAATTTGCCTTGTCGGCTTTGACATAGTTCAAGTCCGTGCCGAACTGGAACGATCCACTTAAATCCGCACCACTCAAGGTGGCGTAGTCAAAGCGCGTATGGAATAGGTCGGCTTGTCGCAAGTCACTGGCAACAAAGGATGATTCGGAAAGGTCAGACCACTTGAGGTCCGTTTTATGCAGCTTTGCACCATCAAACACACAGCGTCGACATTTGAAATTCATCATGTTGACGCCGGAAAAATCGGAATGGGAAAAATCAGCACCGTCAAAGATTTTACCGAAAAAATCGCACGCGGTGTAATCCGTATTGGGGCGTGGCGTATCGCAGATCGCATCCGCCTTCGCGGATGTGCTCCAGGCGCCCAAGGCACACATAAGACCGGCAACAAAGCATAGCGAACGCGTCGTCATATCGCCTCCCTGCCCACGGCTCATCATAGCCGTGATTGACGGCAAAGGGAACGCTCAGCCGTGGGCTGACTTTTTACGGCGATGCTGGTTCAAAGCAATTTCATCGAGCATGATCTGCTCACGGCGGCTTTGCTCGCGTTCATAGCGGCGCTGACGGTTGCTTTCCACGGTCTCGTACTTTTTGAGCTCTTGGTAGGCGTCCGACAACTCGTCTTGGGCGTGTCCTATGACGAATTCCATCTGGTCGATGGAATCTTGCAAATTTTCACGCCGTTGAATGACTTGCTGGGCAAATGCACCGTAGGTCGATCCCGCCAAGGTCGGATCGGCGGCGGCGATTTTTTGCTGTTCGATCAAATCGGCTTCGAGTTGCTTCATCTGATCTTCTAATTCGCCTTGCAACCGCAACAGCTCTCCCAGCTTACGGCGCTTCTCATCGACATTCCATTCATGCAGTCGGATCAGGTTTTTAATATTCGCAGCCAAGTTTCAAACCCTCAATTTTGCTTTTTGTACCGTTGGCCGTCGTTGCGGCTTTGGTGATTGGTCACTGTGTGGTCGTCGAAATGTTGACGCGCGGCATTTCCGGCATCAGTCCTGTGTTTAATCCGGGTGCCAATCCTGGTTGGGCGGGTTGGCCCGGTTGAGGGGGCTGGCCCGGTTGCCCAGGCTGGGCGCTTTGATCTTGTGGGGCATCGGCGGAAGTACCGGGCGCAGGCATATTCAACAGCGCCGCGAGTTGAGCGTAGCACCCGGCAAGGTCCGTATGATCGCCCTTGTTTTGGGTCAAAAAATCTTCCAGGGGGCGGTGATAGTGAATGGCTTCATCCACTTCCGGGTCGGTGCCAAGACGGTACGCCCCCAAGCGAATCAGTTCCGCCATGTCGTCGTAGGTGGAGATCAGGCGCTTGGCACGGCTGACCAAGGCGTTTTGCTCGTCGGTATTACAGCCGGGCATGGTACGCGAAACGCTTTTGAGGATGTTCACGGCGGGAAAGCGCCCACGTTCGGCGATTTCGCGGTCCAAGACCACGTGACCGTCCAAGATACCGCGCACCGCATCGGCGACCGGCTCGTTGTGATCGTCACCTTCCACCAGCACGGTAAACAGGCCGGTGATCGAACCTTGACCCTCTTGCCCCGGTCCGGCGCGTTCCAACAGACGCGGCAATTCGGCAAACACCGACGGCGTATAGCCCTTGGATGCCGGGGGTTCGCCCACCGACAAGGAGATTTCGCGCTGCGCCATGGCGAAACGGGTCACGCTGTCCATCAGGCACAGGACTTCTTTGTTCTGGTCGCGGAAATATTCCGCCGTCGCCAAGGTGGTGTAGGCCGCCTGACGGCGCACCAATGGCGGTTCGTTCGAGGTCGCGACGATCACCACCGAACGGGCCAATCCTTCCTCTCCCAAATCGTCTTCGATGAATTCTCGCGCTTCGCGACCACGTTCGCCGATCAGACCGATGACGCTGACCTCGGCGTCGGTGTTGCGCGCCATCATCGACATCAGCGTCGATTTACCGACGCCGGAACCGGAAAAGATGCCCATGCGCTGGCCTTGGCAGCACGTGAGAAAGGCGTTCATCGCGCGCACGCCGAGGTCCAGTTTGCCGCCCACCCGCTTGCGCAAATGCGCGGGTGGCGGTTCATTTTGAACCGGATATGAAAGATTGCCGCTGGGAAGCGGACCCTTGCCGTCGATCGGCTCGCCAAATGCATTGACCACACGCCCCAACCAGCCCTCGGTGGGGTAGATCACCGGTTCCGACGCACCAACCTCGACGCGACATCCCAAACTGACGCCATCCAAGGGACCGAACGGCATCAAAAGCGCGCGTTCTTCGCGAAAACCGATCACCTCGCAGGCAATCCGCCGCCCGCCACGGCCGACGATGTCGCAATGGTCGCCGATGGAAAACACACCCTCGACCCCGGACACCTCGACCAGCAGACCGACCACCGCCGCCACCTGACCGTAGATTTCAAAATCTGGCAGGCGTTCCAGTTCGTTGATGATGTTGTTGACGTAAACGGGCACTTGGCTTCCTGGCCGTTTTTGCCCATCAATCCACCGTTCTCGGCGAATCACTTTGGGCTCAAATTCACGAATGGCGCTTCTGCGTCATACGACAGTGTAAACTATGCCCCGGTATCCTTTAAGGCTTGGTAAAGCAAATCAACGCGTTAACAAAGATTAATACGCAATATATACTACCATCACTTGGCGCCTTGAATGTGCGCTCTACTACATATATGGTTAACGATCTCTTTTGAGCAGTTTTTATAAATGGAGTTTCGCCCCAATGCGCGTTCTGCTTGTTGAAGACGATCCCGCGATGGCGCAAAGCGTCGAGTTGATGTTGAAAACTGCCGGCATGGTGGTGGATGCGACGGACCTCGGCGAAGATGGCCTGGAAATCGGCAAGCTCTACGATTACGACATCATCATTTTGGATCTGATGCTGCCCGACATGGACGGCCTGGAAGTTTTGCGCCGCCTGCGCGACGCGCGGGTGGAAACGCCTGTGTTGATCCTGTCCGGCCTCACGGAATCTGAAATGAAGGTCAAGGGGCTCGGCACCGGCGCCGACGACTATCTAACCAAGCCGTTCGACAAACAAGAACTGCTCGCACGTATCCAGGCGATCGTGCGTCGTAGCCAAGGCCACAGCCAATCGATCATTCGCACCGGCAAACTGGCGGTCAACCTCGACGCATCCACCGTCGACGTGGATGGGCAAACCATCCACCTAACCGGCAAGGAATACGGTATCTTGGAACTGCTCAGCCTGCGCAAGGGCACGACCCTGACCAAGGAAATGTTCCTCAACCACCTCTATGGCGGTATGGACGAACCGGAGTTGAAGATCATCGACGTGTTCATCTGCAAACTGCGCAAGAAACTCGCGGACGCCACCGGTGGCGACAACTACATCGAAACGGTGTGGGGACGCGGTTACGTGCTGCGCGACCCGGAACAAGCCCCTCAAGCCAAACAGGCCTAAGCCTTAAAACTCTCCATCTTCATCAGATTTCCACCAAGCATGGCGGACCATTGGTGTGTTTGTACGCCCCCCGCCCGGCCTGCACCGGCCCGAAGTCTTCGGTCAGACCCATGGTCGATTCAGCACTGCCCAAAAACAGCACGCCGTCTTTGTGCAGCACCTTGCTAATCGATGCCAGCACGCGGCTTTTCGTTTCCAAATCGAAGTAGATCATGACGTTTCGGCAAAACACCAAATCGAATTGCCCCAAGCCATCACACTCATGCAGCAAATTGAACGGTTTAAACGTGACCATTTTGCGGACATCGTCGTTCACGCGCCAGTCGTCGCCATCCTGGGTGAAGTGCTTCACCAGCAGGTTCACCGGCAACCCGCGTTGAATTTCAAACTGGCTGTAACGCCCTAGCGCGGCACGCGCCAAGACCGAGTGAGAGATATCGGTGGCGACGATGTCGACCTTCCAACCCGCCAGCTTGGCCGCTTCACCCTTCACGATCATTGCCAGGGAATAGGGCTCCTGTCCGCTTGAGCACGCCGCACACCACACCCGAATATGGCGCTTGTCCGCGCGGCGTTGCAGCAATTGCGGCAAAATCGTCGACTTGAACAGATCGAACGGTTCGCGATCACGAAAGAACGACGACTCATGGGTGTTCATCGCCTCCACGATCTCGACCGTCAAAGCTTCATCTGGATACGCGGTGAGATTTTGAACCATATCCGCAATGGTTTGATAGCCTCGCTTACGCGCCAACGGCGCCAAACGGGTATCGATTAAATAGTTTTTTTCAGGCGTGAGAATCAGACCGGATCGGTCTTTGAGCAGGTTGCGCAGATATCGATAATATCCAGACCCCAAAAGCTCACCTCTCCCACAAGGCCGAGGTTACCGCCCCAGACGAGCCTTACCGAGTACGGCTGACGAAATTCGCGACATAGCCCGGCAGCTCGCCAATCGGCAAAACGGCACTGCAAACGCCCGACGACGCTGCCGCACCCGGCATACCCCAAACCACGGACGTCTTTTCATCCTGAGCGATCACGGTACCACCGGCATTGACGACATCTTGCGCAGCCTTTGCGCCATCGTTGCCCATACCGGTCAAGATCACGGCGATTACGCGTCCGCCATAGACCTTCACCACACTGCGCAACATTGGATCAACGGCAGGTCGGCAGAAATTCTCCGGCGGGTTCTGGTTCAGCGTCACCACCCGCTGCGGACCTTTTTGCGTGACGATCATGTGGTAATCGCCGGGCGCCAATAAAATCTTACCGGTTTCGATGAGATCGCCGTCCTTGGCTTCCGAACACGGCCAGCCGGTCATACGGGTGATGTGTTCAGCCAAGATCGAGGTGAACGTCGCAGGCATGTGCTGGGTAATGACGATCGGCAAATTGATGCTTTTGGGTAGCCCTTTGAGAAACTCGAACAGCGCTTGCGGACCACCGGTGGAACTGCCGATGGCGAGGATATCCGGCTTGACCGTACCCGGTTTGCGCAGAACGATTTCACCGCTTCTGTTGATTTTCCATCCCTGCGGCGCGCTTGAAGCCGGACGCGCGGTGCCGGGCGCGGGTTGTGCGCCGGGGGTGGTGCGTGCAACGGCTGGCGCCGGGCGCGGGGCGATCTGGCGCCCGGTCGCTTGGCGATGAATGATGCCGAGGTTTTTGACTTTATCGATCAACTCGCGCTTAAAATCGTTTTCGCCGCTCAGTTCACGCGCGGCGGACGGTTTGGGTACGTAATCCGTAGCGCCCGCGCTCAATGCCTTCAGGCTGATCTCCGCATTGCGCTTGGTCAAGGTCGACGCCATGATCACTTTGATATTGGGGTCGGCTTTCAACAGCAGTGGCAAGGCCGTCAGACCATCCATCACCGGCATTTCGATATCCAAGATCACCACATCGATCTGACCGGGTTGACGGGTCAGTTGATTGACCGCCAACTGACCGTTACCGACGGAAGCCGTCACGCTGACGTCCGGGTCGGCTTCCAACATACGCGTAATCAGGCCTCGGATGACGGCGGAATCGTCCACCACCATGACTCGAATCTGGCTGCCGTTGGTCGAATTATGCGCCGTGTCGCTCACGCCTGTGTTCCGTTTTTAAGGGTTAAGCTGAAAACCTTTTGGATTGTTTGATGCTTAGAGCAGACCCACCTGGGTAAACTTCGCTTGGATAATTTCGCTGTCGAAGGGCTTCATGATGTATTCGTTGGCCCCGGCCTCGATCGCTTCTTGAATGTGCTCGATATCGTTTTCAGTGGTGCAAAACACGACCACCGGCTTGTCACCACCCGGAAGCGCACGCATTTCCCGCAAGAATTCGATCCCACTCATCACCGGCATATTCCAATCCAGCAAAACAGCGTCCGGCATGCCGACTTTACAGGCGTCCAGGGCGATCTGACCGTCGGCGGCTTCAGCGGTCTCAAACTCCAGGTCTTGGAGGATTTTTTTGGCCACCATGCGAATGACCTTGGAATCATCGACAATGAGACAAGATTTCATGCGAACCCTGATAGTTGAAAGGTGAACCGAACTGCGGCTTCCGCCCACTCTGACAGAAAACGCCCATAGGAAACGAATAGCGCAATCTGGCCTGAAAGATAAGCCTTTTTCGTACAAAAAGGCCCTGCCGGTGAACCGACAGGGCCTTTTGAGGACATTGACGCCCGATTAGGTGGTTACGCTGTTGACGGTCATCGCCAACGAACGCACCAATTCGTCTCGATCGGCTTTGGCAACATAATCGTTGAACCCGACCGAACGCCCCCGTTCAAAATCGCGATCCGTGGCGTGAGCGGACAAGGCGACCATGGGGATTTCGCCCCAACGCGGGTCACGACGGACCTCTTCGGCAAAGGCAAAACCATCCATTTCCGGCATTTCGATGTCACTGATGATGACGTCAAACTTCGAGCCCCGGTCACGCATCACCAAAGCTTCTGTCGCAGATTCCGCGGTGGTGACGTTGAACCCTGCAACCGATAGGATCGGTGCCAGCAGGTTGCGGAAAAACGGGCTGTCATCCACCAAAAGCGCATGCTTGCCCGCGATCAGGCCGCTGCCGTCCTCTTCGGAACCGCCGAACCAATCGGGGAACGCCTGGGTCAGATAATAGCCCGCGTCGATCACGTCGGTTGCACGACCGTCAATGACGGCGGAACCGATCAAACCGGAACGGTTGGCGGTGATTTCGACCTTGAGGCGATCTTCGACGATGTCGACGATTTCATCGACCACCAACCCCATGGAACGCTCAGATTCCGTGAACACCAGAACGGCCTGACGACCTTCACTCATCCATTTCTGATCGGCGCTAAAGGGAATCAAGGGCATCAACTGCCCCCGATATTGAACCATGTGTTCGCCGTGAGACACTTCGACGTCGGCCATGTCGATTTCTTCCAAACGCGCAACCAGGGCCAAAGGCACCGCCTTCAGCTCATCACCGCCAGCGCGGAAGATCAGCATGGAAACCCGTTCGTCGCCGGTCGAACCGACCTGATCCTCGGCACTGGCTTCCGCTTCGGGCGACGCGCCGACTTCACCAGTCGAGGCCGCGATGCCGTTGGGATCCAAAATCATGATCACCGAGCCGTCGCCCAAGATGGTGTTGCCCGAGTAAACCGGAATGTCGCGCAACACAGGAGACGTCGGCTTGACCACGATTTCTTCCGTATCGAATACGCGGTCGACGATGATGCCGAAGCTATAGGTGCCGACCTGGGCGACAATGATGAAGGTTTCGTCGGCAATCTCTTTACTGCCGCCCGTCGACAATTTCAGCAGATCGCCCAAATGAACCAAGGGCAGCAAGCGGTTGCGCAGGCGCAGGACCGGGCTGTGATTGATGACTTCGACCGAATATTCGGAACGCGCCGAGGCTCGCACCAGTTCAAGAACGCTGATTTGCGGGATCGCGAACTTTTCGCCGCAGCTTTCAACGATCAGCGCTGCGACGATGGCCAAGGTCAGCGGAATTTTGATGGTGAAAGTCGAACCGCGGCCTTCTTCGGATTTCAACTCGATGGTGCCGCCAATTTTTTCAATGTTGGTGCGCACCACGTCCATGCCGACGCCGCGCCCCGAAACGCTGGTAACCTTTTCGGCGGTCGAGAAGCCGGCCTTGAAGATGTACTGCTGGATCTGTTGATCCGACATGGCGTCGAGTTCGGATTCCGTTGTCAGGCCGTTTTCGATGCACTTGACGCGAATGCGTTCCATGTTCAGGCCTTTACCGTCATCGGCAATGTCGATGATGATATGGCCACCTTCATGATAGGCGTTGAGCGTAATGGTGCCGGTTTCCGGCTTGCCCATGGCGACGCGTTCGGCCGGAGTTTCCAAACCGTGATCGGCGGAGTTGCGCACCATGTGGGTGAGCGGATCTTTGATCAAGTCGAGAACCTGACGGTCCAGTTCGGTTTCTGCGCCCAACATCTGCAGGTCGATCTTCTTGCCCGTTTCAATGGACAGATCGCGTACGATACGCGGCAATTTCGCCCATGCATTGCCGATCGGTTGCATGCGGGTTTTCATCACGCCTTCCTGTAGGTCGGTGGTGATGTGGCTCAAACGCTGAATGGGAACGGTGAATTCGCTGTCTTCGCTGCCGCGGATCATCTGTAGAAGCTGGTTGCGCGTCAGAACCATCTCGGAAACCAAGGTCATCAGGTTTTCCAAAACATCGACGTTGACGCGCAACGAAGCCGTCACGCCACCGCCACCGTCGCCCTTAGCCGCAGGCGCCGCCGCTTTGGCGGGCTCCTTCTTGGCGGCAGGGGCCGCAGCTGCGGTCGTCGCAGGCACAGACGGTGCAGCGGCGGGAACCGACGCAGCCTCGGGTGCGGCCTCTGGTTCTGCGTCAAATTCGGCTGCCAGGCGTTCCATTTCTGCGTTCGCGGCCATTTCAGCCGCAGCGATCTCGTCTTCCGAAGCCTCACCACCACCGGTGGCTTGCTCGTATTCAGCCAACAATTCAGCTGCAACCGGGAAACCCTGGTCCGACGTGGTCGGACCGGAACTGTCACCGCCGGTGGCTTGTTCGTATTCAGCCAGCAATTCAGCGGCGACCGGGAAACCCTGGTCCGACGTGGTTGGGCCGGAGCTGTCACCGCCGGTGGCTTGTTCGTATTCCGCCAACAGTTCCGCAGCGACTGGGAAACCTTGGTCCGACGTGGTCGGGCCGGAAGATGCGGGTGCGGGCGCAGCAGCGGGGGCCGCCTCGACACTCACGCTTTCACCATTGGCCAGCGCGTTCAATTTCGCGATCAGCTCGGCATCGTCGCCTTCCGGCTCTGCCGCCGTTTCAGCCAATTCATCAACCAAACCACGAATGGTGTCGATACACTTGAGAACCAGCGACACGCCGTCCGGAGTGACTGCCAGAGCGCCGTCGCGATACTTGTCGAGCACGTTTTCACCGGCGTGCGCAACGGATTCAAGTCGCGGCAATCCGAGGAAGCCACACGTACCCTTGACGGTGTGAACCAGGCGGAAAATGTTACCCAAAATCGCAGCGTTTTGAGGATCTTTTTCGAACTCAACCAGCTGTAAATCAACTTCAGTCAAGCTTTCGCTTGTCTCGGTAATAAATTCGCTCAAAAGATCGTCCATGTGCGGATCCCTAACTGCAAAAGCATGCGCAATAACCCCTGCGCGTCGAGAAGGTCGTGACCTTACTAGATTGACCTGCTCATTCCCATTTTCAAGATATTAACGCCCCAACAGCCTTGGGCCAATTTTTTTCTAGCAATTTCATACGATAAAAGTAAAAAACTCGAAAAACAGGCTTCATAAAAGCGCTGCGAGGCGAATTTCGTCGGGCACATCGGCTAATATTTCCATTTCCGCATCCAAGCTCTGCGCCAAGATCACGGTAAAATGTCCATGAACCGTGCGCGCGGTGAGCAAGTCCGGTGCCACATCCACGCTCAGGGCCGTTTTCAGTTCGGGACGCAGCACCGCACCGGTCCCTTGTGCGAACACCGCAAAGCCCAGGCGCCCGCCGATTTCGCTGACGTCAATGCGCAAATCGCCTCCACGTGGCAATGCTTCCGCGCCGATCAAGCACAACCCCAACAACAACTTGCCCGACATCAAGCCAATTCGGGCGTTTTCCGCCGTCCAATTGACGGCTATGCGGCCGCCTTGGAGGTAATCCACAAGCAGCTTTTTCAAGTCATCGGTGGTGATGGTGTCGCTTTCTCCGCCGCCAAGACCGAAGGCGACGCGAAAAAACGCTAAGCGACTGGCGCACTGGGCAGCACTCATGGCGATCACATCGAGCGCCGCGCCATCGGCCATTTGCTTATCCTCACTCAGCAATTCCGCACCGGTGCTGAGCGCGCTGACGCCACCGGCCAAGTCATGGCAAACCCGCGAGACCAACAACTGCGCCACCTTATGATCGATATTCATGTTTTTTTGCCCTGTCCGCTCCTATATTTCCTATTATTGACTTGGACTTACCGAGGCCGCAAGGGATCGCTGGCGACATGGGGACAAAACGCCAAAACCGGACTGCCCGGCCTTTTCCCAAAGGGCGGCAGGCGACAGACGCCGAAATCGCGACGGTGTGCGCTCTGCTGGGCGAGGTCGAGCGCGGCCGCGATTTGCTGATCGAACACCTCCACACCCTCAACGACCATTTCGGACATCTCAGCGCTGGACACATCGCCGCGCTGGCGCATGTGCTGGGTCTGGCCCAAATCGATGTCTATGAAACGGCGACCTTTTACGCCCATTTCAACGTCGCCAACGAACGCATTGCCCCTGTGACATTGCGCATCTGCGACGGCCCCGCTTGCCGCATGGCCGGGGCCAAAGCGCTGCTCACGGACGCGTTGGCGGCTTTCGGCGACCAGGTCCGAGTTTGCGCCGCGCCGTGCCAAGGGGCGTGCGACACCCCACCGTCGGCCATGCTGGGCAAGTCCCGCATTGCCAACGCAACGCTGGAAAAACTCACGACGCCGGACACCGCCCCCCTGCCCGCCATCGGTGACGTTCAAGTTCAAACGCCTTCCGACATCCGCGAAGAATTGCACAAGGCCGGACTGCGCGGCATGGGCGGTGCGGGTTTCCCGGTGGTGCGTAAATGGGCGTTTTTCGACGATGCACCCAAGCCGCGCGTCCTGGTGGTCAATGCCGACGAAGGCGAGCCGGGCACATTCAAAGACCGCTTCTTATTGGAAACGGAGCCCGAAAAGGTTTTACGCGGCATGATGATCGCAGCCCAGGCCCTGGACGTTGACGACGTGTTCTTTTACCTGCGCGACGAATATCTGCATATCCACGCCGCGCTTGGCGAAGCTTTCAAACATATCAAGCTCGAAGGCGTCACCTTGCACCTGCGGCGTGGCGCGGGCGCATACATCTGCGGCGAGGAAACCGCGTTGCTCGACAGCTTGGAAGGCAAGCGCGGCCAGCCCCGCAACCGCCCACCTTACCCCGCCCAACACGGATACAAAGGCCGCCCGACCATCACCCACAATGTCGAGACCCTCTATTGGATCGCCGACATCGCGGCGCGTGGCGCGGATGCGTACATGGATGAGGGCCATCCACGATTTTATTCGGTGTCGGGACGGATCAAAAATCCCGGCGTCTATCGCACCGCAACCACCACCACGGTCGCGGACCTGATCGACATGGCGGGCGGCATGATGGACGGCCATCGCTTCACCGCATTCCTGCCCGGAGGTGCATCCGGCGGCGTTTTCCCAGCCCGCTTTCAAGACAAAGCCATGGACTTCGGTGTGTTCGAACCGCTGGGCGGTTTCGTCGGGTCCGGCGCGTTGACGGTGCTGTCCGATCACGACGACGTGTGGGATATGGCCCGCACATTGACGACGTTCTTCATGGAAGAAAGCTGCGGCAAGTGCACGCCGTGTCGGGTCGGCACGGAAAAGATGCTCGGCCTGATCGACACCCCTCATCAACAAGCTGACCTGATCCGCGATCTGTCGGCGACGATGCGCGAGGCGTCCATCTGCGGTCTCGGCCAAGCTGCTCCCAATCCGGTGCTCACCCTGCTCGATCATTTCGGGGAGGACGATGCATGAGCGACACCATCACATTCATCCTCGACGGCCAAGAAGTCGAAGCCCGGCCCGGTGAAACGGTGCGTAAATGCGCGCGGCGTTTGGGCATCGAAATTCCTGGTATCTGTTCGGGCATCAATGCCCACTACAGCGCGGACGGCAGTTGTCGCCTGTGTATGGTCGAGGTCGAAGGCGAACGCACACTCGCGGCCAGTTGCAAGCGCGTGGTGACGCCGGGCCTCAACGTAAAGACGGCATCGGATCGTGTCACCCGAACCCAACGCACCGTGATGGAGTTGCTGCTCACTGATCGACCGATTCTCACGGAAAGCCCCTATCACCCGGCCAATCGCTTTCGCGTCTTGAGCCAAGGCATGGAGGTCGAAAGCAGTCGCTTCGCACCTCACGGCACCCCGCCCCCTGTGGATGCTTCGCACCCCGCCATCGACGTCGACATGTCGAAATGCATTCTTTGCACCAACTGTGTGCGGGCGTGTAACGAGGTGCAAAACAACGCCGTGATCGGCATTTCCGGGCGCGGCAAAGACTCGCGCATCGTGTTCGATCAAGGTGATGCGTTGGGCTTCAGCACATGTGTGGCGTGCGGCGAATGCGTGCAATCGTGCCCGACCGGCGCGCTGATGCCCAAAGCCCTGCCCACCCCGCTGGCCGATACACACAAGGTGGACTCGCTGTGTCCCTATTGCGGGGTCGGCTGCCAAATTACCTATCACGTCGCCGACGACAAAATTCTCTACACCCAAGGCCGTGACGGTCCCGGAAACTTGAGCAAATTGTGCGTCAAGGGCCGCTTCGGGTTCGACTACGCCCGCCATCCCGACCGTTTGACCAAGCCGCTGATCCGCATCGACGGCGTGGCGAAGGATCCCGAAATCCTGAACAGCGGCGACCCCATGAGCCAATTTCGCGAAGCGTCTTGGGACGAGGCTCTGGACCGCGCGGCGGCGTGCTTGGAACTCGCCTACGAACAGTTCGGCGCGGACGCCATCGCCGGGTTCGGTTCGGCCAAGGGCTCCAACGAAGAAGCCTATCTGTTTCAAAAATTGATCCGCACCGCATTTCACACCAACAACGTCGATCACTGCACCCGGCTGTGTCACGCCTCGTCCGTGGCGGCGTTGATGGAAGGCATCGGCTCCGGCGCGGTCACCGCCCCGTTCACCGACGCCGAAAAAGCCGACGTGATTTTGGTCATCGGCGCACGTCCGTCGCAGAACCATCCGGTGGCTTCGACCTTCATCAAATCCGCGAAACGCAACGGCGCGAAACTGATCGTCATGGACCCGCGTGGTCAGGCCTTGAGCCGCCATGCCGACCATATGATCCAATTCACCCCCGGTGCGGACGTGGCGTTGCTCAACGCCATGCTCAACGTCATCGTCAGCGAGGATCTGGTCGATCACGCCTACATCGAAAACCGGGTCGAAGGTTATGATGCCTTCGTCCAGCACATCCGCGATTACCCGCCGGAAAAGATGGCGGCGCTGTGCGGCATTGACGCCGACACAATTCGCGCCGTCGCGCGTCTCTATGCGACCGGCGGGCGGGCCATGATTTTCTGGGGCATGGGCGTTTCGCAACACACCCATGGCACCGACAATGCACGATGCCTGATCGCGCTGGCATTGCTCACCGGCAATGTCGGTCAGCCCGGCACCGGGCTGCATCCGCTACGCGGTCAGAACAATGTGCAAGGCGCTTCGGATGCCGGTTTGATCCCGATGGTGTTGCCCGATTACACCCCCGTCGGCAACGCCGTCGGCCGGGCGCGGTTCGAAACCGCATGGAACTGCGAGTTGCCCGCCACCCCCGGACTAACGGTGGTGGAGATCATGCATGCGGCCTTGGCCCGTGACGTCCGCGCCATGTACATCTGCGGTGAAAACCCGGCGATGTCGGACCCGGATTTGAACAAGGCACGCCGAGCCTTGGCGAGCCTGGATTATCTGGTGGTGCAGGACATCTTCCTGACCGAAACGGCGGCCTTCGCCGACGTAATTTTGCCCGCCACCAGCTTTTATGAAAAGACCGGCACTTTCACCAATTCCAACCGTCAGGTGCAACTGGGGCGCAATGTTGTGGAACCACCTGGTGACGCCCGCGAAGATTTGTGGATCATCCAAAGCATCGCCAAGCGCTTGGGCCTGGATTGGCATTATGAGAACGCCGCCCACGTGTTCGAGGAAATGCGTACCGTGATGCCCTCGCACGCAGGTATTTCGCACCTGCGTCTCAAACGCGAAGGCGCGGTGACGTATCCCTGCCCATCGGAAGAGCTTCCCGGTCAAGAAGTTCTGTTCGCAGACGGCTTCCCTTTGCCATCGGGCAAGGGGCGTCTGGTGCCCGCGCATTATAGTCCGCCCGACGAAGAGCCCGACGCAGCCTATCCGTTCGTGCTGACCACCGGGCGAATGCTGGAACATTGGCACACCGGCGCCATGACCCGGCGCGCGTCGGTGCTCGATGCGCTGGAGCCTTCCCCGGTGATCAGCATGCATCCCGGCGACCTGCAACGCTTGGATCTTGAACCCGGCGCACATGTGAGGTTAAGCAGCCGCCGCGGCACCCTCAGCGCTGCCACCCGTTCCGACCGCGACGTGCCCCCCGGCGTGGTGTTTTTGTCATTTGCATTTCACGAGGCCGCCGCCAACTTGTTGACCAATCCGGCGCTCGATCCGTTCGGCAAGATCGCGGAATTGAAATACTGCGCAGTCAAGGTGGAGAAGGCTTAAGCGTCGCCGCTAGGGTCTTTGAGCAATTTGGCAAACTCAGACGCCTCAAGCGCGACGCTTTGCGCGGCTTTATCTTCCATCTCTTGATAACGCCGCACCA
This sequence comes from Magnetovibrio sp., assembly GCF_036568125.1. Classification (NCBI taxonomy): domain Bacteria; kingdom Pseudomonadati; phylum Pseudomonadota; class Alphaproteobacteria; order Rhodospirillales; family Magnetovibrionaceae; genus Magnetovibrio; species Magnetovibrio sp. The sequence goes on from NZ_DATCTF010000015.1 coordinate 23,889, forward strand.
CGTCATGCCCCAAGGCCGAGACCTCAGCGCCGCCGCCGCCCTTGCCGCCGGTGCTGGTCACCACCAAGTCGGACGTAAAGCTGCGGTTCATGCTGTCGACCAACAGCCACGCACGGCGATAGCTCATACCCATTTCCCGCGCCGCGCCGGAAATCGAACGATGCCGGTCAATGGCGAGCAACAGATCGACCTTACCCGGCCCCAGCGCCGTCGCCGCGCCGATCAGAATGCGCACGCGTGGATTGTTGGATTTCATGTTTGTCGCTGTTCGCTTCGGGTCGCTCTTCGCCATCCCCGAACTATAGCCTCAACCGCCGCCGCGGTGAAAGTATCTCTCAAACCGCGTCACGGCGGCTTCGGCGGCATCATCGTCATAGCCGCTCAGTTCCAGCGTCACGTGGGCGCGGGGAATGCGAAATCCGCCCAGGGCAAAGTTGGCTTGTTCTTCGAACGTGATGGTGAAGCGTCGCCCGTCTTGGTCAAGAACTGCGCATTTGCCGTCCCAAGTGAAGGCATCGTTGTCCAAGGCGCGCGGCAAGGTGTCCAAAAACATCTTTTGCGTCAACGCCATGTCCTTGGTCAGCTTCATACCCTCACCAACTTATCCACCTGCGACCGGCGGCCAGATGGCCAAGGCCTCACCTTCGTTCAAGACCCGGGTTTCGCGTTCGCTGGGCGCGATATAGACGCCATCAATCAACACCAAGTGGCAATATTCCGACGGCAGCTTGACGCTGTGGATCACATCCATCACCGTCGCGCCGTCGTCGACGGTCATCTCGACTTGGTTTTTCACCGCGCCGTCGGGCAAGTACTTGTCCAACAGCGCAAACAGTTTAAGCGTGATCTTCAACGGCTTGCTTCCGCCTTATCCTTGGCTGCACGCGACGTAAGCTTCCGCGATGCGGCTGGGGTCTTTTTTCAAACGATCCTTCCACGCGCCAAGCTTGATACGGCTTTGGATCAAGCCGCGCAGCACGCCGATTTGATCGGTGCGCCCGAGGCTCAATGCGCCGACCAGATGATCGCCGTGGAACGCCAGCTTGATGTAGCGATGCTGGTCGTGGTCCATCATCACCGCCACGTCGTCTTCACCCATCCAATGCCCGAACGAGGCCGAGATCAACCCCAAGGTGTCGAGCACGTTCATGATCAAACTGCCGCGATACTTGGCGTCCGCACCCGCCATGTTCAAGGCCGCGATGCGGCCGTGTTCGACCGAGGTCGGTTGCACGGCGTGAACCTGAAAACCGCCACCGAAATCGGGACCTTCGGCCACGTCGCCCGCCGCATAGATGCCTTCGACGGAGCTTTGCAAACGGTCGTCGACTTTGATGCCGACGCCGATCTCAACCCCGGAGCCGGCCAGAAAATCCGTGTTGGGCTTGACGCCCACCGACACCACCACAAGATCGGCGTCCAGATCGCCGCCCTTGTCGGTGCCGACTTTCAGCTTGCCGCCGTTCTCAGCCACAGCCGTGACTTTGGTCGAGGTCAGCAATTTGACCCCTTTGGCTTCAACCCAACGCTTGAGCATGTCGCCGCCGGTGGCATCCATCATCTTCGAGATCATGCGATCTTCGGCTTCGACCACGGTCAGATTGACGCCGCGTTCCACCAGACTTTCGAGGATGATGCAGCCGATGAAGCCTGCGCCCATCAGCACCACGTTTGAACCGGCCTTGGCGCGCGCGGCGATATACTGGGCATCTTCCAACGTCCAGCAATGATGCACGCCATCCAATTCCAATCCCGGAATCGGCGGCGTGACCGGGGTCGCACCGGTCGCCACCAACAATTTGTCATAACCGACTTGATGGCCGTCCTGCATCGTCACCGTGCCGTTGTCGGGATCGACCTTGGTGGCGGTGCCTTGCAGATATTCGATGCCCAGGGAATCGTAGTGGCCCTCAGACTTACGCAGGTAGGTGCCCTGCTCTGCGATCTTGCCCGTCAGCACATAGGGAATCGCCATGCGCGAATAGGGCGGATGGGCTTCGCCCCCGACCAAAATCACATGGCCCGATGGATCCGCCTTGCGCAGGTTTTCCGCCGCGACGACGCCTGCGGGACCGGCACCTAGAATTACGTATTTCATGAAGTCCTCCCCAAACGCTTCAGCCCCGCCCGCCCCCTCACAACACAGAGGCGGACGGACAGGGCCGCGTTGAAAAATCCCGGATGCGTCTACAGAACCAGACGATCCAGTGTTTCATTGGTGGGCACGCCGTCAGGAGTCCAACCACGCAGCGCGTAGTATTCGGGCAGCATTTTGCCCAACTCGTTGACTTTGCCTTCGGCCGGGCCGGTCTTGGCTGCGTCCTTCAGCAAGCGCTTGGGCAAGGTGTCGTCCTTACCGGTGAAGCCCGCATCCAAGTTGAACTTGCGTTCCAGGTTCCACACCCGCTCGCCGACTTCCAGCAACCGGTCGACCGTCCACTCACCTTCGCACGCCGCGTCGATTTGCGGCGCAATGTTGTCCAACGACCACGCAAAGGTGGTGAACACACACAAGCCCGAGCTGTCTACAGCGCCGGTGGCATCTTGGAACGCGATCACCAAACCGGCCTTGCCATCGGACGACAGCGGATCGGTCTTTTCGGGAATGCCCAAGATTTCCGACGCGACCGTGTAGCTGCGCAGGTGACACGCGCCGCGGTTGGAGGTTGCATAGGTCAAGCCCATACCCTGGATGCCGCGGGAATCGTAGGCCGGAAATTCCTGGCCCTTGACCGACATGGACAGGTCGGGATGACCGTATTTTTCGGTCAGCAGCTTGGAGCCCAAACCGATTTCCGCGCCGAAGCCTTCGCCGCGACCGGTCAGTTCGGCCAAGGTGGTGAGCGCCTGGGCATTGCCCCAGGTCAGTTCGATCCCACCGGTTTCCTTGGTGGTGATGACGCCCATCTCGTAGAGTTCCATCGCCGCACCGACGGTGGCGCCGAACGAGATCGGATCGAAGCCCTGTTCGTTGCAGATGAAGTTGGCGAACGTCAGCGCATCGAGATCGTTGACCCCGTTGGCCGCGCCCAATGCCCAAGCGGCCTCGTATTCCAAACCGCCGGACGCGATCTGATACTGTTCACGGTCCTTGACGGTGTAGTGGGTCGGATCGATGGTCGAGATGCGACCGCAGCCGATGGTGCAACCGAAGCACGCGCCGTTGCGCGTCAGGTTGGGCTTGCCATCCGAACGCCGCGGCTCTTGCATCGCTTCGCCGGAAATGTCGGATGCGCCTGCGAACTGCACGTCTTTGTGATTGTGCGTCGGCAATGCCCCGGTTTCGTTGATGACGTTCATCAACACCTGGGTGCCCAACGCCGGCAAGCCTTCGCCGGTGACGCCGTTTTCGGCCAGAACCGTCTTGGCTTCGCGGGTCGCTTTCAAGAACGCATCGACATCGTTCACCTGGACGCCCTTGGTGCCACGCACCGCGACGGCCTTGAGGTTCTTCGAGCCCATCACCGTGCCCACGCCGGAACGACCGGCGGCGCGGTGCAGGTCGTTGACCACACCGGCGAACTTGACGCCAACTTCACCGGCTTGACCGATGGAAGCGACGCGCAACTGCGGGTCTTGGTATTCGGCTTTCAAGCCTTTTTCCGTATCCCACACCGTGCGGCCCCAATAGCCCGATGCATCGACCAGTTTGGCGTCGTCGTCTTGGATCAGCAGGTACACCGGCTTGGCCGATTTGCCTTCGAAGATCACCATGTCCCAACCGGCGAACTTCAGCTCGGCGCCGAAGAACCCGCCCGAGTTCGAACACGCGATCGCGCCGGTCAGGGCGCCTTTGGTGATCACCGACCAGCGCCCGCCGGTCGCCGCCGCCGTACCGGTCAGCGGACCGGTGGCGATGATCAGTTTGTTGTCGGGCGACAGCGGATCGACCTTGGGGTCGATTTCTTCGCTGAGATACTTGGTCGCCAGACCGCGTTGGCCCAAATACTGGTTGGCCCAATCCATGTTGAGCGGTTCTTCGGTGCAGGTCCCTGCGGTGAGGTTGACGCGCAGAATTCGTTTAGCCCATGACATTTGCGTGCCCTCCCTTTAAGCGCTGGCCTGTTGGCCGGCGTCGGTCGCCTTGGCCCAGGCTTTCATTTTGGCGTAGCCGGTGGCGGCCGCGTCGGTGTAGGTGATGGCCCCGGTCGGGCACGCCTTGGCGCACGCGGGATCGCCGCCGCACAGGTCGCACTTGATGACCTTGCCGCTGGCGGGGTTGTAGTTCACGGTGCCAAACGGGCAAGCGATGGTGCACACCTTGCAACCGACACACAGAGCGTCGGATACGACCTTTGCACCGGTGGCGGAGAACACGGTGATGGCATCCACGGGACACGCCTGCATGCACCAGGCGTCGTCGCACTGGGTGCAGGTGTAGGGCACGAAGCGCCCTTCATCGTGGAAATTGAAAACCTTGATGCGGGATTTCGCGGGGTTGGAGACCCCTTCGTTTTCCATCGAACAGGCGATTTCGCACTGTTCGCACCCGGTACATTTACCGGCATCTAAAACCAGAGCTTTTTCCATGTGCACCTCCCAAAAACGGTTTCTTTGCAGCTTGATGCGGGCAAGCTGGTGAAGTGGGTTTGCGGTGCGAAAGGTGAACGAAAACCGGGCAAGCTCTTCATCAAGCTTGCCAAGTCCCCAGCATTTCAAGAAGCCCGGTGTTGTCCGTGCTCCGTAACCTCCCACGTCCGCTCAATCTCATATCATCGTCGAGCTTGAAACTATTTAGCCCTCATAAAGCGAACGGTTTCAAGTGTCTTTTTGTACTACAGCACGATCCACTCACACCCACTTTCACACCGAGGTTGAGCCAAAGCCCCCCTGCCCCTATCATGAGCCCACCGACAGCCGAAAGGGAGAGACGGGGAACCATGCCCGCCACAATCCGCACGATCTTGCAAGCCGCCATCCTCGCCACCACCGCTTTGACGTTTTCCGCCGATGCGCTGGCCATCTCTCAAAGCTGTAAAGGACAGACGCGACCCGACCGCAGCGCGACGGACGCCTTTTTCAAGGACTTCGTACCCCACTACACCATGGGCGAATGCATGGTGCGATTGAAACTCGACGTTCACGAAAATGTGAAGAAGGCCTCCGCCGTGTATCAAATCGGCAAGGAGTTCCGCCGCTATCTCTACGCTCACGCGCCCACCGCGGCGGCGTACTACTTCGAGCCCGGTCGGGACGGCTATCATTATCTGATGTACGTCAACGAATGCCCCAACCGCTACGCCATCACCCAAGCAATGATCGACGCGGTGCAGCCGTGCTTCGAAGGCGAGGTCGATATCAAAATGCTCGAAGGCCCGGTCGAACCCGGCCCGCAAACCTTCGAGCCGACGACCATGGAATGGACGGATTCTATTCCGGAATAAAAATATCGATCCATTGATCGCTAAAACACAAAAAGGGCCTCCCGAAGGAGGCCCTTTTGCTTGCGTGAGTGCCGCTTCGTTTAGAAGCGCAGCGCTTGGGCGCGCATGACTTGCGGCAGGGCGCGCAGTTCGTCGAGCACGTTGTCGTCCACCGCTTGATCGACTTCGACCAAGGCCAACGCTTCGCCGCCGACTTCGGCGCGGCCGAGGTTGAAGGTCGCGACGTTGATGCCCGCGTTGCCGAGCACGGTGCCGAGACCGCCGATGAAGCCCGGCTTGTCGTGGTTGGTGCAAAACAGCATGTGCTCGCCGAGCTTGGCGTCCATGGGAATGCCCTTGATGTCGACGATGCGCGGCTCCTTACCGGCGAACAGCGTGCCCTTGAGGGTGCGGGTTTGCGCTTCGCTGGTGACGGTCAGCGAAATCAACGTCTGGTATTCGGTCGGACGCTCGTGCTTGACCTCGGAAATGTCGATGTCGCGTTCCTTGGCGATCACCGGGGCGGACACCATGTTCACGCCTTCCAGCATCGGGCTCAACAGGCCTTGCAGCACCACGGCGGTGATCGGCTTGGTGTTGAGTTCGGCGGCGTGGCCTTCGTATTCGATGGTCACGGACTGGATGCCGCTCAGGGTGATCTGACCGGCGAAGCTGCCGAGCTGTTCGGCAAGCTTCATGTACGGCGCCAACTTCGGCGCGTCTTCGGCCGACACGCTCGGCATGTTGAGCGCGTTGGTCACCGCGCCGTCGAGCAGATAGTCGGAGATTTGTTCCGCGATCTGCACCGCGACGTTGACCTGGGCTTCGGTGGTGGATGCGCCCAGGTGCGGGGTGCAGATGACGTCTTCGCGACCGAACAGCGGGTTGTCGACGGCGGGTTCGACTTCGAACACGTCCAGCGCCGCGCCCGCGACCTTGCCGCTTTCCAGGGCTTCCAACAAATCGGCTTCGACCACCAGGCCGCCGCGCGCGCAGTTCACGATGCGCACGCCGTCCTTCATTTTGGCGAACGCGGCCTTGTTGACGATGCCGCGGGTGGCGTCGGTCATCGGGGTGTGCAGGGAAATGAAGTCGGCGCGGGCGAACAATTCGTCCAGTTCGACCTTTTCCACGCCGATGTCTTGGGCGCGTTCCGGCGACAGATACGGATCGTAAGCCACGACCTTCATCTTCAAGCCGATGGCGCGGTCCGCGACCACGGAACCGATGTTGCCGGCGCCGATCAGCCCCAGCGTCTTGCCCATGACTTCAACGCCCATGAAGCGGGATTTTTCCCACTTGCCGGCGTGGGTCGAGGCATTGGCGGCGGGGATTTGACGCGCGGTGGCCATCATCAAGGTGATGGCGTGTTCGGCGGTGGTGATGGCGTTGCCGTAAGGCGTGTTCATCACCACGATGCCCTTGGAGGTGGCGGCCTTGATGTCGACGTTGTCGACACCGATACCGGCGCGGCCGATGACTTTGAGGTTGTCGGCGGCTTCGATGATGTCCGCCGTCGCCTTGGTGGCGGAGCGGATCGCGAGACCGTCGTACTCGCCGATGCAGGCCTTCAACTCGTCGGGCGTCATGCCCGGCTTGAAATCGACGTCGACGCCGCGCTCTTTGAAAATCTGCTCAGCGAGCGGGCTCATCTTATCGGAAATGAGAACCTTAACCATGGGGTCAGTCCTTTACATCAATAGGGAATGGGGAGAGCGGCTCAGAGGCCGGCTTTGATTTCAGCGAACGCCCAGTCGAGCCACGGCAGCAACGCTTCCATGTCCGACGTCTCAACCGTCGCACCGGCCCAGATGCGCAAGCCCGCCGGGGCATCGCGATAGCCGCCGATGTCGTAAGCCACGCCTTCGCCGTCGAGCATCTTGACCAGCTTTTTCAGCTCGGCTTCCTGCACCTCGGCGTCGAGCGCCGTGAAGGCCGGGTCTTTGACTTTCAAACACACGGACGTATTGGAGCGAATGGCCTTGTCTTCGGCCAGGAACGCCGCCCAATCGGACTTTTCCACCCACGCTTCGATGGCCGCCAGGTTGGCGTTGGAACGCGCTTTCAAGCCTTCCAAGCCGCCGATGGTTTCGGCCCACTTGAGACCGTCGAGCGCGTCTTCGACCGCGATCATCGACGGCGTGTTGATGGTTTCGCCCTTGAAGATGCCTTCGATGAGCTTGCCGCCCTTGGTCATCAAGAAGATTTTCGGCATCGGCCACGCCGGGGTGTAGCTTTCCAGGCGCTCCACCGCGCGCGGGCTCAAGATCAGCATGCCGTGCGCGGCTTCACCGCCCATGACTTTCTGCCAAGAGTACGTCACGACGTCGAGCTTGTCCCACGGCAGGTCCATGGCGAACGCGGCCGAGGTGCTGTCGGCGATGGTCAGGCCTTGGCGGTCGGACGGGATCCAGTCGCCGTTGGGAACCTTGACGCCCGAGGTCGTGCCGTTCCAGGTGAAGATCACGTCGCGGGAAAAATCGACCGCGGCGAGATCGGGAATTTGCCCGTATTCGGCTTTGGTGACCTTGACGTCGTCGAGCTTCAGTTGCTTGGTGACGTCTCCGGCCCAACCGGCGCCGAAGCTTTCCCAGACCAACAGTTCGACTCCGCGCGCGCCCAGCAACGACCACATGGCCATTTCCACCGCGCCGGTATCGGACGCGGGCACGATGCCGATGCGATAGTCGTCCGGCACGCCCAAGATGGCGCGGGTGCGGTCGATCACCTCGGCGAGTTTCTTCTTGCCCGGACCCGAACGATGCGAACGGCCCGTCAAAGCGTCGGACAGGGCATCCACGGTCCAACCGGGACGTTTGGCGCAAGGGCCGGAGGAAAAATTGGGATTGGCCGGACGGAGGTCAGGCTTGGCGGTGTTGGTCATAAAAAAACTCCCTTCTCAACACACTGACGAAGGGAGTTCCAAAAACCAAACCGGGCGAAAACAGAGACTTCGCGCGTCAATTCGATCTTCAAAAGTATGCCCTTCGCCTTACGGCAGAAGGGTCGCGACCCGTTGGGAGGTCGTGGCCCACAGTCCCTATACGCCTCCTTGCTGCGGCGCACAAGAAGATTCGTTGATGTGACCCGATTATTGAAAATTAACGATGGCCTGAATGATAAAACCTACTGACAAAAACAATAGTCCAATGATCCCACACTGGTTCTCATAATTGTTTTCGTTTGACCACCTCAAAAAACCTAGCAACAAAGACACGACCTTAACTGGAATCCAAATAATGGTATCCATAATTAAATGAATTAACGAATCAAATCCTCGGACAGGTTCAAACCAATCCCTGAGAATTTGTTTCTCTAGGTAATCAGCAATTTTACGACCGGTGACATCTGACCAAACGACCTTTACACTCAAAAGAAATGCCCCAACAAGATCAAATGCCAACCCGGCTATAATCAAATTTGCTTTCATATTTCAGTCCCACAAAAACCATAGAGGGCCTACATCCCATACCACCACGGCACGAACAAACTGAACACCGCCCAGATCAGCAAGATCAGCGGCACGCCGGCACGCGCGAAGTCGGTGAAGCGGTAGTGGCCGGGGGCCATCACCAGCAAGTTGGTCTGATAGCCGATAGGTGAAGCGAACGAGCAGTTGGCGGCGAACACCACAGCGACGGCGAACGCTTCGACCGGCGCATTGATGGAAATGGCCAAGTCCACCGCGATGGGCGTGAACAGCACCGCCATGGCTTTGGAACTGATGACATTGGTCAGCACCACCATGGTGATGAAGAAGATCGACAGCACCGCCCACGGCCCCGCACCCTGAAACAGCCCCATCACCGCGCTGGCGACGAAATGCGCGCCGCCGGTGGCGTGCATGGCCGCCCCCATGGCCAGGGCGGCCGGAATCATGGTGAGGATTTTGGTATCCACGGCGCGAAACGCTTGGCGAATGTTGAGTACACCCAGCCCCACCATCGCCGCTGCCCCGGTCAGTCCGGCGATGACGATCGGCACCAAGCCCGTTGCCGCTGCCAACACCACCCCCAAAAGTACCGTCGCCGCGCGCTTGGCGTGATGATGAGCGGGCAGTTCCGCCGCCGACCATTCGATCAGCAACACGTCTTGATTGGTGCGCAGCGCCTGCACGTCGACGGGGCTGCCTTGTACCAGCAACACGTCGCCGGCTTGCAGGCGGATTTCGGTCATACGCGTGCGGATCATGCGCGAACGGCGTTGCACCCCCAACACGATGCAATGGGTTTTAAAGCGAAAGCCCACTTGCGGCAGGGTCTGGCCGATGATCCTGGATGCGGGGGGAATCATCGCTTCGGCCAGCACCCGTTCGCCGCCGTGCCACGGTGTCGGGCTGTCGTCTAAATCGCCGTCGGGCAGGTTGCCTTCGCTTTCATCCATTTCGGCGGGTTTGTGTCCAGCCGTATAGGGGACCACGCCACCGCTTGCGCTTTCCAGATCGGGATAGAGCCCCTCGGCGTCACGCGCCAAAGCCTCTTGAATTTCCTTGCGCGTGGCGGCAACCACCAACACGTCGCCGGCGCGGGCTTCGTAGTCTTCAAACGGCGGCAAGATGGCTTCTTCACCGCGCTGAACCATGCGCAGGGTCATGTTGCCAAGCGCCGGAAAAATTCCACCGACCGCTTTTTCCCCAACCAAGTGCGACGATGCACCGACGGTCACTTGGGCGATGTATTGCTTGCCCCCGGTTTGGCCGCCGACCAAGCTTTCGGCCATGCCTTCGCGGCGCGGCAGCAACCACGGCGCCACAACCAACAGATAAACCAAGCCGACGCCCGCCAACACCAAGCCCGGAACGGTGAAATCGAAAAAGCCGAACGGTTCGCGTTCGATGCCGATCAACGCCGAGTTGACCAACAGATTGGACCCCGACCCGATCAGCGTGGTCATGCCGCCCAAGATCGCGGCGAAGCTCAACGGCATCATCAGCTTGCTCGGCGCCATGTCGAAACGGTCGGCCAAGGCCTGCATGATGGGAATGAAGATCACCACCACGGGAATATTGTTGAGAAAGCCGCTGACCAACGTGGCGGTGAACAACACCGCGAAAATCGACAGCCAATGCGTGCCGCCGCAACACCCCAGCACGAAATGCGCGGCGACGTCGAGCACCCCCGTGCGCACCATGCCCTGGCCGATCACCAGCAGCGCCAAGACCGTGATCAATGCGGGATTGGAAAAGCCCGACAGCAGGACTTCCGGCGACAAAATATTGTCGACCGTCCCGCTCAGGCCCGTGCCCTGGATGGGAAAGGCGTAGAAGAAAATCATCAGGACGCACAAAACGCCCAGGCTGGTGACCTCGATCGCCACCTTTTCCCACGCATACAGGGCAAAGGCGACGATGATGACGAGAAACGTCACCCACATCTGAAAGTCTGCCGCTACCGTCGCACTGGCGTGCATGGCGTCCCCTTTTGTCCGTCCCCCAACGCGCCTAAGCCTTAGTCCTTAATGTTCACGCTCGGGGACAAAATGACAAGAGTGGAATCAGGCGTTAGCCGAACAGTAAACTGCCGGGATTGGGCACCGGCTGGCGGTTTTCCAACAACACCCAACCGCGCACGATGCGGATGACGTACCACAGCGGCAAAACCCAGAGCAAAAACATGCCGATGCCGAAAATCCACGTCAGCACGCCGACCAAAATCAACAACAGCCCGCCCCAAAAGGTGCCGATCAGGAAGGTGTAGTGACCATGCAGCCACGCCGGCGCCTCGCTACGCGCCACGTATGCGAGGATCAGGCCGATCAGCATGGGAAACCCGCTGATCGAAGCGATGGCGTACAACGCATAGGTCAACCGCGGCATGGTCAACGGGTGAGAAAACGCATCCGATAGATCGTCGAAGCCGCCGCTTTGCGGGCGTTGCGGCTTAGGGTCTGTGCCAGGCGGAAGGATTTCGGGCTCTGGCTGTCCGTTGGCGGCGTTCATGTACGCACCTGTCCGTTATTGAAACTCGGTTTGATATAGTCGTGTTTTTCGCGTGCGCCATCCTCGCCATAGGCAAAGTGCGCAACTTGAAATATCGTAGGCTTTCCCGAGACAGGGAAACACCAGGGCAGCACCAGGGGGAGCACACGTCCGTGACATCGGGTTTCAAACGTTTTTGCATCGCGACCGCTAGTTTTGCGTTCGTCGCCATGATGTCCGTGAATCTGTGCTGGGCCCAGACCCTCGCCAAGGTCGATGTCAAAATTGCGGTTCTGGCCTTTCGCGGCAAAGCCGAAGCGATGCAGCAGTGGCAGCCGACCGCCGACTATTTATCCGATCATGTCTCGGGGCGAGTATTCAGCATCGTGCCTTTGACCCTGACCGAAATGCAACGCGCGGTCGAAACCGAAGCCGTCGATTTTATTTTGACCAATCCAGGCAACTATGTCGCGCACGAAGCCGCACACGGCGTCGCCCGCATCGCCACCATCCGCCCGAACACCCACCAAAAAACGGATTCCTTGGGCGCCACGATCTTCACCCGCAATGTCGACAACGGCATCGAGACGCTGCGCGATTTGAAGGGCAAGCGGTTCATGGCCATCCGTGAAAACGCCTTTGGCGGATTTCAGATGGCATGGCGTGAAATGCAGGCCGAGGGCATCAACCCGTTCAAAGACCTCGCCGACTTGATTTTTGTCGGCTTTCCCCAAGACAAGGTGGTCGACGGCGTGCTGGCCGGGGACGCGGATGCGGGCACCGTGCGCGCCGGGGTTTTGGAAAACCTCGCCGAGAACGGCAAAGTCAAACTTTCGAGCCTGCGCATCCTCAACCCCCAAGACATTCACGGCTTTCCGTTTGCCCTGAGCACCCGGCTCTATCCCGAATGGCCGTTTGCAAAGCTCAAAAACACCCCGGAAATGCTGTCCCAGCAGGTGGTCATCGCGCTGTTGGGCATGCCCATCGACCACCCCGCGGCGGTCGCCGGGAATTACGCCGGCTGGACCGTGCCGTTGGACTATCAGCCCGTGCACGAACTGTTCAAGGAACTGCACATCGGCCCTTACGATCTGCCGGTGGAAATCAAGTTGTCGGATCTGATCGAACAGTATTGGCAATGGGGCGTGTTCGCAGGCGTGCTGATGGGCATTGCGATCTTGTGGGTGGTGCGGGTCGAGCATCTTGTCGCCAAGCGCACGGCCGAACTGTCGCAGGCCAACGCTGAACTGGAAACGCAGATTTTTGAACGCAAACGCGCTGAAGATACCGCCCGAAACCGCCAGAACGAATTGGCCCATGTGTCGCGCGTCAACACCATGGGCGAACTGACCGCCAGCTTGGCGCACGAAATCAACCAGCCGCTTTCCGCAATCGCCAATTACGCCACCGGCAGCGTGCGCCGTTTGAAGCTCGACACCATATCGCCCGACGATCTGTATGAAGTCCTGTCCACCATCGCCACCGAGGCCGAGCGCGCCGCGCAGGTGATCCGCCGGGTGCGCGCCTTCGTGCGCAAGGGCGAACTGTCTTTGGAAACTCTGGACGTCAATGCCATCGCGCGGGAGGCCATCGAAATCACGAACGCCGAGGCCGAACGCCAACACATCGGCCTGAGCGGCGATTTTACCGAGCCCTTGGCCCCGGTGCTTGTCGACAAGGTCCAGATCGAACAGGTGATGCTGAATCTGATCGGCAACGCCATGGACGCACTCGGCGCCGTCAGCAAAGACCCCAAAACCATTGTCGTCGCCACCCGTCCCGGCGATCCGGGCGAGGTCATTTGCGAGGTGCGCGACAACGGTGCCGGCCTGTCGGAAACCGCCCGCGATCTACTGTTCGAACCCTTTTATTCGACCAAACCCAACGGCATGGGCATGGGGTTGTCGATCAGCCGATCCATCGTCGAAGCCAGCGGCGGACGCTTGTGGGTGGAGGTTGACGAAAGCGGCGCGACCGTATTCAAATTCAGTCTGCCGAGCGCACCGCAACGCACCAACAAGGCGGAAAACCATCATGCCGCGTAAGAACAGCCCATTGCCATCCTCGACGATGGCCGACAAAACGATCTTCGTCGTCGATGACGACAAGGCCGCCCGCGATTCGTTGAGCTGGTTGATCTCGTCGGTGGGGTTGCACGTCGAAACCTTCGATTCCGCACAAGCGTTTCTCGATGCCTATGACCCATCGCGTCCCGGATGCTTGTTGGTGGATGTGCGCATGCCGGGGATGAGCGGACTCGAACTGCAGAAGCGCCTCGCCGAAAATCCTCACTGCCTGCCGGTCATCGTCGTGACCGGACACGGCGACGTGCAAATGGCGGTGCGCGCGATGAAGGACGGTGCGTTCGACTTCATCGAAAAACCCTACAACGACCAAATATTGCTCGATCTGGTGCAAAACGCCGTGCGAGAATGCGAACGCCGCCGCACCCAAGTCACCAGCCACCTGGAAATCCAAGAGCTGATCGACACCCTGACGCCGCGCGAGCGCCAAGTGATGGACATGATCGTCGAAGGCAACACCAACAAGCAGATCGCCTTTGCGCTCGACATCAGCGACAAAACAGTTGAAGCGCACCGTGCCAAGGTGATGGAAAAGCTCCAGGCGGCTTCGCTCGCCGACCTGATCCGCAAATCTCTCAGCGCATCGGCATGACGCCCCTCCCCTTATGCTTATAAGGGTTATCCCGAATACAGCTTATGGCCGCAGTGATGTAAGAATCAGGGACCGGGCCGGAGCACAAAAAATCAAAAACGCCTCCGCCCACATTGAAAAGCCAAATCATGGGAGGGCTCAATGCGTTTACTCGGATTCATCTGTTCGTCGATCGTCGCTGTCGCGTTGTTGGTCGGAAACGTCACCAACGCCGACGCGTCGGAACGTTACGGCAAACAAAAAGTCGTCTATCACATCAACACGCCGGGTGGCGAAGGCGACAAGGTCTACTTGGGCGCCATGCGCAACATTCAAAACCACATCAATGCCGTCGGCGCCGAAAATCTCGACCTCAAGGTCGTGATCCACGGCAACGGCATCGGCCTCTTGCAGTCGGCCAAGGCCGCCGGCAACGTGCAAACCGCCGTCGCCAACCTGCGTTCGCAAAGCGTCGGCTTCGAAGTCTGCGCCAACACGTTGAAAGGCAAGAACATCGCCCTTGACCAGCTTTACGAAGTGTTCAACGAAGACGTGGTGCCGTCCGGCGTGGCCGAGCTCGCTCGCCTGCAGCAGATGGGCTACACCTACATCAAACCTTGATTTGCACCCCCGCGTCTTTCGTCTGAGAGACGCAAGAGACCAGCTCCGCTGTCAGTTTCCCCACTCGTATGGTGGGGCTGGTCCTCTCCTCGGTGCAGTGTTTTGAGACGGAACGATTTTCATGAAAACCAACACCCATGTGCGGCGGCGCGATGTTCTCACGATCACCGGCGCCGGGGCCTGCGCACTTGCCCTCGCCCCCCTCGCCGCCCACGCCACGCCGCAAAGCGTGCAAGCTGAAATCGATAAGGTCTCGGCCGGCAAAGCCCCCAAGGACGATGCCCGCGTGATGCTGACCTTGCCCGAAATCGCCGAAAATGGCGGCACCGTACCGCTGACGGTGAACGTCGAAAGCCCGATGACGGACGCGGATCACATCAAGGCCGTGCACATCTATGCCGACGGCAACCCGCTTCCCGACGTGGCCAGCTATTTCGTCGGTCCGTCCAACGGCAAGGCCGAATTGTCCATGCGCATCCGCCTGTCGACCTCGCAAAATGTGGTGGCCGTGGCCGAAACCAGCACCGGCGAGGTGTTGGTGGGGCGCAAACACGTGAAAGTAACCCTCGGCGGTTGCGGAGGCTAAGAGAGGCGATCATGGCGACGAAAGACATCAAACCCCGCATCCGGGTGCCGAAAAAACTCACCAAAGGCGAACTGTTCGAGGTCAAGACCCTGATCTCACACCGCATGGAAACGGGCTTGCGCAAGGACAAGGAAACCGGCGCAACCATTCCCCGTGACATCGTGCGCGGCCTGACCGTGACCTACAATGGCCGCGAGGTGCTGAAATCCGTATGGCACACCGCCATGTCGGCCAATCCCTACACCTCGTTCTACGTGCGCGCCGAAGACAGCGGCCCGATGGTGTTCACCTGGATCGACGAAGCCAACCAAGTCTACACCAAGGAAGTGGCGATCAACGTCGCGGGCTGATTCCGGCCACCCGTTTTGCATGACATCATAATGTCATTTGTGTCGCTTCGGTGACGGGGCTATTTTCGTGGCCTCCATCCCACCGAAGAGCGCGCATCAGATCATGACGAAAATCGCATTCCTCGGCCTTGGCCATATGGGCCAGGGTATGGCTTTGAATTTGCTCAAAGCCGGCTTCGATCTCACCGTTTGGAACCGCACGGCAGACAAGACGGGCGCGCTCGTCGATGCCGGCGCGCGCGCCGCCCCCACCCCGGCCCTGGCCGTTGCGGGGGCCGAGGTCATCGTCACCATTCTCGGCGACGATCGCTCATCGGAACAAGTCTGGCTGGGCGAGGACGGCATCTTGTCCGGCGACATGGCGCCGGGGGCCATCGCGGTGGAAAGCACCACCGTGTCGCGCGATTGGATGATTGCGTTGGGCGACCTCTGCCAGGATGCGGGCTTGCGGTTTTTGGATTGCCCCGTCACCGGCGGCCCGCCGGGTGCGAACGCCGGCACCCTGACCATGTTGGTCGGCGGCGAGGCGGCGACATTGACCGAGGCAACCCCGGTTCTTGAAGCTTATGCCAATCGCATTTATCACTTCGGTCCGGTGGGCGCGGGTACCGCTTACAAACTGATCGTCAACACCATCGGCGCGGTGCACGCCGCCGCTGTCGCCGAAGGCATTGCCGTCGCCCGTCAGGCTGGACTGCCGTTGGACATGGTCGCGGACGCGTTGGGCGCAGGTTCTGTCGCCAGCCCGGTGACCACCTACATCGCCCCGCGCATGGCCCAAGACGCCCATGACGAGGTCCGCTTCGCCGCCCGCTGGCGCAACAAGGACGCCCGCTACGGCATCGACATGGCCCACCGCCTCGGCTGCGCCACACCGGTGCTCGACGCCGCGAGCGCCCTGTTCAAACGTGCCGAAGACCAAGGCCTCGGCGACATGAACGAAAGCGTCATCGCACGCATGGTCAAAAGCACTTAAGCATAATTGAAAGAAATGGTGCGGGCGGCCGGACTTGAACCGGCAAGGCCTTGCGGCCGACAGATTTTAAGTCTGTTGTGTTTACCAATTTCACCACGCCCGCACAGGCCGGTTTGGATAAGCCACAAGAACCTATGCCGAGCGGCCCCGGCATGCAAGACGAACTGTCGCCAAAATGAGCAGATTCCCACCCAGCACAGTTTCGCTCTGTGTGGAGGCGTCATTGTGTCCGTTTCTCGTGTTAGGTTCGAGGTGGGTCCAATTGAAACGGCCGCGGAGCAAAACCAAAGTCGTCCCGGGCTTCGGCGTGATCGAATACCAGATCCGAGTTCATCCGCGTCGCCATGGCGGGCGACCAATGGCGATAGCGCGGGATGAGGTGTGCCAACATCACGCCGAGCCTAAACGCCCACAAAGGCACCGAAATAATCCGCGCGGGCTTGCCCATGGACGTAAACAGTCGTGCGACCATCTCGCGATATGTAAGGGTCTCCCCGCCGGACAGATTGTATGCCCGGTCCTTGATGGCGGTTGTCGACAACGCCGAAACGCATGCCGCGGCAACATCATCGGCGTGAATCGGTTGGCGTAAACCGCGTGCTTCCCCAAGCACTGGGAAAAAACCAAAACGGCGAATGAACCGCGTCATGACTGCGATATTCTTATCTTCCTCAAGACCGTAGATGAGAGTCGGGCGGAGCACGATCCATTCCACATCGCGCGCCCGCGCCCAATCCGCCACAAGCGCTTCCATATCCGCGAGGCGGCTCGCGGTTTCGCGCTCCTCATGATCGGCGGAGTCCGTTTTCGTGAAACGGCTGGTGGAAGAAAGTGCGACGATGCGCCGGGCGCCACGCGCTTCTAGCAGCGGCAAGTGCTCGGGCAATAGCCACAGCGACATCACGCAAATCCACAACTCAATGGTTTGAGATCGATGGGAATCCGAGCCGGACGTCGTGGTCCTCAACTCCTCGCCGGGCGCATCTAATCGCACCCACTCAACGCCATCAGTGCTCGGCACGTCGGCTTGACGCGAAAAGGCGCTCACGTTGTAGCCCATCTGCACGAGACGGGATGATACATGTCTGCCGACCAAGCTGGTCGCACCCAACACGCCGACCCGCGGCCTCTCTTCCACCATCCCTCGCAGCCTCCGTCTCGCCAGTATCCATGCATTCGTGCGCATATACATGAGTGCGCAAGCGGCAATCCGAAATCTGGGCTATTTCAGCTCTTCGCCTTCGGTTTCGCCGTCGATGGGTTCACCCCCTGCGGCGACGATCATCGCTTTGAGATCCGTGCACGCGGCGTTCACTTTGGCCGCGTCTTCGCCCCGGACCACCAAATTGGTGCCGAAGCCGCCGAATTTCAAAAACGGGTACGAGCCGATATCGACGTCCGCGTGCGCGGCCTGCACGGCGCGCAGCTGCTCGCCGATCATGCCTTCGGAAATGCCGATGGTCGACACGGTCTTGACCACCAGAACCTTGCCGCCCTTGAGTTCGCCTTTGACGCCGTCGAACATCGCCCGGGCGATCACCGGAACCCCGGCCATGACAAAGACGTTTTCGACGCGAAAGCCCGGCGCGACGGATACCGGGTTGTCGATCAGGTCCGCACCCTCGGGGGTCATCGCCATGCGCATGCGCGCCGCGTTGGCATTGTCGCCATAATGCGCCAGCAACCGCCGCTCCGCTTCGGGGTGGGTGCCGAAACCAAGCCCAAACGCTTTGGCCACAGACTGGGCGGTGATGTCGTCGTGGGTCGAGCCGATGCCGCCGGTGGTGAAAACATAAGTGTATTTGGCGCGACAATGGTTCACCGCATCGACGATTTCGGCTTCGATGTCGGGAATCACCCGGCATTCCGCCACCCGGATGCCGAGCTTCGTCAGTTCTCTGGCCAGGTAATTGATGTTGGCGTCCTGGGTGCGTCCGGACAACACCTCGTTGCCGATCACCAGGACGCAGGCCGTTACGGCTTCATGGGATGTCATGTCGTTCATGATGTGAATGTAGGCGCTCAGAGGTAATCCATCAACATCGCAACCAAAGGGATGTCGGCGGGCGGCATCGGCAATTGATTGAGACGCACCGGTTTGACCCATTTGAGCTGTTGGCCTTCCATCGGCGTGATCGTGCCTTTCCATGTGCGGCACAGATACAGCGGCATCATCAAATGAAAGCTTTCGTAAGCGTGACTGGCGAAGGTGAACGGCGCAAGACAGCTTTCCGAAATATCTATGCCCAATTCTTCCTTCAACTCGCGCACCAACGCCGTTTCCGGGGTTTCGTCGTCATGGACCTTGCCGCCGGGAAATTCCCACAGCCCCGCCATGGACTTGCCTGCGGGCCGTTGGGCCATCAGCACCCGTCCGTCGGTGTCGATCAACGCCACCGCCGTCACCAGCAGTTTCGGCTTGGCGGCTTCGCGGGCGAACCAATCGGTGGCGTTCAGTTCATAGATCCGTGCGGCGACTTCGGAACATCGCCCCGGCAAAGTGTTGTTGGTGTGCGTCTGGGTGAAACCGAGCTTTTCCAACACCCGCGCCGATGCGCCGTTGTCGGGGTGCACGGCGGCGGCGAGCGCCTTTTTACCCGCACGTTGAAACGCGAACCGCACCATCGCTTGAGCCGCTTCGGTGATGTAACCCTGGCCCCAATGCGCGATCCCCAAACAATAGCCGAAGACGTCGTCGCCGGTACCCATGTTGATTTCGATGGAACCGATCAAATCCCCTTCGATGCGCCGTTCGATGCCGAACACGTGGCGGCTGTTGGCGGTGCGGTCCAGCATCGCGCCTTCGATGAAGGCGTGGGCGTCCGACATAGCATAAGGATGCGGGATCAGTGCGGTGTAGCGTGCCACTTCCCACGCGCTGGCGAAATCGAACACCGCCTGAACGTCGTCTTCGCGCAAGCGGCGCAAGCGCAAGCGCGGGGTTTCGAGAACCCCTATATTCACGGCCTCGAATGCCGACATGCAGGCGTGTTCGCCAATCATCGCGCGCCCCTTGCGGTTACGACCGATAATCGGCGTTGATGTCGATGTAGCCGTGGGTCAGATCGCAGGTCCACACCGTGGCTGTGCCGCTGGCGATGCCGACTTCGACCTCGATGTCGATTTCCTGGCCCTTCATGTGCAGGGCAACCGGCGCTTCGTCGTAGCCTTCCACACGCATGCCGTCCTCGGTCACCTGCACGCCGCCGATACGAATGCCCATTTTGTCGCGATCCGCCGCTTCACCGGCCTTGCCCACCGCCATGACGATGCGGCCCCAGTTGGCGTCTTCGCCGGCGATGGCGGTCTTGACCAACGGTGAATTGGCGATCGACAAGCCAATGCGTTTGGCGGCCACGTCGTTTTCCGCGCCGGTGACGGTGATGGCGATGAACTTGGTCGCGCCTTCGCCGTCGCGCACCACTTGGTGGGCGAGATCGAGAGTCACTTCATCCAGCGCGCGCTTGAAATCGACCAATGCCGGATCGTCGATACCCGTGGGTGTTTTATTACCCGCGGCACCGGTGGCGAACAGCATCACCGTGTCGCTGGTGGAGGTGTCGCTGTCGACCGTGATGCAGTTGAACGAGGCATCGGCGGACGGCGTCAGCATGGCTTGCAACACGCCTGAGGGAATGGCCGCATCGGTGAAGATGTAGCCCAACATGGTCGCCATATCCGGCGCGATCATGCCCGATCCCTTGACGAACCCGTTGATGGTCACGTCCACGTCGCCGATCCGCGCACGGCGGGTCGCGCCCTTTGGATACGTATCGGTGGTCATGATGGCGCGCGCGGCCTGTTCCCAGTTGGCCGAACCCAGTGCATCCCTGAGCCCCGGCATTGCGCCGACGATCAGGTGATGGGGCAGTGGCTCGCCGATCACACCGGTGGAGGCGGAAAACACCTCGCTCATGTTACAACCCACCGCGTCGGCTACGGCACTCAAGATGTGGTCGACGGATTCCTCGCCGCGCCGTCCGGTAAACGCGTTGGAGTTGCCGGAATTGACCACCAGCGCGCGGGCGGTGCCGCCGGGCAGATATTCGCGGCACTTCAACACCGGCGCGGAAGCCGTTTTGGATTTGGTGAACACACCCGCAACCGTGGTGGCGGGGCTGAATTCCGCCAACATCAGGTCGGTACGGCCCTTGTATTTGACCCCCGCTTGGGCGGTGGCGAAACGCACTCCAGCGATGTCCGGCATGTCGGGAAAAGACGCGGGCGCCAGAGGAGATTTTTTCAATTCCATTTTCGAATATCCAGTTATTGCTGAAGAGCCTTCACAACATCTTCAAAGCTCTTTTTTTCGATCTTAGCTTCACTGCGCAGCTGTTCCATATATTTTTGGCCCAGCTCCGCCGACAGTTCATTGGCCAGGATTTCGCGCACGTCCTGGTAACTGGGAACGACGAACGGTCGTCGTTCTTCCACCAAGATCACATGCCAGCCGAATTTGGTTTTCACCGGCTCATGGGTGAATTCGCCGGTCGGTAGAGCCATGGCGGCATTTTCGAATTCCGCGACCATTTGTCCGGGCCCGAACCAGCCAAGGTCTCCACCACGGGTTTTGCTCGGCCCGGTGGAGTGTTCCGCCGCCAATTGGGCGAAGTTGTCACCGTCTTCCAACAAGCCAATCAGGGCTTTGGCGTGATCTTCGCTGGTCACAAGAATGTGACGGGCATGGATTTCCGATTGCGCCGCCGCTTTTTCGGCCACCTGCTCGTAACGCTGCTTGATCAGGTCGTCGGACAAATGTTGCTCGATGTGGCGCGCCAACAAAATACGTTCCAAAATCTGATCGGAGATGCGCGCCATGCGCAGGCGGTATTCCGGGGTTTCGTCGAAACCGAGCTTCACCGCTTTTTCCGACGCCAAACTGGAATTGATCAGTGATTCCATCAGCACCGGATAAACTTCGCGCAATGGTGCGCCTTGCAACTTGGTCGGCAACAGATTGCGGGCGTTTTCGACGTCGCTCAAACGCACCACCTTGCCGTTGACGCTGGCCACGACCGGATCGGTTTCGGCACCGTGAGCCGCCACCCCCGCCATCAAGGCAAGACCTGCAAACAGAGAAACAACCACGCCACGCTTCAAAAACATACCACTGAAATCCCTACACCACTGTCCTTGGCATTAAGCATATCATGCCGTTTCTCACAAGGGCTGTCGCGGTTCACCGTCACAAAGCGGCCTTGATTTTGGTGTTTTTTATCATGCTTTGGACATTTAAGTGCTTTATCATGGCGAAACTCAAAACGCTCCCCCATACGTTGAATGCAGTCTGACCTATGTTTTCGATCCGAAAATCTCATCTGGCTTTGTCAGCCGCCGCGCTGATCGCGTGCTTCACCAGCACCGCGCAAGCTGGCGACTTTCTATTTCAGTGGGATAACGACAAGGTCGCTGATACCGACCGCCACTACACCAACGGCATGCGCATCGGTTACGTCCCCACCAAGCCGGCAGAGATGCTCACCGATACGTCGGATTTCCTGATCAACACGTTCGGCGCAGGCGGCTTTCCCAATTACCCCCCCGGCAACCTGCGCATCGGCTGGGTTTTCGGTCAGGACATGTACACACCCGAAGACGTCGACGCGACGGTGCCCGACCCGCTTGACCGACCCTACGCCGGATGGACCTATATCGGCGCCACGGTGCAAAACGAAAGCGATACCGGGCTGACGTCGCTCAACCAGCAAGACACGCTGGAACTCGATCTTGGTATCGTCGGTCCGGAAGCCCGCGCCGGTGAAACGCAAAACCGTTTCCATAGGCTGATCAACGTGTCGGAATCGCGCGGTTGGGATTACCAAATTGGCACGGAACCCGGCGTGCTGCTCACCCGCACGGTCAAGTTTCGCACCGACACGTGGCGGCCTTTCGACACCGACCATTTCGGCTTTGACGCCATACCGCACGTCACGGCGCAACTCGGCAACATCCGCACCGGCGCTGCTGCGGGCACCACGGTGCGCTTCGGCGGAAATTTAGGCCAAGACTTCGGCCCCATTTACGGCACCTTCGCCGTGCCGCGCAAAACACCCGACCGTTTCACATGGTCGCTGTTCGCCGGCGCGGAAGCCCGCTTGGTCGCGCACGACATCTTTCTCGACGGCAACACCTTCAAGGACAGCCCCGACGTCAAACGCAATTGGTTCGTTTTGGAAAGCCGCGCCGGGGTCATGATGCATGTCCCCATGCCCGACGGCTGGGGCATCGACGGCGTGCGCTTGGACGTCAGCCATGTGCAGCGCACACGCGAATTCACCACCCAAGATAAAAGCGACCGCTACGGCAGCTTCAAACTGACGCTCAATTATTGAGCGCTCAGTTCACCATCACCGTCGCCAGATCTTTGGGTGCCAACGAAGTTGCGGCTAGGTCTTTAGGCTCTTCTTCCTTAAACACATTGATACCGCGCACACCCGATCGGCGATTGTATTCGGCGGCCGTGGCTTCGCGGTCCGGGTCGAAGGCGCGTTCGATGATTTCGGCCATGCGCCCCATCAAGTGCATGTCGTTTTCACACAGCCCTTCATTCAAGGCTTGTTCCGACATGCGGCACAACGTCAGCGCCATTTCCGTAACGTGGGCGAAACGCGTTCCTTTGATACGCCGGCAAAGATCCTGCGAAACATTGTGCAAACGCTTCAGGTTTTCCGGCCCATCGGGCAAAGCATCCGCTTGCAGCGCCGCGATTTCGGGCATCACATGATCCAAAAGCCAGCCGATCTGGTAGGCGTGGCGTTGGACTTTGTGTTCGTTGATGATGAGCTTGGCAGCCTCAACGCTGCGCTTGTTTCGGCTGTCGTTTTTGGAACCGCTCATACGCTGATGCAGCGGGTTGGGAACGTCGATTTGCGGAATTTGCATGGTGCCTTCGCGATGCGCGGCACGGCGGTCGGGCCCCACGTAATCCGTGGTCACCACGAAACGTTTGCGCGAATGGGTCAATTCCGCCACTTTTTCGGTTAAACCTTTGGCCGTGATCGGTTTCGCCAAGACTTGATCAGCCCCCGAATTGATGGCCGCCTGAACCACATCGCGACTGGGCTTGTTGATCAAGGTGATCACCACCAAAAACGGATTGTCCCCATGGCAGCCGTGGCGCAGTTCATAGACGAATTTGTTGAAGTCACCTTCGGGCAACGTCGTGTCGGCGATCAAAAGATCGGCCTCACCCGCTTTCACCGCCGTGACAATCTGAGACAAATTACCTGTGGCCTGCACATTTTTGAAACCAATGTCGTGCAAGCTGTCCTTCAAACCGGCGCGCAATTCACTATTTGGCTCGGCCAGCACGACACGGATGTTGTCGAAATGTGACATGGACATAATTCTGATCTCCAGACTGGAAGTTGCGTCCGCGACGTCTCCGCCACCTGTGCTTTCTTATGCGCTTCCCTCACTGTTCGGGCGTCGGGACAGCTGAGTTTCACCAAAATCATTTTCACCGTTACGAACGGCGGCGTCACCTCGAGCTTAAGGCACTGTTTTCATTGCGATTTAGCAACATACTCTTCAATTGTTGCAATCCCGGAACGATAAAGTCCTTTTTTTAGGGGCAGTTACCGGCCCCTTATTGATCGTATGATTTTCCGGCAATAGAAGATGTGAGTCAAGTTACGGCTTTATGGTAGAGAAAAATAATGATCGTTCGATAAACTTTTTTGGTCATATTCGGCTAAAAATCCGCTGTTGAGGCGGGCATGCGTTGACAGACGTCCCGGGCGTCTCTAATTCTTGGTCACCGCTGGGGGTATTTGGGGGAGACTTTGCCCCACCTCACATTCCAACCTTTGCCTAAAGGTATCCGCATCCATGCTCGGCGCGCTCGCCAAAAAGGTCTTCGGCTCCGCCAATGACCGCTATATCAAGGGTCTCAACAAGACGGTCGAAGCCATCAATGCTCTGGAGCCGACGCTCGAAGCGTTGAGCGAGGACGATCTCAAAGCCCGAACCCCGTGGTTGAAGGGCCGCTTGGCCGCAGGCGAGAGTCTCGACGACATTCTACCAGATGCCTTTGCCACCGTGCGCGAAGCCGCCAAGCGGGTCATGGGCCAGCGTCACTACGATGTGCAGCTTCTGGGTGGCTTGGTTCTGCACCGCGGGCAAATCGCGGAAATGAAAACCGGCGAAGGCAAAACCCTCACCGCAACGTTGGCGGTGTATCTCAACGCGCTCAGCGGCAAGGGCGTGCACGTGGTCACAGTCAACGACTATCTGGCCAAGCGCGATGCGGAGTGGATGGGTCACATCTACGGATACCTGGGCCTCAGCACCGGCTGCATCATTCACGGCCTGTCGGACATGGAGCGCAAGGCCGCTTACGCCAGCGACATCACCTACGGCACCAACAACGAGTTTGGCTTCGATTATCTGCGCGACAACATGAAGTTCACTTTGGACGAAATGGTCCAGCGCGACTTCAACTTCGCCATCGTCGACGAAGTCGACAGCATCCTCATCGACGAAGCCCGTACCCCGCTGATCATTTCCGGCCAGGCTGAAGATTCGTCGGAAATGTACAAAGCCATCGACAAGCTGATTCCCTTGCTGGTCGAGGCCGATTACGAAAAAGACGAAAAGTCCAAGGCCATCACCTTGACCGAAGACGGCAACGAACATGTCGAGCAGATCCTGCGCGACGCCGGCTTGCTAGAGCACGGCACCATGTACGATCTCGCCAACGTCCTCTTGGTCCAGCACGTGACCCAGGCGCTGCGCGCGCACAAGATGCATCTGCGCGACATCGACTACATCGTTCAAGACGACAAGGTCGTGCTGATCGACGAATTCACCGGCCGCATGATGGAAGGCCGACGGTATTCCGAAGGCCTGCACCAGGCCTTGGAAGCCAAGGAAGGCGTGACCATTCAGCACGAAAACCAGACGCTGGCTTCGATCACGTTCCAGAACTATTTCCGCATGTATCCGAAACTGGCCGGCATGACCGGCACGGCGATGACCGAAGCGGGCGAATTTTCCGAGATCTATAAGCTCGAAGTGGTCGAAATGCCGACCCACCGCCCGTGCATCCGCGATGACCAGAACGACGTGGTCTACCGCACCGCCAAGGAAAAATACGATGCCATCGTCGATTTGATCGAAGATTGTCAAAAACGCCAGCAGCCGGTTCTGGTCGGTACCGTGTCGATCGAAAAATCGGAATTTCTCTCCGACCTGCTCAAGAAAAAGGGCATCACGCACAACGTGCTCAACGCCCGTCACCACGAACAGGAAGCCTACATCGTCGCCGATGCGGGCCTGCCCGGCGCGGTGACCATCGCCACCAACATGGCCGGTCGTGGTACCGACATTCAGCTTGGCGGCAACCTGGAAATGCGCATCTTGCGTGAACTGGGCGAATTGACCGTCGGGCCGGAACACGAAACTGCGGTGGAAAAGATCAAAGCCGAAATCGCCGCCAACAAGAAAGTCGCTTTGGAAGCGGGCGGACTTTACATCGTCGGCACCGAACGCCACGAAAGCCGCCGCATCGACAACCAGTTGCGTGGCCGTACCGGCCGTCAAGGCGATCCCGGCGCATCAGCGTTCTTCCTGTCGTTGGAAGACGACCTGATGCGCATCTTCGGCTCCGAACGCATCGACGGCATGCTGGTCAAACTGGGTCTGGAAGAAGGCGAAGCCATCGTCCACCCTTGGATCAACAAGGCGTTGGAAAAGGCCCAACAGAAGGTCGAGGCGCGCAACTTCGAAATCCGCAAAAATCTGCTGAAATTCGATGACGTCATGAACGACCAGCGCAAGGTGATCTATGCCGAACGCAAGGAACTGATGGCCGCGACCGACGTCTCCAACGACATCGTCGGCATGCGCCACGACCTTATCAACACCTTGGTGGCGCGCACCATTCCCGAAAAGGCCTATGCCGAGGAATGGGATACCGACGTGCTGCACGAAGAAGTCCTGCGCATCTTCGGCCTCGACTTGCCCGTTGCCGACTGGGCCAAGGAAGAAGGCATCGCGGATCAGGAAATCCTTCATCGCATCACCGACGCGGCGGACCGCAAGATGGCCGAGAAAGCCGTTAAATACACCCCCGAAGTGATGCGCGACGTGGAAAAGAACCTGTATCTTTCGATCTTGGATCAGTTGTGGAAAGACCACCTGCTGACGCTCGATCATCTGCGCCAGGGCATCGGTCTGCGCGCCTATGCGCAAAAAGATCCGCTCAACGAATACAAGCGCGAAGCGTTCGGTCTGTTTGAAGAGCTGCTGACCAACATCGGCGAGCGCGTGACGCTGATCCTCGCCCATGTTGAGCTGCAAATGATGCCACCCGAAGGCCTTACGCCCCAAGGTCCCGCATCCATGCACGAAAGCCACGAAGACCCGGCGTTCGCGACAGAGGAAGCACAACTGTTGCGCGGCCAACCGGCGCCCGAACGCGACGCCAACGACCCCAGCACCTGGGGTCGGGTCGGGCGCAACGAGCCCTGCCCCTGCGGATCGGGTAAAAAGTTCAAGCAATGCCACGGTAAAGTGGGCTAACAAAAAAAGGCCTCTCGAACGAGAGGCCTTTTTCATTCACGGTGATGAGGTGAGTTAACCCAGCCCCACCTTGCCCATTTCGAGGAACTTCTCGCGGCGTTTGGCGCGCAGTTGGCCACCGTCGAGGGGGGCCATGGCTTCAAATTGGCGTTGAATTTCGTCCGCCACCGCGCCCATGGCGGCTTTGGGGTCGCGGTGCGCACCGCCCAGCGGTTCGGGCACCACGGCATCGATGGTGCGCAGTTCCAACAAATCTTGCGCGGTCAGCTTGAGCGCTTCGGCGGCGGCTTGGTTCATGGTGCCGTCGCGCCACAGGATCGAGGCACAGCCTTCGGGTGAAATTACCGAATAAATCGAGTGTTCCAGCATCAACACCGCATTGGCACTGGCGAGCGCGATCGCACCGCCGGAGCCACCTTCGCCGATTACGACGGAGACGAACGGTACGCGCAACTGGAAGCTGACTTCGATGGATTTGGCGATCGCTTCCGCCTGGCCACGTGCTTCGGCGTCGGCGCCGGGAAACGCGCCGGTGGTATCGACGAACGAAATCACCGGCAGCTTGAAATGATCGGCCATCAGCATCAGGCGCTGGGCCTTGCGATAGCCTTCGGGCTTGGCCATGCCGAAGTTATGACGAACCCGGCTTTCGGTGTCCTTGCCCTTTTCGATCCCCAGCACCATCACGGAACGCCCGCGGAAACGGCCCAGCCCGCCAACCACGGCGGCATCCTCGCCAAACAGGCGATCACCGGCCAAGGGTGTAAAGTCTTCGATCAAACCTTCGATGTAATCGAGCGCGTGGGGGCGGTCCGGATGACGCGCCACCAGGGCCTTTTGCCACGGCGAAAGTTTGGCATAGAGCTGAGAGAGCTGCTTTTCGACCTTGGTCTGAAGCTTGGCGACCTCTTCGGCGATATTGACCTCGGTCCCCGTCAGATGACGAAGTTCCTCGATCTTGCCTTCCAGCTCGGCGATGGGTTTTTCGAAATCGAGATAATGATGCATGGGCGCTTTCTAGCACGACATTTGGGGCGAAAGAAGGGCAAAAAACAACGGCGGCAGGATAGCCCACCGCCGTCATTAAAGCACTGAATGGGAAAATTTATCTCCCTTTAATCGCCGCAGCCGTTTTCACCATCACTTCCGCCTGCTTGATCGAGGCGATGTCAATCAAACGGCCATCCAGCGTCACCGCGCCCTTGCCTTCCTTTTGCGCCTGTTCCATGGCCGCCAAGATGGCGTTGGCCTTGGCGACTTCGGCCTCAGAAGGGCTGAACACGTCGTTGGCGGCGTCGACCTGGGTGGGGTGAATGGCCCATTTGCCTTCGCAGCCCAAAATCGCCGCGCGCATCGCCTGGGCGCGATAGCCATCCAGGTCCTTGATGTCGCCGAACGGCCCGTCGATCGGGCGCAAACCGTTGGCGCGCGCCGCGACCACCATGCGGGCGATGGCGTAATGCCACATGTCACCCCAATGAAAATCGCGCGTGCCGGCATCGTCGAGCGGATCGGTGAGCACCCCGTAGCCCGGATTCGGCCCGCCGATGGCGGTGGTGCGCGCCTTGGTCGAGGCAGCGTAATCGGCGACGCCGAAGTGCAGCGATTCGTTGCGTGGGCTGGCGGCGGCGATTTCGTGCACGTTCTGCATGCCCAGCGCGGTTTCGATGATCATCTCGAAGCCGATCTTGTTGGTGTAGCCCTTGGCCGCGCAAATCTGCGTCACCAGCATGTCGACGGCGTAGACGTCCGCGGCGGTGCCGACCTTGGGAATCATGATCAGATCGAGCTTGTCGCCGGCCTGTTCGACGATGTCCACCACGTCGCGGTACATATAATGGGTATCCAGGCCGTTGATGCGCACCGATACGGTCTTGCCCGACCAGTCGAGATCGTGAAGCGCGGCGATGATGTTTTTGCGCGCCTGCTCCTTATCGCTGGGCGCGACCGCGTCTTCGAGATCCAAGAACACCATGTCGGCCGTCCCGGACGCCGCTTTTTCCAAAAAACGGGTAGACGAACCGGGCACAGCCAGTTCGGAGCGGTTGAGGCGCGCCGGGGCCTGTTCGGGAACTGTGAAGCTCATAGGGAGGTCTCCGTAAACTTGATTTTTGTGTGAAGCCGCTTCCATTTAAGCGAACGCGAACGGAGAAATCACGCGATTTTTTGTGCAGGTGCGAAAAGAAACAATTTCGCCTTTGATATCAAAGGCCCTAAGCCAACGGATGGGCGCTGTTGACGAGTTGTTTGAGGCGTTCGTCGAGCACATGGGTGTAAATCTGGGTGGTCGAGATGTCGGCGTGGCCGAGCATCTGCTGCAACGCACGCAGATCCGCACCATGGGCCAGCAAATGACTGGCGAAGGAATGACGCAGCACGTGGGGCGACACCCGGGTGGGATCCAACGCCGCCTCGATGGCCAGTTCCTTGAGGATTTGCGCGAACCGCGCCCGGGTCAAATAACCTTGCCGGGCGCGCGATGGAAACAAGTACGGGCTGTCCTTACCGATCCGTCCCCCCTTGGCGCCCCCCCCCTTGGCGCCCTTGCCGTGGGGCAAATATCGGTCGCGCACCGCCAAATAAGCGGCGATGGCGTCGGTGGCCGGTTCGCTGAGCGGCACGATGCGTTCCTTGTCGCCCTTGCCGCGCACCATCAATATGCGCCCGTCGCGCGACACCGCCGTCAACGGCAGCCCCACCAGTTCCGAAACCCGCAACCCTGTGGCGTAGAGAATTTCCATCAGCGCCACCAGCCGCTTGCCGTCCGCACCGGGGTGATCGGCGGCGCACATCAGCAGACGGTCGACTTCGTCCTCGCTCAGATACTTGGGCAAGGCGCGGCCGATCTTGGGGCTGTCGATCACCGTGGTGGGATCGTCGTCGCGCAGGCGTTCTGCGTACAAAAAGCGGAAAAACTGGCGCAACGCCGACAGCCGCCGCGCCTGGGTGCGCGCCGACATGCCGGTGCCGTTGAGGTGTTTGAGATATTTTCGCAACAAATCCGCGCTGGCATGGGCCGGAACCATGCGCTGAGATTTGGCGAAACCGGAAAAATCGCCAAGATCGCGCTGGTAGCTTTCCAACGTGTTGCGCGCCGCGCCGCGTTCGGCGGCGAGCATTTCGAGAAACATCTCGACCTCGCGCGGCAACGGCTCGGTTATTTTGCGGCGACGTCCCATTTCGCCCGCCCCCTTGGCCTACAGCCCGGCGGCGACCACCGCCTCCAACGCCATGGCGCGCACCTCGCCCTCCAACCCGATGGTCCGCAAGGCGCGCAAGACATGGTGCAAAACGATCGGATCGGCGCGTGCCGGTCCACCATCGCCAAGCGCGACGAGGCTCAGCAGCACCGTTTCCCCCACCCGACCGCGGTGAGATGCGTTGTCCAACAAGAACCAGTGCGCCGGATAGGGCGCCAGCAACGCAGTGTGCGACGTTCCGGCGATCAGATCGGTCCAGATTTCATCGGGTACGAATTCGCCAAGCGCTTCCAACGTCGCCGCCAGCATCACGGCCTTGTCGCGTGCGCCGTCGCTGTCTTTGACCGCGATCCACCACGCGTGCAGATTTTCCATGGTCCACGCGGATGCCCCTTCAAAGCCGGACAACCGCGCCACTGGCATCAAGGACGCCAATTCCGCCGCCATCTTCGGCTCGCGGCTCGCAACATCCTTGAGCAGCTCAAACCACGGCCCAGCCTCGGCATGACGCCCGGTGATCAGAAAGGCGCGGATCGCTTCGGGCGCGAACCAAGCCAGTTCCGTACTGGATGGGATGCGGCTCAACTGCGGCAGAAAAGCCCGTGCGGTGGACGCGTAACGCCCACCTTGCCGCGCCAGCAACATCGCCCGGTGCAGGGCTTCGGCTTGGGCCGACGGCACCGTCTGCATCAACGTCGCACGGTACAACAGCGCCCGGCTCATCGGCCCGCTGCGCTGGGCCGCGTGGGTCAGCGGGTTTTTCAACTCGTCTTCGCTAAAGGAAATGCTGGCGTAAAGCTGACGCAACGCATCGACCGGCAAGGCGCCCGCGACTTCGGCGCGCTCGGCGGCTTCCAAGCGCAGTTCCGGCGCGGCGTTGGGGCTGATGGCGATGGCCCGCAACACGCCTGGCCGGTTGGATGCGATCACGTCGCTGGGCAGCGTTACCTTGGCGACCCGCGCCAACGCCAGATGCAACGGCGTCGGGTCCGACAGGCTGTCGATCACCGGGGCTTTGTACGCGGGATCGTTCTGGCGCGCCAATGCGTCCACCAACTGGAAAAACACCGGATCATCGACACCCAGTTCTTCCAACAAGGCGAGGCCAAGACGAGCCTTGGCGCTGTCGCCTTCCAGGGCCTGGCAAAAAATAAAGGCCTTTTGCCAATAGCTTGATTGTTGTTCTTGAATGTAGGCGTGCGCCAACTGGCACGCGCGCGCCACATCGCCGGTCAGAAAGCGGGTATCCACTTCTACGCGCAACAGGTCGGGATTGGTGGCCCGCCCGGGCACCGCGTTGAGCAGCGATTTCACGCCGACAAAATCGCCCATCGCCGACAACAACCCCGCCCGCAGGGAAATCAGCGCCCCCGTCACACCGCCTTCCGGCACCTCGGCACCGGTCAAAAGCAGACGTCGCATCAAATCGCGCACCGCCGGCGACGCCGTGGTCACGGGCACTTGCGGCAACAGGTGTTCGATCACCCCGTTCTGGGTGCCCGCCCACATCGCGGCGCCGAACCCGCCTTCGGCCGTGCTCAAAACGCCCGCAACATCGGGGTTGATGGTCCCCAGAGTCTCGGCCTCGACCTTACCGCCGATCACCGGCGCCGCGTCATCGCCGTACATCTGCACACCTTGCCCATCCACGGCACCATCGCCGGGTGCGGGTTGCTGTTGAACAGGCTGCGCATAAGTCGGCGGCGTATATGTCGAGCGCGGACGCGCCGGTTCATCTTCACCGGCCCCGGCGGGCGGCTCGAGACGGATGGGCGCGCTTAAATCCAATGGCTGCGGCGACGGTTCTTGGGCGAAGGCGATGGAGGGTACCGCAACGATCGCCAATGCCGCACTCAGCGAGGCCCGTGCAAGGCGCTTAGCGCGGGAAGCGTTCATCGGGAATCACCTTGTCAACGGTGCTCACCGGTGCGGGAATGTCCCAGGTGGACAGCATACCGGCACCACCGGCCAACACCACCACCAACAGCACGAGAATGATCACGGGCATTTTACGCATGGAAATCGATTTACCTTCAATTCACGGGCAATAAACGAGCTTGAATTTATCGCCGGGTTTTCTTGCGGTTCCAGGACTTTATGCTAGGTTCCGAGTGTGGCTAATTTTCGGCAGTGTATCGGCTTGCCACCCGGCTTTCTAGTGGGGTTTACCCCAAACCACGCCTAAGATAGCCTGCAAATGTTTAAGGAGAGGCAAACTTGACCATGGTGCCGCGTATAACACGCCCGGTCGTCCTCATCGGCTTGATGGGGGCGGGCAAAAGCACCGTCGGGCGGCGCTTGGCGAAGAAATTGGCGGTTCCGTTCGTCGATTCAGACGACGAAATCAAAAAGGCCGCGGGATGTTCGATTGAGGATATCTTCAAATTGTTCGGCGAAGAGGAGTTTCGCGCTGGCGAAAAGCGCGTTATGGAACGCTTGCTCGAAGAAGGCCCCATGGTCCTGGCCACGGGCGGCGGGGTTTTCATGAACCCCGAGGTACGCGCGCGGATTTTGCAAATGGGCACCGCCGTGTGGTTGAAAGCCGGCTTGGAAGCGCTGGCAGAACGGACATCGCGGCGTGGTGGTCGCCCGTTGCTGCAAACCAGCGATCCGAAGGCGACCTTGAAGAAACTCATAGACGAACGATACCCTGTGTACCGCGAAGCCCCCATCACCATCGACACCGACGACGAAACCCACGAAAGCGCCGTGGAATTGATCATCGAAGCCCTGAAGGATCGAACCGACATATGAGCACCACCCCAACATCGGCCTCAACGCCAGCTATTGAGACCTTGCGCGTCGAACTGGGTGAACGCAGCTACGACATCGTCGTCGGCGCGGGCCTCATCGCCCAAGCGGCGCGCTGGATCGTCCCGGTTCTCAAACGCCCCCGCGTCGTCGTCATCACCGATGCAAACGTCGCCCCGTTTTATCTCCCCCCCCTGCTCGCCTCGCTGCGCGATGCCGACGTGCAGTGCGACGCCATCACGCTGCCCGCGGGCGAGCAGACAAAGAGCTTCGCCCAATTCGAAAGCCTGTGCGAGAGCGTTTTGGAACTCAGGGTCGAACGTTCCACCACCCTGATCGCACTCGGCGGCGGCGTCATCGGCGATCTGGTCGGCTATGCGGCGGCCTCGATCCTGCGCGGCATGCCGTTCGTTCAAGTGCCGACGACACTGCTCAGCCAAGTCGACAGCTCGGTCGGCGGCAAAACCGGCATCAACACCCGCCACGGCAAAAATCTGGTGGGCGCGTTCTGCCAGCCCAAACTGGTTTTGGCCGACACCGCCGCCCTCAACTCCTTGGACCGCCGTCAACTGATGGCCGGTTACGCCGAAGTGGTGAAGTACGGGCTGATCGATGATCCCGATTTCTTCGAATGGCTGGAAGCGAACGCCCAAGCGCTGATCGACGGCGACATGGACAAACGCCGCCGCGCCATCCTCACCAGTTGTGCCGCCAAGGCCCGCGTGGTGGCCGAAGACGAACTGGAAAGCGGCAAGCGCGCCCTGTTGAATTTGGGCCACACGTTCGGCCATGCCCTTGAAGCCGAAACCGGTTACGGCGGCGCATTGCTGCACGGAGAAGCCGTTTCCATCGGCACGGCAATGGCGTTCGATCTGTCCCAACGTCTCGGCCTGTGTTCCGGTCAGGATCGCGGCCGCGTCACCGCCCATTTCAGCGCCGTCGGCCTGCCGATGGACCTCCGCGCGCTGGACACCGCAAAGTGGACCGCCGACATACTTTTGGATCACATGAGCCGCGACAAAAAAGTCGAAGACGGAAAGCTGACGTTCGTCTTGACCCGCGGCATTGGCGCCGCGTTCATCACCCGCGACATCGCGGCGAACGACGTGCGCGCGCTGCTTGATGACTGGCTTGCCAGCAATTCTCGATAAGGTGAAGTTGAGCGCATGACATACATCGCCGCAGCCATTTTGGTTCTGTTGATCCTTTCGGCCTTTTTTTCCGGCTCGGAAACCGCACTGACGGCCGCCTCGCGACCGCTGATGCATCAGTTGGAAAAGGACGGAAACCATCGCGCCGAACTGATCAACAAGCTCTACCACCGCCGCGAACGCCTGATCGGGGCAATTTTGCTGGGCAACAATCTGGTCAACATTCTCGCCAGTGCGCTCGCCACCAGCTTGTTGATGACCATGTTCGGCGAAGCCGGCGTGGCCATTGCCACCGTCGCGATGACGCTGCTGGTGCTGATTTTTTCGGAAATTCTGCCCAAGACCTACGCCATTCGCCACGCCAACCGCGCGGCGCTGGCGGTGGTGCCGACCATCAACGTACTGGTGATCGTGCTGCTGCCGTTCGTGCGCACCATCAACTTCATTGTGCGCTTGTTGCTGCGCTTGTTCGGCGTCGATTCTCACGCTTCCGAGGGATTGCATTCATCGACCCAGGAATTGCGCGGCGCCATCGAAATGCACACCACCAACGCCGAGGGCGAACACAAGGAATCCGGCGTAATGCTGCGCAGCGTGCTGGATTTGGCCGACGTCCAGGTGGTCGAAATCATGACCCATAGAAAGGGCGTCACCGCCATCAACGCCGACGACCCGGTGGAAAGCATCATCACCCAGGTGCTCGAAAGCCCTTATTCCCGCCTGCCGTTATGGCGCGACGAACCCGACAACGTGGTCGGCGTGCTTCATGCCAAGGCGCTGTTGCGCGAGGTCCGCGAACACGCGAACGATCCACGAAAGCTCGGTGAACTGGACATTCTGTCGATCGCAGCCAAGCCTTGGTTCGTTCCGGAATCAACGGCGCTGCTGGATCAACTCCAGGCTTTCCGGGAGCGCCGCGAGCACTTCGCCATGGTCGTCGATGAATACGGCAGTCTGCTCGGCATCGTCACCTTGGAAGACGTCTTGGAAGAAATCGTCGGCGACATCTCGGACGAAACCGACATCATGGTGCACGGCGTGCACGTTCAATCTGACGGCACCTTAGTGGTGCAAGGCGACGTAACAATTCGCGACCTCAACCGCCAGTTCGAATGGAATCTGCCCGACGAAGAAGCCTCGACCATCGCAGGGCTGATCTTGCACGAATCCCGGCGCATTCCCGAAGTCGGGCAATCGTTTCGCTTTTTCGGTTTTCGTTTTGAAATTTTGCGCCGCTATCATCACCAGATCAAAACCATTCGCATCACCCCACCGGCTGAAGACGATACGGAGGAGTAAACGAACGATGGGTGACTTTGCGCTCAGAATCTCGTAGTAATGACGGGGCATTGCACCACCAGCCCCCATGAGGAACCTCATCCATGCAACGGCGCATCATTCCCGACGTCGTGCGCGAACAGGATATCGTCGCACTCGACAAGACCCGCACCATACACGACGCGGTGCAATTGATGAGTACCCACAACATTGCAGCGATTGCCGTGACAAACGGCGATGACCAGTTGATCGGCATCGTCAGCGAGCGTGACATGACCCATCGCGTGTTGGCGTGCGGACTCAACCCCCTTGCCACGCCGCTTTCGGACGTGATGACCGATCATCCCGAAACGCTGAAGAGTTCCGACAGTTGTCTGGACGCGATCGAACTGATGCTCACGCGCAACATCCGCCACCTGCCGGTCGTTGACGACCAACAGCGGGTGATTGCCATGATTTCCATGCGGGATTTGTTGGAGTCGGCTTTAAAAGAGATCAACCTCAACATCGACGATGCGCGCCGCGAAGCCTTTAAGCCCGAATAGACTTAAGACGGTTGCATCATAAGTAAAAGTTCAGTTTAAGTTTGCGGCCAAGCCGCCACGGTCCTTGCTCGTGTCGTCGCGTTTGTTCGTGGACAGTTTACCGTGCCCTGCCTTGAGGTGGCCGGTGTCCGACGCCGCTTCGCGGAAATACTGCAAAATGAAGGCGCGTACGGCGGCCGTACGGCTGGACCCTTTACGACGCTGTTCGATCAAAGTGCAGATTTCGTGCACGTTCATGTCTTCACGCACGCAAATTTCTTCAAGTGCGACCCACACATCCTGCTCGAGACGCAGGCTGGTGCGGTGTCCATCAACAGTGACATTTCGGCTTTGGAGTCGGCTGTTCATAGCCCACACCCCCTATATTCAATAGTTTACGTACTGGGAAAGTATCCCATTTTACCGCATTTCGGTACCATCGTAACGATAGAACATATTCCAGATTTGTATGGATCACCGCTCTTTTCAATTGCATTTTCGGACTATGCAGCAACCCATTGAATACAAGTGTATTTTTAGAAAGATTCTCATTCTTGCCGGCAACCACGCCTCACGCTGGGCGCGCCATTTTCACCGAACTCAAGCCCGCGATTCTTCAGGGGTGAGCGTTTTCAGTTCCAAAGCGTGAATGTTGTTTGCCATTTCCTCGGCCAACGCCGCATAGACCAGGCGCTGGCGCTGCACTCTATTTTGCCCTTCAAACGCCGAAGACACAACAACCACGGCAAAGTGGCTTTCGCCTTCCGGGCGCGCGCCGGCATGGCCTGCATGCTTGGCGCTATTGTCGATCACCTCCAGGTGAACCGGGTTCAGGGCGGCGGTAAGCTTGCTTTCAATGGCATTGCGGACGCGCATGGTGTAAATCCTCGTTGTACAAATTGGTTTTGAACAAGTAAGGCATCTGAGCCCAGGATCAAGGGGCAATTGCTGCGTCCTGTTCAAGTCCGCTCACCATCAGTCCGCATCTTGCAAGAAAGCCTCGAAAACCCCATAGTTAGATCATGGTCAACCACGCTCAAAAAACCGGGCACACACGAAAAACCGGCCAAGCCCGAAAGGCCGGTTTGGAAACCCCGTTCACGATCCGCCCCAAACGTGCGGCGCATAGGCATGCGCGCACGTGCGATTGGCAGGGATGCGTGGACGAAGGCGAATTTCGCACCCACAAATCGCCGCGCGAAATGGGCAGCCACGTCTGGTATTGCGCCGACCACATTCGAGAACACAACAAAAGCTGGAATTATTTCGAAGGCCTGACCGACGACGAAGTCGAAGCGGTGATCAAAAACGACACCGTCTGGCAACGTCCGACTTGGGAACTCGGGTCCAAGGCCGACAAAGCCAAGGCCAAAGCCTTTGCCGCCGGAGCACGCATCCAGGACAATTTTGGTTTTTTCAACGATGCCACCGACCCAGGCCAAAGCCGTCCGTTCAATCGCGCGTTTCCACCCGACAGCCCGGTCGCCAAGGCTTACGCCGTGCTCGACCTGGATCCGTCGGCCACTATCGACGACGTCAAAACGCGCTACAAAAAACTCGTCAAGCGTCATCACCCGGACGCCAACGG
The DNA here is from genome assembly GCF_036568125.1 of Magnetovibrio sp. Lineage (NCBI taxonomy): Bacteria > Pseudomonadati > Pseudomonadota > Alphaproteobacteria > Rhodospirillales > Magnetovibrionaceae > Magnetovibrio > Magnetovibrio sp. Next base: position 61,373 of record NZ_DATCTF010000015.1, read on the forward strand.
CGGGTGTAAAGAGGCAGAAGAGACTTTCAAGGAAATCGGCATCGCCTATCAAACGGTCCTGAAATATCTCAACGCCTAACTCGCTGCATTATCCGCTCCCCTGAAAACCCTGCCGCAATCGTCCCGGCACACTGCAAACCGGAAATCATGATGACCACCTCTTCAGACGCAAACACCGCCGCCTTCCCGTTGGACGCCCCCGACATCATGCTGGACGTGCGCCAAACGTTTGGCATCGACATCGACATGGATGTACCGGCCTTTTCCGAAGGCGAAGCCCATGTGCCGAGCATCGATCCAAATTACCAGTTCGATTTCGACACCACGCTGGCCATCCTCGCGGGCTTCAAACACAACCGCCGCGTCATGGTGCAGGGTTATCACGGCACCGGCAAGTCGACCCACATCGAACAGGTCGCCGCGCGCCTCAACTGGCCGATGATCCGCGTCAATCTGGACAGCCACGTGTCGCGTATCGACCTGGTGGGCAAGGACGCCATCGTGCTCAAAGACGGCAAGCAAGTGACGGAGTTTCGCGAAGGCATCTTGCCGTGGGCGTTGCAGCACCCTGTTGCGATCGTGTTCGACGAATACGATGCCGGGCGCCCAGACGTGATGTTCGTGATCCAACGCGTATTGGAAGTCGAAGGACGCCTGACGTTGCTAGACCAAAGCCGTGTGATCCGCCCGCACCCTTATTTCCGGCTGTTTTCGACCACCAACACCATCGGCCTGGGCGATACCACCGGGCTCTATCACGGCACCCAGCAGATCAATCAAGGCCAGATGGACCGCTGGAACATCGTCACCACGCTGAATTATCTGCCCCATGATGACGAAACGCGCATCATTCTGTCCAAGGTCGCCGCGTACCAGAGCGACGAAGGCCGTAAAACCGTGTCGGCCATGGTGCGGGTCGCCGACCTCACCCGCGAAGGCTTCATCAGCGGCGACATCTCGACCGTGATGAGCCCGCGCACGGTGCTGACGTGGGCGGAAAACGCGCAGATTTTCGGCAATGTCGGCACCGCGTTCCGCATGAGCTTCCTCAACAAATGCGATGAGTTGGAACGCCCCATCGTCGCCGAATATTACCAGCGCTGCTTTGGCGAGGAATTGCCCGAATCCCTGATCAAATCCGGTCTCGGGTCCAGCGCTCAAGGATAAGGCCGGGACATGTCCAAGGCAGAACCGCTCAACGAAACGCTCAAACGCGCAACCGCAGCAACGCTCAAGGCCATGGGCCAAAAGCGCGAACTGACGGTCGGTTTCGTGCGCGGTCAAAGCGGCCCGTCCCTGTCGGGCGAAAGCGCCATGCTGCCCGAACCGGAACCGGCACCGCATCTCAAATCCGCCGACGTCTTGCGTCTGCGCGGACAAGCCGACGCCCTGGCGATGCGCATGCAATATCACGACCCGGACTTGCACAACCGCTTGATGCCGCCGGGCGATGATGCGCGCGCGGTATTCGGCGCCCTGGAACAAGCACGGGTCGAGGCTGTCGGCGCGCGGGTGTTTCCCGGCGCGGCGCAAAACATGGCGGCGCTGCACGAACAGAACGCCGGTAAATTCCGTGGGGTCAGCGAGCGCGACCCGGTGCACATGGCCCAGGCCATCACGCTGTTGGCGCGCGAACGTTTCAACGGCGAGAAAATTCCCGCCGACGCCGAGGACTTGGCCCAAATCTGGCGGCCGTGGCTCGACGCCAAAGCCCCAGGACGCCTCAACAAGCTGGCGACGACGTTGGCCGATCAGGCGGAATTCGCGCGTGAAGCCGGAATGCTGATGCAAGCGCTGGAACTGCTCAACGAATTGCCCGGTCAAAGTGAATCCGATCAGCAGTCGGATCAGGACGCCCAAAGCCAGGAACAGCAGCCAGAAAGCGAGTCTGACGACAGCCAGCAAGGCGATGGTGAACAGGACACCTCCGGCGTGATGGGCTCGGAAGGCATGAGCGCCGAATTCGCCGACGGCCTCGACGGCGAAGGCGGGTTGGACGAAGACATGGTCGCGGGCGGCGAGACACCCTCAGGCCCCAGCGAACACGACGACGCGTGGCCGCAAAACGATCCCAACCCCGTCCGTCCCTATCGCGCCTACACCACCGAATTCGATCAGGTCGTGCCCGCCGAAGAACTGTGCGAGCCGATGGAATTGCAGCGCCTGCGCGAACAGTTGGACCGCCAGTTGGATAAGCTGCAAGGCGTGGTCACCAAACTCGCCAACCGTTTACAGCGCCGCCTGCTGGCCAAACAGACGCGATCGTGGGAATTCGATCTGGAAGAAGGCATGCTGGATGTCGCCAAATTGCCGCGGGTGATCATCGACCCTTACGCACCGCTGTCGTTCAAGGAAGAAAAGGACGCCGATTTCCGCGACACCGTGGTGTCGTTGCTGATCGACAATTCCGGCTCCATGCGCGGCCGGCCCATCTCCATCGCCGCCACCAGCGCCGATGTCATGGCGCGCACCTTGGAACGCTGTGGGGTGAAAGTTGAAATTCTCGGCTTCACCACCCGCGCGTGGAAGGGCGGTAAATCCCGCGAGCAATGGGTCGAACAGGGCAAGCCGGAAAAGCCCGGCCGCCTCAACGATCTGCGCCACATCATCTACAAGGGTGCCGACACCCCCTGGCGGCGTGTGCGACGCAACTTAGGGCTGATGCTCAAAGAAGGCATCTTGAAGGAAAACATCGACGGCGAAGCCTTGCTGTGGGCGCACAGCCGTCTGCTCGGCCGCCCCGAACAACGCCGCATTTTGATGGTCATTTCCGACGGCGCGCCGGTGGACGACGCCACCTTGAGCGTCAACCCCGGCAACTATCTCGAACGCCACCTGCGCGACGCCATCGAATGGATCGAGACCAAATCGCCGGTCGAACTGATCGCCATCGGCATCGGCCACGACGTGACGCGCTATTACAAACGCGCCGTAACACTGCTGGATGCCGAGGATCTGGGTGGAACCATCATGTCGGAGTTGGCCGATTTGTTCGATGAAGACACCAAATCCACCCGCCAACAAGGCCGCATGCGGCGACGTGCATAGAACATTTCATGTCCGTCGGCGGGCACTTAAACCTTGCCTCTTGGCCTATTTCGCATAAGATTGGTGTAAATGAGATGAGCGCCATGCTCATCCGCAGTTTGCAACGGGGATGACCGTGATTCTGACACGCGTCAAAAGTGCGATCCGCTCGACCTGCAGCCGCCTCAAGGTAACGCACCGGGGCGCGGCGCAGACGGCGTTGTTCGCCATGCTTTTGCAAGCGATGATCCCGCTCAGCGCCGCCGTACCGCTACCGGACGACGACGGCATCCGCGAGGGTCAGTCACTCCCCAGTTTCTATCTCGTTATTTGTACGGCCTACGGCGCACAGACCCGCGGCGACGTTTTGGACGGACCTCTGGACAAGGTTCCTTCTGACGTCACACCCTGGGACTGCCCAGTCTGCCAAGTGCAGGCCAGCGCCCAAGGTCCGGTCCCTCAGGCGCCCCAGGTGGCGTTTGTACCCCTCGACCTCCCTCGGGGGTGCAACGTTCCTGAAGCGAGCGACAAGCGGACCGCACTTTGGAGTGCCGCGCCGGGGTTGGCCCGCGGTCCGCCCGCCGCCTGACCCACAGTTACACTTCCCAACCAAGACCACGCTCGGGCCGGAAAGTAGGACGGCCGGCTCGGGCGTGTGTCTATACAAAACAGCCAAGATTTGAACCTGCTCGTCCCAACCAGGATTGAGCCGCCCGTACAGAGAGGCGCACGCGTGTGCCCGCAATTGCAAGGACCCAAGACCATGAACAGCTTTAAGACTTTCATCGCCGCAACCGCACTCGCCACCGTCGCTTTCACCGGTGCTGCCCTGGCCGGCGACATGACGATTTCCAAGCCTTGGGCCCGTGCCTCTGCCGGCATGGCCAAAGCCGGCGCTGCCTTTATGTTCATCTACAATGAAACCGGGATGGACGACACCCTGGTCGCCGCCAAGGCCGACGTGTCGAAAAAGGTCGAACTGCACACCCACCTGATGGAAGGCGGCGTGATGAAAATGCGTGAAGTCGAAGGCGGCATCCCGGTGAAAAACGGCACCACCCAAGAACTCAAACCCGGCAGCTACCACGTGATGTTCATGGGTCTGAACGAGCCGCTTAAAGAAGGCAGCTCCTTCCCCGTCACCTTGGTGTTCGAACATGCCGGCGAAAAGACCATCAAAGTCGAAGTCATGGGACCGGGCGCGATGGGCGATATGGCCAAGCACAAAATGGGTGGCATGCAGAACATGGACCACGGCAACATGCCGGGCATGGGTCAATAAGCCCCTTAACACCACCGACCACATCGAAAAGGCCGGAACGGTATCGTTCCGGCCTTTTTTTGATCTCGCCCCGTTGCGTCAGGAAACCACGAACGCCTGTTGTCATCGCGACTGATGGAAGCCCAACACCATCACCACGACATTCCCGCCGCGACTTTGCATCTGCACATCGACGAGCGAAACTGCCTCGAGGCCACGGTGCTTAGAGATACGATGAAAGATGTGCGCCATCTGTCCAATCACCTGACCTCCCAAACCGGCGTCAAGAACGGTCGCCTGCACATCATTCCCATCGACAGCGATACATAGACGACGATTGGCGTTCGCGGACCCTTAACGCGAACGACCGCGTCCACGCATGTTCGGCACGGAGCTGGACCGTCGTGCGCGTTTGACCGGGCGCGTCGCGCTGCTGGGACTGGGAGTGGGGCTGGCACTGGAACGCATGGTTCCGGCAAGCGCCTGCAGACGTTCGATGCGGTTTTTCATATTGGGGTGGGTCGAGAACAGGTTGTCCACCGATTTGGCGTGCAACGGGTTGACGATGAACATATGCGCGGTCGCCGGGTTGTCCTCGGCGCGGGCGTTGTCGATGCGCTTTGCGCCTTGTTCCAATTTGCCCAGCGCCGATGCCAACCACAATGGTTGGCCGCATATTTCGCTACCGATACGATCAGCCTCGTATTCGCGGGTGCGCGAGATCGCCATCTGCACCATCATCGCCGCCAGCGGCGCCAAGATCATCACCAAGATCACCCCGACGATGCCCAACGGATTGTTGCGGTTGTCGCTGCCGCCGAAAAACATCGCGAAGTTCGCCAGCATGCTCAGCGCACCGGCGATGGTCGCGGTGATGGTCATGATCAGGGTGTCGCGGTTTTTCACGTGTGCCAACTCGTGCGCCATCACGCCCGCGACCTCGTTGGTATTCAACAGACGTAGCAGCCCCGTGGTCGCCGCGACGGCGGCATTTTGCGGGTTGCGACCGGTGGCGAACGCGTTGGGCTGGTCCTCGTCGATGATGTAGACCTTGGGCATGGGCAGGTCGGCCTGTTGCGCCAGAGCCGCGACCATGTCGTAAAATTCCGGTTGCTCCGTGCGCGAAACCTGACGCGCGCCGTACATCCTGAGCACCATCTTGTCCGATGACCAATAGGCCCAGAAGTTCATGCCGACCGCGATCATCAAGGCGATCAGCATGCCGCCTTCGCCGCCCAACATGAAACCCGCAGCCATGAACAAAGCCGTCAGGCCCGCGATCAAAATGGCTGTGCGCATGTACCCCATCGATGATCCTTTCGTGTTCGTATCGAAGGTCTTGTACCTGAGCGGGAGATAGGCGTGCGCCCCCTATCGCGTCAATCCCCCCGCAGCCATCGTCACGCGAAAAAATTTGGACGATTGACTGATTTGGACGATTGTCTTATTTTTAGGCCTCCACCATCAAAGGGGCACTCAACCGAACCGAGGGGATAGCCGATGAATATGATTAAAACGACGACAGACGAAGCCCATCTCAACGACTTGATCGACAAACGGCTCGATGCCGTGTTGGAACGTAAACTGGCCGAGATCGAGGCCAACAAAACCCCGTCCCTGGCGATCATCGCCACCAAAGGCACCATGGACATGGCCTATCCGCCGTTCATCCTGGCCTCGACCGCAGCGGCGCTCGAATGGGATGTGTCGGTGTTTTTCACGTTTTACGGCTTGGAACTGCTGAAGAAAAAACCGCGCTTGCAGGTCAGCCCGCTGGGCAATCCGTCAATGCCGATGAAAATGCCCTTCGGCCCCGAATGGCTGAAAGGCATCGAGTGGAACATTCCCAACGCGGTGATGAGCAACGTGCCCGGTTTCGAAGCCATGGCCACCGCCATGTTCAAGGAAACCACCTGCGCCAAGGGTGTCGCCAGCGTCGAAGAATTGCGTGAAGCGTCAATCGAAGGCGGCGCGAAGCTGTTCGCGTGTCAGATGACGGTCGATCTGTTCGGCCATTCCCAAGACGACTACATCCCCGAAGTCGAGGGCTGGATCGGCGCGACCAGCTATCTGCCGATGTCGCAAAAAGCCGACATCAGTCTGTTCATTTAAACGGAGGAACGTACATATGGACTTCACCCACGACCTCGATGCACGCGGCCTCAATTGCCCGCTGCCGATCTTGAAAATTCGCAAGGTCCTGAACCAAGCCGAAAGTGGCGAGGTGGTGCGTATGATCAGCACCGACCAGGGTTCGCTGAAAGACATCGAATCGTTTTGCAAGCAGACCGGCAACACCTTGCTTTCGACCACCAGTGCCGATCGCGAACACACCTTCTTCGTGCGCAAGGATTGAACCCCATGGACCCGCGTAAAAAGACCCTGACGGTGCTCGTCACCGGCGCCACCGGGTTCACCGGTTCGCACACCCTCGCTGCGTTGGCGGGGTTCGACCACGTCAATGTCGTCGCAACATGTCGCAACCCGGCCAAGCTGTCGGGGCGTTTTAAAGGCGAGATCCGGGTCGGCGATTTGAGCGATGCCGGGTTTCGCAAGCATGTGCTGCAAGACATCGATGCCGTCGTCCACTGCGCTGCGTGGACCGCAGCGTGGGGACACCGGTCGCAATCGGACACGCATCACCTGCGTCCCGCGCTCGCCTTCATCGACGACGTGGTCCAAGCCGGTGTGAAGCGCTTCGTCCACGTCAGCAGCACCGCGCTGACCGATCGCAACACGGACGACGACGCGCATTGCGTGGGCGAGGTTACGCCGTTCTTCCCTCACCTGCACAATGTCCAAAAGATCGAAGAATATATGCGCCGACACGCCGACCACGGCACCACATTCGTCAACATGCGCTTGGGGTTTTTCGTCGGCTCGAATTACGGCCTGGGCATTTTGCCGATGTTGCTGCCCAGGCTAAAAACCCACCTGGTGCCATGGGTGAACGGTGGCGCCACCCATCTGCCGCTCATCGATGGTCGCGATATCGGGCAAGCCATGGCGCTGGCCGCGACGGTTCCCGGCCTCAAAGGCTATGAATCGTTCAACGTCATCGGCCCCGAAAACCCGACCGTGCGTGACGTCATCGGTTTCTTGCATGATGAATTCGGCTATCCCAAGCCGCACTTTTCAGTACCGTTTCCCATCGCCTACGTCTTTGCCGGCTTGATGGAAGCCATCGATCCGTTGGTGTGGTGGGAACCATTGGTGACCCGATCCATCATCCACTTTTTGGAGGAAAAAGCCGTCACCAATAGACGCGCCGAACAGGTGCTCGGATATCGGGCGCAACATCCTTGGCGACAGGCCGTTCGGTTGCAAATCGCCGAGATGGCCCGCAGGCAAATCAAACCCATGTCTATGACGCCACCAATCGGCGTGTAGTACATGAATATGCATTTATGTCTGGAAACCTAAGCTCCGGCGCGTAAGATGGGGACATCATCGCGCATTCAAGCTGGAGCCGTCATGGGCCGCAAGGGCGAAGAAAAACGCCAGCGCATCATCGATGCCGCCAACACCTTGTTTTATCACAAGGGGTTTACCGCAACGTCGTTCGCCGACATTGCGGACGATTGCGATGTGCCCAAAGGCAATTTTTATTTCTATTTTCGCACCAAGGAAGAGTTGCTCGACGCGGTGATCCGCGACCGCTCGGAGCGTCTGGCAGGTTTGCTCGACGACCTTCACAAAGACATTCCCGATCCGCGTGCACGCCTGCACCGCATCGCCGACGTGCCGTTCAACGATCGCCACGAGGTGGCGCAATATGGCTGCCCGATGGGTACGCTGAGTGCGGAAATCGGCAAGCTCACCCCTTTCAGTCAGAACGCTTTGACGTCGATGTATTCGTTGTTGTTGATGAGCATGCATCACTGCCTGGCGGGCATGGGATTGAGCCACGACGACGCCGACCATAATGCCCGTCACATGCTGACGCGTCTGCAAGGCGCCGCCAACCTTGCCCAGACCTTCAAGGATGAAAACTGGCTGGAAGCGGAAATCGCCGACATTCACGACTGGATCGATTCCCTGTGATCACCGCCATGGCGGTGATATGCTGAGGCGACATCACCACCGTTGAGGTATCTCGTGATCCGTCTCGTTATTTTTACCCTGAGCATGTTGTGCGCCGCCCTCCCCGCGCGGACGGAAACCATGTGGGCCAATTTGGAACGGGTGTCGGAGCCCCTCTTGGCGGCTCCCCATGACCTGACGTTGAGCCCCGACGGCCGTTTCCTGGTAGTGGCCGACATGGGCAACGACCGGGTCGTGCTCTTGGACCCGGATCTATTGACCCTTGAGGGCATCATCGGGGCGCAAACGCTCAGCTTCCCTCACGACGTGGTTTTCGACGCCAAGGGCCGTTTGCTGGTGGCCGACAGCGGCAACGATCGCATCGTGATTTATGAGTTTCACGACACCGCCGCGCAGATTGTCGGCATCATCGAAAATCTGGGCGGGCCCGAAGGCCTCGCGGTCGGCCCGCACGGATCGATCTATGCGTCCTCCACCATGGAAGATCGGGTCGTGCGCATCCACGATGGCGCGATTGAAACCGTCGCCGACAGCGCGTTGGGCATGGCCTTGAGCCGCCCGCACGACATCGAAATCCGCCAAGACGCCACCGGGCTGAGCATCATCGCCACGGACCCCGGCAACCACCGCCTTGTGGTGTTCGACCGCGATTTGCGCCCGAAATTCGAAATTTCCACTTGGGACCCACCGTTTTCGGAGCCCAAATACATCAGCCACGACGAACAAGGTCGCCTGTACGTCGCCGACGCGTTCAACAACCAAATTCGCGTGTTCAGTCCCGACGCCGCCCCGCTGGGCACGTTTGCCGAAACGCACGTCAAACTGCCGGAAGGCATATTGGTGGTCAAGGACCGCGCCTGGGTGTCGGACACCGAAAATGGCCGCGTTTTGCTTTACCGATTGGGGGAAAGGCGGTAAATTTCACCCCACCATACACCCCGGCCCCAATCAAAAAATCGGAAAACCGATGAAAAACGATTTCAATCTCGACCTGATCGCGCCTGCGCGCGACCGCTTGGCCCGCCACCCGGTTTACGAATCGGTGCGCACCATGGCCGATCTGCGTGTGTTCATGCAGCACCACGTTTATTCCGTGTGGGATTTCATGTCCCTGTGCAAAACCTTGCAAAACGAACTGGCGCCGACCCGCGTGCCGTGGACGCCCAAGGGCGATCCAATGGTACGCCGCTTCATCAACGAGATCGTGCTCGAAGAAGAAACAGACCAGGGCCTGCCCGGACACGAACCCGAATTTCTCAGCCATTATGAACTGTATCGCACCGCCATGCGCGAAATCGGCGCCGACGCCGACACGGTGCATGGGTTTGTCGAAACCGCTGCGGACAAAGGCATTCGCAAGGCTTTCGACGATCACGACATTCCCGCCGCCGCGCGCGCCTTCACGGCCCAGACGTTCCAGTTCATCGAGACCGATAAACCCCATGTCATCGCCGCTGCGTTCGCACTCGGACGCGAACACATCATCCCCGCCATGTTCCGCTCATTTTTGAAGGATATGGCCGTCACCAAGGCTGATGCACCGGCATTTCACTATTATCTGGAACGCCACATCCACCTGGATGAAGATTTTCACGCGCCCTTGTCGTTGCGCATGCTGAATGCGTTCATTGACGGCGATGCGAAAAAAGCCCGCGAAGCCGAAGAGGCCGCCCTTTTGGCCATCGATGCACGCACCCGCTTTTGGGATGGCGTGTTCGACGCCCTGCCCGGCAACCAAGAAGCCGCCGCCGAATAACATCATCGCGGCGTTGATAACATGAAAAAAGGCCCGCTCTATGAGCGGGCCTTTTTAATGGTGCCTGTTCGGCGCTGACTTAAGCGGCCTTGGCAGCTTTCGCCAACGCGCGACGAACGCGGCGCTTCAGCCGTTGGGCTTCTTCGGTCAGCTTCAGGTTCGACGTACCCAGCAGGTAGGCGTCGAGACCGCCGTTGTGTTCGATCGAGCGGATGGTGCTGGCGCAGATACGCATGCTCACCGGATGCCCCAGGGCATCGCTCATCAACGAAATGTCCTGCAGGTTGGGCAGGTAACGGCGACGGGTTTTGTTGTGAGCGTGGGACACGTTGTTACCGGTCATCACGCCACGGCCGGTCAGGGCGCATTTACGGGCCATTGTTCGGCTCCTCAAGTCAAAAACGGATGCAGGGCCACACAGATGCAGCCCCGAGTGCGCGGTTTTTACGGAATTTAAAGGGGTACGTCAAGGAAGAAATCGCGTATTTACCACCGGAAATCGCGTTCTATTTCTCACTCTTGCGGATAAATGCCATCAATTCGAGCGAGAACCGCGGACCTTTTTTGATCAGGGTGGTCCGTGGCGGCAGGGATTCCAGCATTTCATTGCTGATCTCGTCCGCCGTCACCACCGCGGTCTGAACGTTGCGGGTGGCCTGAAACATCTGCAGCGCCCAGGCCAATTCGATGCCGGTCATGCGCTCGAGGGCATGGGTGGTGATGACGAAATCGGGTTTGAGCGTGAGAGCCATGTCCAAGGCCTCGATCGCTTTGTCGAGAATCGAGACTTTGTAGCCCAACTGCGCCAATTCCTGGGAGATGATCTTACGCTGCACGCCGCGCGGCATGATCATCACGGCGGACCCCTTGTCCAGCGCCCGAACGCCGCTTTGACGACGCCCCGTGGGCAAGCTGCGCAACATCATATGGGCCAATTGCTCGTCGGGCTCTTCGCCCGCGACCAAAATGTCGGTTAGGGTGTTGACGAACACCCGCAGATCTTCTGCGGTGACCGTGGAAATGTCACCGCTGGTTTCAAGATAGTCCTCAAGGCCGTGCGCCACCCTGGAAATGGTCGGAAAGCCGAACGAACCGCCAGAGCCTTTGATGGAATGGATGATGCGTTTGATTTCGAGGATATGGTTTTCCGCGCCGTCCTCGCCACTGCGCAGGGCCTCGATCTCGTCGTCCACGGCATCGAGCTTATCACGTGCGCCATCGATAAAATCCTGGCGCATATCGGCCAAGATCATCTCCAGATCCGGATCGGTCGACGGCCTCATATCCCAACCTCTCGAACGGTTACAGCAGTCCCCATATTAAGCCCCGCACAAGGGCGGGCAAGCAAAAACCCCACCGGATGGGCCGGTGGGGTTTCGCATTGTCGCCTGTCGGCCAACCGTTTACCAGCTGGCCATTTCGGCTTGCAGGTTTTCGTCAAGCTTTTCCAGGAACTGGTTGGTGGTCATCCACGCCTGATCGGGGCCGATCAGCAGCGCCAGGTCCTTGGTCATGAAGCCCGCTTCGACGGTCTCGACACAGACTTTTTCCAAGGTTTCGGCGAACTTGACCACGTCGGGGGTGTCGTCGAACTTGCCGCGATACGCCAATCCGCGGGTCCAGGCGAAAATCGACGCGATCGGGTTGGTCGAGGTTTCCTTGCCCTGCTGATGCTGACGATAGTGACGCGTCACGGTGCCGTGGGCCGCTTCGGCTTCCACCGTCTGGCCGTCCGGCGTCATCAACACCGAAGTCATCAAACCCAATGAACCAAAACCCTGCGCCACGGTGTCGGACTGCACGTCGCCGTCGTAATTTTTGCACGCCCACACGAAACCGCCGGACCACTTCATGGCGCACGCGACCATGTCGTCAATCAGACGGTGTTCGTAGGTGATGTTGGCAGCATCGAACTTGGCTTTGAATTCGGTGTCGAAGACCTCTTGGAAGAGGTCCTTAAAGCGCCCGTCGTAAGCCTTGAGAATGGTGTTTTTGGTCGACAGATACACCGGCCAGCCCAGATCGAGACCGTAATTGAAGCAAGAACGAGCGAAACCGCGGATGCTGTCATCCAGGTTGTACATGGACATCGCCACGCCACCGCTGGGGAAATTAAACACTTCGCGTTCGATCACCTCGCCACCGTCTTCCGGCACGAACTTCATCGTCAGCTTGCCGGCGCCGGGCACTACGAAATCGGTGGCACGGTATTGATCGCCAAAGGCATGACGGCCGATCACGATCGGCTGGGTCCAACCGGGCACCAGACGCGGTACGTTGGAGCACAAGATCGGCTGACGGAACACGGTGCCGCCGATGATGTTGCGGATGGTGCCGTTGGGGCTTTTCCACATGGCTTTGAGATTGAACTCTTTGACGCGATCTTCGTCCGGCGTGATCGTCGCGCACTTGACTCCGACGCGGTGCTTTTTGATCGCTTCGGCGGCGTCGATGGTGATCTGATCGTCGGTTTCATCGCGCTTTTCAACGCTGAGATCGTAATATTTCAGATCCACGTCCAGGTACGGCAGGATCAGTTTGGTCTTGATAAAATCCCAAATGATGCGGGTCATTTCATCGCCATCGAGCTCGACGATAGGGTTGGCGACCTTGATTTTCGACATCCGCGATTCTCCTTATATACCCCGAAAATGTTTGTCGGCCTTCAGGTATCCACCCGAAAAGCGCGCAAAATTGCGGGGTCTCGTTTTACAGAGTTTATCCAAGCTGTGTATGTGTGCACCTGCAACATATGACTCCCCGCCTTCTTTGACAAGCGGCGCGCATATCACGTGACGCATCCATAAACTGAAGACGGAAACCCCACTTTCTTACAGATGGCTGGTCAGTACGATCTCATCGGCTTCGGGGGCGGCGGCGATGGCATCGAAAATTTGCTCGACGTTTTCGACCACCTGAAACAGCTCTTTAACCTTGTGATGACCGAAACCGCCGTCGACCACCCGGTCGATCAAGGCGAAATACGGATCCCAATAGCCATTGGTGTTGACGAACACGATCGGTTTGTTGTGTTGCTGAAGCTGCTTCCAGGTGGTGATTTCGATGCTTTCGTCCAAGGTGCCGAGCCCGCCCGGCAGAACCACGAAGGCATCCGAAATTTCGAACATCTTGGCTTTGCGCTCGTGCATCCCCTCGACCACGATTTCGTCCGCGCCGTCGACCACGCCGACCTCGTAAGCGCGGAGAAACTCGGGAATGATCCCCGTGACCGCGCCACCCGCCGAAATCGTTGCGTTCGCCACCACCGCCATCAGACCGATGCCGCCGCCGCCATAGACCAAACGCACGCCGCGCTCGGCCAACAAGCGGCCGAGTTTTTCACCCTCGCGGGCATGGGCCGGGTCGGTGCCCGGACGCGATCCGCAAAAAACGCACAGTGATGTCAAATTGCTCATCGAAGTTCCCTTTCTTACTTCCCATCTTTGTAGCGTGCGGCGTGCCGTGTCGAAAGCCTCAATTGTCCGGTCCTTGTTACGAACCGTTACAAACTGGCCCTTGGCAATGGATTGCTTTTCACGGAAACTATGCTGCGATTGGTCCCACACAGCGCCCGCGATGGGCGAGCGCACGAAGGAGATGACTGAGCCATGATGATGAAACGCACAACCCTTTTCGCCTGCGCAGCCTTGGCCGCGATTTCGTTCACGGCCCCCGCGATGGCTGACGACGCCGGTGAAATCAAATACCGCAAATCCGTTATGAAATCGATCGGCGGCCACATGGGCTCGATCGCGGGTATCTTCAAAGCGGAAACCGGCAATCAGACCAACCTCGCCGTGCACACCCAGGGCATGGCCGCACTGGCGACAATTACCGGCTCAGTCTTCCCTAAGGGCTCCGATTTCGGTGAAACCGGCGCGCTGCCCGTCATTTGGGAAAAGCCTGACGACTTCGCCAAGGCCGTAAAAATGTTCGAAAGCGCCGCCGCAAATATGAACGCCGCCGCCATGTCCGGCGACATGGCCGCCGCAGGCGCCGCGTTCGGCGAATTGGGCAAATCGTGCAAGAACTGCCACGAGAATTTCCGCGAGAAAAAGAAGTAAGATAACGTGCCGACGGCTCTGCCCCTACAGGCAATCTATAGCGCCGCCCTCGCCACCGTTGTGGCTGGGGCGGCGCTGCTGTCTACACATGCGCCAGCCTTTGGCCAAGATTCGTTGGCGAAAGGCGAATACATCTTCAATCTGGCCGGATGCGAAGGCTGCCATACCGACAAAAAAAACAACGGCCCCCGATTGGCCGGCGGGCGGGCGTTCAAGACCGACTATGGCACGTTTTTCAGCCCCAACATCACACCCGACCCGAACACGGGCATCGGCAAGTGGACCTTTGACGATTTCAAACGCGCCCTGCGCGAAGGCATCGCCCCCGATGGCAGTCACTATTTTCCGGCATTTCCCTATACCTCCTACACCCACATGACGGACGACGACATCGCCGCACTGTGGGCCTATATGCAAGCCCAGCCTGCCACCAACCACGTGAACACGGCACACGACCTCAAAGCGCCGTTCGGCTGGCGCTGGTTGATGGTGTTTTGGAATGCGCTCTACCTCGATCCCGGCCCCAAGTCCGATTGGGACCGCGGCCGTTATGTCACCGAAGCCCTGTCGCATTGCCATGAATGCCACACGCCGCGCAATCTTCTTGGCGGCTATCAAAACGACAAAGCGTTCGCCGGCACCATAAGCAACCCCGAAGGCATCACCGTGCCGAACATCACGCCCGACCCTGATACCGGCATCGGCAAGTGGTCCGAGGGCGATTTAAAGATGCTGTTTACCACCGGCATGTTGCCCGACGGCGATTTCGTCGGCGGGGTGATGAGCGAATCGATCAGCCACTCCACCAGCAAAATGACCGCTCAGGACCGCCAAGCGTTGATCCGCCATCTGCAATCCCTGCCCCCGGTCCACAATCCGGTCAAAGCCCCAAAAGCCAAGGTTTCCGGGGGGGGCGATTGGAATTGACATTTTTTTTACGCCATTCGCACTTTAGGGTGATTGCAGTCCCATCGCCCCACATTTAGTGTTAAACATAATAATGTTGGGGCCTCACGGGATCAGGAGTTGGGGGACGTTGCATAAATCCGTCATGATAGGTGTGCTCGGCGTGGTCATCATCGCCGTCGCCGTCGGGCTCAGCATCATTCTGGGCGACGTGGATACCCCCCCGCCGCCGCCTGCCCAAACCACTGAACAAGATCGCGCGACCAAAACCCAAGCTGAAACCGTCGTCCCGCCGTCGTTCGACGTCGTGCGGGTCAACCCCGAAGGCAACGCCGTGATGGCGGGCCGCGCCCATCCCGGCAGCCGCGTCGAAATCCTTGACGGCGACAATGTGTTCGGGTCCGTCGCTGCGGATGCTCATGGAGAATGGGTGTATGTACCCGAATCCCTATTGGAACCCGGTGAACGCCGCCTCGGCCTGCGCATGCACGTTGACGGGCACGATCCCGTTCTGTCCGACCATGTGGTGATTTTGGTGGTCCCCGAACGCGGTGCCAACACCGACGGTGCGCTGGCGCTGAAAGTACGTCGCGACGGCACCGGCCCCAGTGAAGTTCTGCAAAAACCCGGCCCGCAAGACGTTTTCGGCGTCGATTCCGTCGATTACGGCGGCGGCAACCTGACCATCAGCGGCCACGCATCGCCGGGACACGCGGTGCAGCTTTACATCGACAACCATTTCATCGGCCGCACCATCACCGATGCGGCGGGACGCTGGCACGTCACCCCGCAAACCGATATCGCACCCGGCACCTATACCCTACGTGCCGACATGATCGACGACCGCGCCCAGGTGTTGGCGCGGCGCGAACTGCCGTTCCAACGTGCCGAGCCTGCGGACACCAAAGATCTCGCCCCCGGCAGCTTCGTCGTCGTGCAACCCGGCAACAGCCTGTGGCGGCTGGCGCAGCGCACCTATGGCGAAGGATTGCGTTTCCATATGATTTACGAGGCAAATCAAAAGCTGATCCGTGACCCCAATTTGATCTATCCCGGCCAAGTGTTCCGCCTGCCTGGACAATAGGACAAAACAATAAACGGTGCTTTGCAGCCATTTTTTAACGTAAAATACAAGGCTTAACGTAACGCCTTCGCGCATCTACAATGCGCGCGGATCGAAACCGGAACTTTTCCGGTGAACAGTTTAAGGAAGATCATTTCGTGAAGACCATCCTGGTCCCTATCAACAGCGCCGGTTGGCCGTTCATCGCGCTGTTCGCCGTCATCGCCCTGGCCCTTGGCTACTATGCCGAGCCGCTCGGTTGGATTGGCTTCGTTCTGACGCTGTGGTGCGTTTATTTCTTCCGCGACCCCGACCGCGTGACCCCGACCCGACCGGGTCTGGTCATCGCGCCCGCAGATGGCCGCATCTGCCTGATCGACGAAGCGGTGCCACCGGCGGAATTGGAAATGGGTGACGAAGCCCGCCCACGCGTGTGCATTTTCATGAACGTCTTCAACGTCCATGTGAATCGCGCCCCGATGGACGGCACGATATCAAAGATTGCCTATCGTCCCGGTAAATTCCTCAATGCCGAACTCGACAAGGCCAGCGAATTCAACGAACGCATGTCGCTCTCCATGCGCACCGCCACGGGCCACGATATCGCGTTCGTGCAGATCGCGGGCCTGGTTGCACGACGGATCGTGTGCCAGGTCAAAGAAGGCGATCACCTGCAAGCCGGGCAACGTTTCGGCCTAATCCGGTTTGGTTCGCGCGTCGACGTCTATTTACCGAAAGACGCCCAGCCGCTGGTTGCCGTTGGCCAATTGACCACCGCCGGCGAAACGGTGGTTGCCGATTTGGACGCCGATGAAACCCGTCGCGAGGGCGAGGTTCGCTAATGACCGATACCAGCCCCCACAGCGCCCCCCCCTCGTCGATCCGACGCCCCAAGCGCAAGCGCTTGTCACTGAACGTGATGATTCCCAACATGCTGACGCTGATGGCCCTGAGCTCGGGCCTGACGGCGATCCGCTTTGCCTACGAAGGGCGCTGGGAACACGCCGCACTGGCGATTTTAGCGGCGGCGATCTTGGACGCGTTGGACGGGCGAATTGCACGACTGCTCAAGGGGACCTCTAAGTTCGGGGCGGAGTTGGATTCGCTGGCCGACATTCTCAGCTTCGGCGTCGCCCCGCCAATGATGCTGTATTTTTGGTCGTTGGAGCAGATGGGGCGGTTCGGCTGGATCTTGGTGGTGCTGTTCGCTGTCAGTTGCGCGCTGCGTTTGGCGCGTTTCAACACCGCCGCCGAAGACCCCGATCCCCCGGCGTGGGCCTCGACCTTCTTTTCCGGCGTTCCTGCCCCGGCGGCGGCCGGTCTGGTGCTGTTGCCGATGATCATTTCGTTCAACTTGTTCGAAGAATATGTGCGCCGCCCCGAAGTGGTATCGGTCTTTATGATCGTGGTGGCGATGTTGATGATTAGTTCGATCCCCACCTATTCATTCAAGAAGGTCAAGCTGAGCCCCAAGCTGGTATTGCCTTTGATGGTCACCGTCGGCTTGGTGATCGCCAGCATGCTGAGCGCGCCATGGGTGACGTTGTCGGGCATTTTGGCGGCGTACATGATCTCCATTCCGTTCGCCGTGCGCAGCTACCGCGCCATCTGCATCCGCACCGGTTCGTGCGAGATTGACGACGACGACGACCAACCTGTGGACATCGACCTCAACGGCAAAAAGCCCTAACCGGCGTTCAGTGAAATACAGATCCCGTTTCGGGCGTATTCGGCAACAGATCGCGGATCGCACTGAGATATTCGCGGTCGTCGTTCCACATCTCGACCACTTTCAATGCGTCGTCCTGTTCAAATCCACGGTAGAGATCCAAGATCGCGTTGACATCGGCACGGGTGGCGTCGGCGCGCCCTGGCGCAACCCGGCGGCTTTTGCGGAAAATGGTGATGAAATCGATTTCCGCAAGACCGATCGCCTTACACGCAATGGCGATGCCCTCTCCGCCTTTTTCGAAAACGATACGCCGTACCAACACGTCATTGAGTTTGGTTAGGTCTGCCAAAATCGCGAAAAACAAGGGAATTTCACCGTCCGACAAGGTTTGCACCAGCATTTCCGGGGTCACCATGCCGCGTTCGCGCAGGCTCTTGATCAATTCCGATGACGGGTCCGACTTTTCCGTCAGGGTTGCTTCATACCCCTCCCGTGCCGCTTGCCGCAACAGGCGATCCGTGGTCTCGGCATCGATGTGGTAGCGTTCGATAATGTGTTGACGCAATGCCGAAGACACCCACATGAACATCTTTTGCGCCAACGCTTCGGGCAGGTCGGTGCGCCGCAAAAGCGGATCTTGGAAGGTGTCGACGCGTTTGGACTGTTCGACCAGATACGCCATCGCAGCCTGAGAAATGCGGGCGTTTTCATTCTTCAAAAGATGCGTGATGACGCTGACGTTATTGGTCTCGACCAACGCGTCGGAAACCTGTTCGCTGATGTCGTCGCGCAATGTGATGGCGAGGTGATACTCTTCGGTACGCAAGCGAATGATTTCGATCAGGTCTTCGTCGTGCAGAACCTTGCTTTTGGTCAGAATCGGGTACGCGACATCCAATTCATCGGATGCCAGCGCCACCACCAATTCATGCGGAACAGTGCTATCTTCGGCGAGTTTTTCGCTGAGCTTCTTGCGCACCGAGACCTCGACCTCATGCACAAGTTTCTGAATGATGTTGAACATGAGGCTTTTTTCGCGGTCGGACAGCGCCGTTCCGCGATCATCGAACAAGCTGTCGACGACAGCGGCAAGCTCAGTTTTGCTTTTGGCGGTATTTTCACGCGCCAAGCTCAGCAACCGGTCCGCGTCCAGCACAGGACTCATCGAAACCTCATCATCAATGCTATACTGTCGTTAGATCATAGCCCGAGACGGTCGGAAAAAGAGATACACCATTCGTATAATCAAGCACATTTTCCACATAACCCTACACCATGCACGCCTTTCAGCTACACCTTTACGTGACTCCTTACGCGCTTTTTTCCCGTTTAGAATGATTTTATAGCTTTATGACAATAAAGTTTTATGGTTAATCATCTCGATATTCGAGACGAGGGGGCGTCAGCGTGGTGCATGTGTATCAAAGCCGAAAGCCTAGAAACTGGCCTTCGTTTCCCGGTAAGGCCGAGGAACGGGCGTCAAATGCATTGGCGCGACTGGAAGACATCACCCGTCTGGTGTCCGAAGTCATTTGGGAAATCGACAAAAGCGGCACCCTAACCTTCGTATCCGAGCGCGCGTTCGAAGTCTTCGGCCTACCGCCGCAACACTTGATCGGGCAGAAACTCTCTTCGTTGGGGAGCTTTCCCGCCATTCCAGGGGGGCAAGCCGAGCCTGATTGGGACAAACCGTTTCGCGACCGCCTGTTTAGAATCGAGCGCCCCGACGGCGTCAACCGCTCACTGTTGATCAGCGGCCTGCCGCACTTCGACAAGGTCACCTGGGATCTCAAAGGCGTTTACGGCACCGCCGAGGACATCACCGAAAAGCTCGATGCGGAAAAACAACTGCGCATGCTTTCTGAAATTATCGAACAAAATCCGTCGATGGTTTTCGTCACCGATCTCGACGGCACGATCCAGTACGTCAACACCATGTTCAAGAAAATGACCGGCTTTAGCAGCGAAGAGGTCATCGGACAAAATCCGCGCCTGTTGCAATCGGGCCTAACGACACGAGAAACTTATCAAGATCTATGGGCCACCATTCTTGCCGGTAAGAAATGGCAAGGCGAAATTCAAAACAAGCGCAAAGACGGCACCGTGTTTTGGGCCAACCTGACCATCAGCCCGGTGGCGCTTTACTCTGAAACCATCAATCACTTCGTCGCCGTTCACGAAGACATTTCCGAGCGTAAACTGGCAGAGGAAAAACTCACCGCCGCAAAAGAGCAGGCGGAAATTGCCAGCCGGGCAAAGTCCGAAATTCTCGCCAATACCAGTCACGAATTGCGCACTCCGTTAAACGCGATCATCGGCTTTTCCAGTTCCATCCAAAACGAAACTTTCGGCCCACTCGATAATCCGGCTTATCTCGATTACGTCAACATCATCAAGGAATCCGGTGAGCATCTGCTGGCATTGATCAATGATATTCTCGACGTCGCCTCGCTGGAAGCCTCGCAGGTAAGTCTTTACACCACCACATTCCGTCTTGCCGACGTCCTGCAATCGTCATTGCGGTTGGTGGCACCGCGTGCCGAGCAGGTCGGTATCACCATCACGTGCGACTGCATCGACCAAGACACCTTTATCATCGCCGATGAACGCCGCATCAAGCAGGTGTTTTTGAACTTACTTTCCAATGCGGTGAAATTCACCACCTCGGGGGGAAGTGTCAGCATCTCGTTCGAGAAAAAAGACGATGGCGGCCTCGCCATTGTCGTTTCAGACACCGGCATCGGCATGGACGAAGCCGATATCACCAAGGCGATGATGCAATTCGGTCAGGTCGAAAGCGACCACACCCGTAAGTATCACGGCACCGGCCTGGGTCTGCCTTTGACCCAAGGACTGGTCGAATTGCATGGCGGCAGCCTGGAAATCATCAGCCAAAAAGGCGCCGGAACCACCGTTAAGGTGCATTTGCCGCCGAACTGCATCGCCCCGCCACTGATCGACTAAGCTATCTATGAAGCCATGCGGGGCGCGCCGTGGCGATCGCGGCGGCGTTGACGCCAAGCCGCGACATTGGCCCGCAACATCAACAATGCAGGCGTGACGATCAGCGTCAAGATCGTGGCGAAACTCAAGCCGAACACGATCGACAGGGACAACTGCACCCACATCTGATTGGCCGGCGCATCGAACACCACGGTGCGGCCAATGAAATCGATACCGATGTTCATGGCCATGGGCATCAGGCCCAAAATCGTCGTCACGGTGGTCAGCAACACCGGACGCAAACGTTGCGCGCCGGTCAGCATGACCGCTTCGCGCACATCCGAGGTGCTCTGTTTAAGGCGGTCAAAGGTGTCGATCAGCACGATGTTGTTGTTGACCACGATCCCCGCCAACGAGATCACGCCGATGCCGCCCATGACGATGCCGAACGGCTGACCGGTGATCAGCAAGCCGATGAATACCCCAATGGTCGACATCACCACAGCCGACAAAATCAGCAAGCTGGAATAGAAACTGTTGAATTGCGTCACCAAGATGATCGCGATCAAAAACAGCGCCACGCCGAACGCCTTGCCCAAGAACGCCTTGGCTTTGTCTTGCTCTTCATCTTCGCCCTTGAAGCGGATTGAGATGCGCGGATCCAAATCCGCTGACGCAATCCACGCCTGAACACCTTTGACCATGACGTCGGCCAGCACGCCTTCGGCCACGTCGGCCTTGACCGTAACCACGCGCTTGACGTCGGTGCGGCTGATGGTGCCGGTCTTGGCACGCGGTTCCATGGTGACGAAGTTGCTCATCGGCACTTGGCCCGCCGGTGTTTTGATCCGCATGTGACGCAACTGTTCCAAGGTGCGATATTCGCTGGGAAAGCGCGCACGAATGTCCAACTCGTCATCGGTGTCGCGAGGACGATAACCACCCAACTTGATCCCCGCCGTAGCCAGACGAACGGTGCTGCCGATCGACGAAACATTGGCGCCGAACTTGGCCGCCTGGGCGCGATCGACCTCGAAAACCCAATCGATCCCCGGCAACGGCAAGCTGTCTTCGATATCGACAAAATTCTCGTTTTTGTTCAGCTCTTCGATGATACGCCGGGCCGTCGGCTCCAAAAGTTCGGGATAGCGCGACGAAATTTCGATCTGCACCGGCTTGCCCACCGGCGGGCCGCTTTCGCGTTTGAGCGTGTTCACGATCACGCCCGCGATCGGTGCCGTGCGGGTGCGGATTTCATCCAATATCACATCGGCCTTGCGCCGTTTGTCCCAATCTTCGAATTCGAGAAACACCGTGCCGATGATGTCTTCCGCGCTTTCGCCTGTGGGATTGGAACGGGTGCGCGCGTAAACGGTCTTGATGTCTTTGACGCGCATAATCTCGGCCTCGATTTCGCGCATCAGCGCATCGCGTTCCCAAATCGACAGGTTGCCGCGCGCCCGCACTTGGACCTGTGCGGTGCTGGGTTCGGATTCGGGAAAAAATTCGATCCCGTTGCCGAACTTGGCATACGTAAACAAAACACCAACCAGCATCAAAACCGCGCCGATCATCACCTTTGCGGGATGGTTCAAGGCCGTTTCCAAAATACCCAGATAGGCCCGCGTGATGCCGCTGGCATTATCCAGACCGCCTTGTTCGCCGCCTTTCAGCGCGCGCATCGCTTGCGGATCGGCGGTGCCGGGACGACCGATGTACGCCCCCAACGCCGGAATGAACACCAACGCCATCAGCAACGACGCCGACAATGTCGCCAGCAAGGTAATGGGCAGATACTTCATGAACTCGCCGACCACGCCGGGCCAAAACAGTAACGGCAAAAACGCCGCCAAGGTGGTCAGAGTCGCGGCGAGGATCGGTGGCGCCATGCGCTTGGCGGCCAGGGCATACGCCTTTTTGCGGTGCAAGCCTTCGGTCATTTTGCGATCTGCGAATTCGGTCACCACGATGGCACCATCGACCAACATGCCGACCGCCAGCACCAGACCGAACAGCACCACCATGTTCATGGTCAGGCCCATGGAATGCAGCACCAAAACGCCGGTCAGAAACGAGCCCGGAATCGCGACGCCGACCAAGCCCGCCGAGCGCAATCCCAGTGCGGCAACCACCACGATCATAACCAGCAGCACCGCGCTGATGACGGAATTTTCCAACGTCGACAGGCGTTCGCGAATATCCGTCGACTTGTCTTGCGCGTAGGTCACGTTGACCGAGTTCTGCAACGATTCCGGCCACGCCGAACGCTCGCCCTCGACCGTGGCTTTCACCAGTTCGACGGTTTCGATCAAATTTTCGCCGGACCGTTTTGAGACCTCCAACGTCACCGCGCGTTCGCCGTTGATGCGGGCGAAACTCTTGGGGTCCTTAAAGGCGCGACGCACCTCGCCGATGTCGCCCAAGCGCACCACCGCGTCGCCATCGACGGTGATCGGCAGCGCCATGATCTCGCCGACATCGGTCAGCAATCCCGGCACCTTGAGGGTGAAGCTGCCGCGCCCGGTGTCTTGTGCGCCAGCCGCGACCAGTTTGTTGGAACTTTTGACGTTGGCGATGGCCTCAGAAGGGCTGAGGCCGTAGCTTTCCACCTTGACCGGATCGATGAGGATTTCCACCATCTCGTCGCGGGTGCCGGTGAGTTCCGCTTTCAAGACCGGGCTCAAACCTTCCAGCTCGTCTTTCAGATCACGCCCCAGCTGCAGCAACGCACGTTCCGGCACAATGCCGGACAGACTGACCACCACAACCGGAAATTCGGAAAAATTGATCTCTTCGATGACCGGGTCTTCGCTGTCTTCGGGCAAATCGGGTTTGGCGTTGTCGACTTTTTCACGCACATCGGTGAGCGCCTGCTTGGCGTCGAAACCGGCTTCGAACTCCAACACGATGTTGGCGCCGCCTTCGTAGCCTTTGGCGCGCATTTCCTTGAGCCCTTCGACGGAACGCAGCTCCAGTTCCAACGGTCGAATGATCAGGCTTTCGCTGTCCTCGGGGGAAATGCCATCATGCACGACACGCACGATCACCAACGGGATGTTGATGTCGGGTTCGGCTTCCTTAGGAATTTCCACGTAAGCCACGGTACCCGCCATCAACAGCAACAACAGCGTCGAAAGCGTGGTCCTGGCATGGACAAAGGCGATGTCGATGAGCCCGCGCATGGGTTAGTTTCCTTCCCCGTTGACCAAACCGGTGGCGGACTTTTGCGTATTCAACTCCCCTTCGACGGGGATCACGGTTTGTCCTTCGGCGACGAATTCCTGGCCCACGGTGATGATCCGCGCTTGCTGCGGCAACCCGGTCAGCCAGATCCCGTCTGTGGCGTCGGACACCATCTCGACGGGATGGAATTCGACCACCCCTTGATCGTTGACGGTTTTAACGCCCACCGCGCCCTCATCGTTGAGCGTCAGCAATGCCGGAGAAATTTTGTGCGCCACCACGCGTTCCAGCGGCAGGTGCAACTCGGCGGTCACGCCTTCGGGCACCGAGCCGTCGGGCACATCCATCGTCACCTCGACGCGAAAAGTGCGGGTCAATGCCGTGGATGATTTGGCGATAAAGCTGACACGACCGCTGACCATGCGCTCGTCGGGCAGACGCACCTGCGCCTCGCCGCCCAAATCGATGTAGCCGATGTCGTGTTCCACCACTTCACCGACCGCGTTCATCCGCGTCAGATCGATGACCCGCGCGACGATTGCGCCGGCCTTGTCGATGAAGTCGCCTGCTTCCACCGGCAGATCATCGACCACGCCGGCGAGCGGCGCAGTGATGGTGGTGTTGTCCATATCGCGCTGCATACCCGACACCTGTGCGCGGGCGGCTTCCATGTCGGCTTTGGCCTGGGCCACGTTCAATTGCGAACTGTAGCCGCCTTTGCTGAGTTTTTGCGCGGACTCATAAGCGATCTTGCGTTGTTCCAAACGCGCACGCGCCTCAGCCAGCAACGCCGGAAGATTTTCCGGATCCATTTTGACCAACACGTCTCCGGCCTCGACCCGCGCGCCGCGTTGCACCACCACCTCGGCGATGCGGCCCGGTATTTCGGCGCGCACGGACACCGCTTTGTCCGCTTCGATGCGGCCCAAGATGGCGATCTTGCGCACGTGTTCTTCACTGGTGACGGTGCTTACGCGCACGCGCGTTTGTGGGTTGTCCTCGGCCTGCGCAGAGGCGGGACCATCGACTGCGTCGACTGGCGTTACGCCGTTCACGGCGGCGGGCTCGGGATTGGTGAACCGCCCCGAGACCATCCACATTACCGCCAGCACCGCGATGGCGATGGCCATCTTGTGCGAAGTTTGCAACAGGGGCTTTCTCGAAGACGACTGACCCGAAGCGTGTTCCCCTTGATCCAAAGAGGGCTCGAAATTGTCCTTGGGGCTCATGCGTCCTCTCCCACTTTATGCTTACGGATGGCCGGACTGACACAGTCCATACATTCGCGGATCGATTCCAGATCGCGCCAACCGTCGTCTTTGGCAGCGGCGAAAAATGCATCGCGATTGTCTTCCATGTATTTCAACACGCCTTGGTAAAATGCCATGCCGAAACCACGCACGAACCGGCGTCCCCGCGACAGACCGGTGTTGTCCAACTGCGCCATCTTTTCAACGTAAAAACGATAGTCCGCCATATAGCCGTCATAGACCTCGGTTAAATGTGCGTCGTCCAAATGATCGGCGAAAAAAAGCATGAACAGCGTTTCGGAACGCACCCGATCCATGTCCGGCTTTTTGCGTAAAGCAGCGCGAAAAGCGCTCAAGCCTGCTTCGGTAATGGAATAGACTTTTTTGTCGGGTCGGCCATCCTGGGCCTCGACCGTGCAGGTGACCTGTTCGGCTTCCAGCAACTTGGACAAAGCCGGATAGATGGAACCGAAGCTCGCTTGGTGAAAGTGCGCGAACGGTCCTTCTTCGAACATTTTGCGGATTTCATACCCGCTGGCATCACCCAGGCTCAACACGCCCAGGCACAAGGTTTTCACGTCCATATTCCACTCCGCAAGAACGGCGGCACATGTGCCGAACATATATCAGATCTATATATGCCTAAGTGATATACGGCGCAAGGTCTCGTTTACCTACGGTTGTTCATGTGTTCACGGTAGCTTTCCGCGTCACCGTAATCGTCGAACTCGTAGTAGCGATGATGCACGCCGCGCACCCGTCGGGCATGCTTGATGGGGCACCACCTTTTTTCCGTACGGCTGGCGATTTCGCGGCCATAGGCGATCACCCCGTTGGCATAGCCGCAATAAGCGCAATTGAGCTTTTCGACCCAATTGAGATACGCCAAATGATGGCGATCGATGACGATAAAGTCCGAACGCGGCACTTTTTTGATGCCGTAAATGGGAAAGCAGATCAATTGAAACAGGCTTAACGACAGGTCGAGCAAAACAAGAGGCACCACCAGCGCGTAGATCACCGGCGAAGTGATGAAATTGAGCAGTTCGGATTCCCGCCAAAACTTCATCACGCTTTTGCGTAGCGCGCGATGGCGGATCGTCATTTCCTGCTCGAACAAAACCTTGTGCTGGTCGAGACGGTAGCGAAACTGCGTGCGTTGGGTTTCGTATTCTTGTTCCAGGTCTTGTTCAAGCGCTTGAATTTTGCCTAGAATTTCGTCGATAACCGTGCTCATGATGTCTCGCCCCTGTGGTTTTCCGCCTCCACCATAGCGCATTTTGAAAGGACTTCCCCATGTCTTCGGTATCGCCCATCCAGCCTTTTCATTTGGCTTTTCCGGTCCACGACTTGGAACAGGCGCGAAAATTTTACGGTGAGTTCTTGGGGTGTGCGGAAGGACGCTCTTCGGACACCTGGATCGATTTCAATTTTTGGGGCCACCAGGTCGTCGCCCATCTCAGCTCCGGCGATGGCCCCACCGCGCTGACCAACCAAGTCGATGGCAAACATGTCCCCGCACCGCATTTCGGCGTGGTGTTGGGCTGGGACGACTGGCATGCGCTGAAAGACAAGCTGGTCGCTGCGAAGGTCGATTTCGTGATTGAGCCCTATATCCGTTTCCAAGGCTTGGCCGGTGAGCAAGCCACCCTGTTCATTCAAGACCCCAGTGGCAACGCCTTGGAATTCAAGAGTTTCAAGGATATGGGGCAATTGTTCGCAACCGACTAAGGGCGCACGGGCTGCTGGCCGTCAGGCAGGTAGCTGCCGTCCGGGTCTTCGATCTCGATCACCCACAGATCCGTGTCGATATCGACCTCGCGCGCGATGTAGGTGTCGCACGCCGCCTCCGCATCCGGGCCCTCACCGCCGGCAACGACCATCCACACCCGATTGCCGTCGACCGAAAACCGTCGCCCCAGAAGCTCGCAGCCACGCCCCAGACGGTTGAGTTTGATCAGCACTTGGCCCGCGTCTCGGTCGCCGCGCCGCGCCACCACGGCAGGCAGGAACGATTGGTCGCACAAACGCAGTTGGGCCTTGACCCAAAACTCCGTTTTAACGCGCATTTCCGTCATTGATCATTGTCCTTCGCTTCGCCGTGGGCTCATACTGCCCGAACCCGACAGCAATCTAAAGAGACCTTAACCATGAGTACATCCGCCTTCACCCTCAACCCCATCTTGGACAAAGACACGGTCGAAGTAACGCGTTTGGACATTTGCCGGGTGTTGCTGATGCGTGACAAAACCTATCCATGGGTCATTTTGGTCCCAGCCATCGACGAATTGCGTGATCTCGACGACCTCAACGCAAGCGAGCGCATCCAGGTAATGGCGGAAATCGATCGCGTCAGCAAGGCCATGAAGGCCGTGTTCCAGCCCTATAAAATGAACGTCGCCGCGCTGGGCAACGTGGTGGAACAGTTGCACATCCACGTCATCGCCCGCTTTCAAGGCGATCCCGCTTGGCCCGCGCCAGTGTGGGGCGCGCACCCGCCCGTGGATTATGACGATACGCACCGCCTTGAAACTCTAGCCCAACTCCGCGACGCCCTCGCCATCCATTAATCCTATTTTTTCAAAACTTTGCAGATCGGACTGGTTGGCGTATCTTACCAACCAGCCGGGGGGCTTGGCGCAAAGGCTGCGCTGAATCGATCATGATGCATATGGTTTTACGGAATTCTTTGGGGAGGGCATCCAACATGCGTGGATGTTGGAATGCGAAGGCATGACCGTTTCTAATATGCCATTTCTGCGTCGCGTGCGCACCCTGCCCATCCGCACCAAGCTGACCATGTTGTCGGTGATGGTGGTGGTCTCGCTTGCGACGATTTTATATCTCAGCTGGTACCGCGACGCTTCCCTGCGTGCGATGAACGAAACTCGCAATTCCATTACGTCAATGGACATGATGCTGCTGAACTTGCGGCGCAATCAAAACGATTTCGTCAATCTGTACGACCCGCGCAACCGCGAAGAATTCAGCACGATCTTCGAGCGGTTCGTGGAGAGCACCGAAGACCTCAAAGAGCGTTTCTGGATGCTAGATCTGCCCATGAATGCGCTGGAACAACTGGTGGTGCTGACCAGCGAGTACCAGTACCTGTTTGAAGTCATGGCAGAATTACAGACCAAGATCGGCAAGGACCAAACCCAAGGTCTGCGCAAAGCGCTTGCCCGCGATATCATCAACATCGAAACCGAACTGGACAAGGTCTCCAACGAGGTCAATGTCCGTCACGCGCTGCACCGTCAGTTGGTGATCTTGCAGATCTTCACCAAAGACCTTCAACTGCACAAACAAACCGAGGACGTCGACCGGTTTGAAGGCAACTATGCGGTTATGGTTTCCGACATCAAGCGCTTGGTCTCTGATGAGGAAATACGTCTAAACCTCATCACCCATTTGTTTTCCTACCGCCGCACATTTCTCGAACTGGCGCACGCTGCCAACGAAATTGGGTTGGACTTCGAACACGGCTTGCGTGGACAAATCGAAAATACGGTCAACGACGCTCATACCATCTTGGCCCGTCTCACCAGCGAAGTGAACGTCGCCATCGACAAGCAGGAACAGAACCTCAACGCCCTCATCGGTTTGATCGCGGGTGGGTTTTCCCTGGCCTTTATGATCGCGCTGATCTTATTGGGACGTTCCATCTCCATCCCGATCCGGCGTGTCACCAGCATCATGACCCGATTGGCCGATGGGGACTTGTCGGTAGAAATTCCCGACAAGCCGCGACGTGACGAAATCGGCGATATGTTGCGTGCGTTGCGCATCTTTAAAATGGGTGCCATCATTCGCCGCCGCACCCAGGAAGAACTGCGGACCGCCCACGACGAGTTGGAGCACCGCGTCCACGAACGAACCCGTGCCTTATCCGAAGAGGTGCAAGAACGCCGCCGCGCCGAAGGCGAATTATTGCGCGCGCGCGAAGACGCCGAAACGGCCAACAAAGCCAAGTCCTTGTTCCTGGCCAACATGAGCCACGAGTTGCGCACCCCGCTGAACGCCATCATCGGCTATTCCGAAATGCTCCAAGAAGACGCAGCGGATTTGGGTTATGCCGAAATCGCCCCCGACCTCGACAAGATCAACACAGCCGGCAAACATCTGTTGGGAATCATCAATGAGATTCTCGATCTATCGAAAATCGAAGCTGGACGCGTCGACCTCAGCATCGAAAAATGCTTGATTCAGGACATCCTCGATACCGTCGTCGACACCGTCCAACCCTTGATCGCCGCCAACAGCAATACCCTCATTGTCAACACCGCCGACGATATCGGCGTCATGGAAACGGACGTCACCCGATTGCGTCAAATTCTTTTCAATTTCTTGTCCAACGCCGCCAAATTCACGGACAACGGCACCATTACGCTGAGCGCGACCCGGCAACAAAATCCCGATAGCGGTGTCGACTGCATTATTTTCAGCGTTTCCGACACCGGCATCGGCCTGGATGACGCACAGCTAAAACGGGTCTTCGATCCGTTCATTCAGGCCGACGCGTCAACTACCCGAAAATATGGCGGCACCGGTCTGGGCTTGACGGTTAATCGGGAGTTTGCTCGACTGCTTGGCGGCGAAATTGATGCCCACAGCACATTGGGCCAAGGCGCAACCTTCACCGTCCGCCTCCCCACCTCCATCACTGAGGCTGAGGCTGCGGACACAATTCAGTATCATATCTAAATTAAATTCATTCATAGATTCATATAGTTGCCCTGGATTACGTTGATGACCACCTTGCTCCTCGTCGAAGATAACGACCTCAATCGCGACATGCTGTCCAGACGTCTGGAAAAAATGGGCTACGAGGTGCTGCTGGCCGTGAACGGACAAGAAGGTGTCGAAATGACCCGCGCATTGGCCCCCGACTTGATTTTGATGGATATCAATATGCCGGTCCTGGATGGGTGGGAGGCCGTGCACCTACTGAAAAGTGCGCCTGAAACCAGCGCAATTCCGGTCATCGCCTTGACCGCCCACGCCATGATGTCGGACCGCGAGAAAGCTGACGAAGTTGGTTTCGACGATTACGCCACCAAGCCTGTAGACTTTCCTGCGCTAGTTCATATGATCGAGGCGTTGCTCCACCGCAATCCCTGAGCCACGCCCTCAAGAGAGTTATGAACACACAGAACCATGGACGAGCGCACTACCGACAATCAAGCTCCGCGTATTCTGGTCGTCGATGACAACGCCATGAACCGCGACCTTCTGGTACGTCGCCTTGCGCGCCAAGGCTTCGCCATGGACACCGCCAGCGGCGGTCTTGAGGCTTTGGAAAAAGTTGCAAAAAATTCCTACGACTTGGTTTTGCTCGACATCAATATGCCGGACCTGGACGGCATTTCAGTGCTGAGCCAAGTGCGCGAAACCAAAGACCAGTCAGAACTTCCCATCATCATGGTAAGCGCGCGCGACGCCAGCGACAGCATCGCCGAAGCCATCAACAAGGGCGCCAACGATTACATCACCAAACCCGTTGATTTTCCGGTAGCACAAGCGCGCATTCGCACCCAATTGGACGTTTTGCAAACACACAAGAAACTCAAGGAAAGCGAAGAACGCTACGCCCTGGCCTTTCGCGGCGCCAATGACGGTTTGTGGGATTGGGACATCCAAAATGGTCGAGTGTATTTTTCCCAGCGCTGGAAAGATATGCTCGGCTATGGGCAGGAGGAATTTGGCAATCAGCCCGACGATTGGTTCAATCTGGTTCATCCCGAAGAGGTCGAGCGCCTGAAGCTGGCGGTGGAAAATCATCTGCTTGGCCAATCCGACGCGTTGGAGCATGAATACCGCGCCCTGCACAAAGACGGCACATTTCGTTGGCTGCTGACCCGTGGCGTCGCCTCACGCGGGGCGGACGGTCAAGCGGTGCGTCTTTCCGGCTCGCAGACGGACGTGACCCGCACCAAGGCATATGACCCGATCACCTCGATCCCCAACAAATTCCTGTTTATGGACCGCCTGGAATGGCTGCTCGACAAAGAACGCCGCAAACGCCGCGGACGCTATGCGGTGTTGTTGATTCACATCGACCGCCTTGATGAATTGCGCCAGACCTTGGGTCCGGTCGCGGGGGAAGAGATCATCATCAACGCCGCCTATCGCCTGATCGACAGCTTGCGCGTCGAAGATAGCGTGTCGCGCCTGTTCGAAGCCGAAGCCACCACCGTCAGCCGCCATGACGAAGCCGACTTCGCGGTACTGGCCGAAGGTTGCCGTGACGAATCCACCGCACCCAAAATCGCCGAACGGCTGCGCCAAGCAATAACCAAGCCGATGGAAGTCGCAGGTGAAAACCTTGTTCTCACCGCGTCCATGGGCATCGTCGCCGGCGCGATGGAAGAAGGCCTGGACGCGACCGAGGTCATCGCCCATGCGGCATCGGCGTTGAGCCGGGCGCGGCGCAAGGGCCCTGGCAACTACGAGCTGTTCGACAAACATATGCAGCAGCGCGCCATCGCCCGGCTGAAAATGGAAACCGATTTGCGCCGCGCGGTGGCCGACGGCCAATTGGCGTTGCATTACCAACCGATCGTCAAGCTCGACAGCGGCGAAATCGCCGGTTGCGAAGCCTTGGCGCGCTGGCGTCACCCAGAACGCGGCAACATCCCGCCCGCTGAATTCATTCCCCTGGCCGAAGAAACCGGACTGATCGACCTAATCGGCGACTGGGTCTTGGAAGAGGCCTGCACCCAACATCAGAAATGGTCCGATGGACGCGCCGACAAGGTCGATCTATCGGTCAATTTCTCGTTGCTGCAAATGCAGCGTGACGGGGTCGAAGACCGGGTGATGGATATCTTGAACAAAACCGGCATGGATCCCCGCCGTCTGAAGATCGAGATCACGGAATCCATCTTCATGGAAGACATGGACCGTATCAAAGGCATTTTGTCGGCGCTCAACGACGAAGGCATCGGCATCGCCATCGACGATTACGGCACCGGCTATTCGTCGCTGTCGTATCTCAAACGCCTACCGATCACGCACCTGAAAATCGACCGCTCGTTCATCGGCGACGTATCCAGCGACATCGCGGCGCAAGCCATCGTGCAGAGCACCTTGCTGATGGCGCAAAGCCTCGGTATCGAAGTGGTTGCCGAAGGTATCGAGACCATCGATCAAGAGGCCCTGCTCAAGGTTCTCAAGGCCGAGTACGGCCAAGGCTATCATTTCTGGCGGCCGATCAGCGGCGACGACTTCGCCGCCTTGTTGACCCGCCCGGCTCATCCGTAAGATC
Source organism: Magnetovibrio sp. (assembly GCF_036568125.1). Lineage (NCBI taxonomy): Bacteria > Pseudomonadati > Pseudomonadota > Alphaproteobacteria > Rhodospirillales > Magnetovibrionaceae > Magnetovibrio > Magnetovibrio sp. The sequence continues at coordinate 93,809 of NZ_DATCTF010000015.1, forward strand.
GACAATTCCCGTCCAACGATAATTATGGCACACTCAAGACGATTGAACTTGGGTAGGTCATATGGTCGAACCGTTGAACAAATGGGATTTCGCAACTGGCGCGGACGTCCGCCCCGGCGACATCTCTCATCGCCCGCGCCACACGCCGACCAACGATATTCCCCAAGATGTCCCGTTAAAGACGCGGAGCACCACAGATGACTCGATCCTCATGTCGCCACAAGCGTTGGCGGCAATCGAGAACGATCCGTTTTTCGGCCTGTCGAATTCAGAGATCAAAAAGCTAGACGCCGTTTTTGCGCAAATCGACGCGATTTTCGAAACGGCAGGCGACCAGCCTTTAAGTTCCGCGCAGGAAAAACAGCTCGACGCCCTGGAACGCAAAATCGAGTCCATTCTTGGCGGCGAACAGATCGCCGCCGACCTGTTCACCTTGCTATCGGAAGAGGGCGGGCAAAAGGTCGACGCACTGTTTGCCCAAGCCGATCAAATCTTCGAAGCCGCTGGCGACGCTCCGCTGACGCTAGAGCAACAAATTCAAATCGAAGACCTCGATCGCCAAATCCAAAGCATTGTGCAAAACGACCTCGGCCCCGAAGATCCGTTCGCCGGCCTTTCGGCGCAAAGCATCCAACAACTCGACCGGCTTTTTTCCGACATCGACGCTTTGTTGAACCAGACTGCAGGTCAACCTCTGACGTTCGCCCAAGAAAAACTATTGAACGCGCTGGACCGAAAAGTGATGGACATTTTCGCTGCACACGAGGTCTAACCACCCCAGAAAAAAGGCCGCGCCCCATGTAGGAACGCGGCCTTTGTTGTTGGGACAAGCACCTTACGCCGAGGCGGCAGCCTTCAACGCTTGATCCAGATCCGCGATGATGTCGTCGATATGCTCGATACCGATGGACAGACGCACGTAACCTTCGGTGACGCCGCTGGCGGCGCGCTCTTCGACGCTGAGCTGCGAGTGCGTGGTGCTGGCCGGGTGGATCGCCAGCGAGCGCGCATCGCCGATGTTGGCGACGTGGTAGAACATCTTCAACGCTTCGATGAACGCACAGCCCGCCGCTTTGCCACCTTTCAGCTCAAAACCCATCAGGCCGCTGTAGCCGCCTTTGAGGTACGCATCCGCGCGGCGCTTTTCCTCACCGCTTTGCAGGCTCGGATAAATCACCTTGGTAACATCCGGATGCTTGGACAGATAGTCCGCAACCTTGGCCGCGTTTTCGCAATGCGCGCGCATGCGCAGCGGTAAGGTTTCCATGCCCTGGATGATCTGGAAGGCGTTGAACGGGCTCATGGCGCTGCCCAGATCGCGCAGCAACGTGGTGCGCGCCTTGATGATGTAGGCCACCGGGCCGATGGGCTTGACGGCCTCAACCCACACCGCGCCGTGATAGCTGGGATCGGGGGTGTTAAGCGCCGGTTGACGCTCCGCCCCCGCCGCTTCCCAATCGAACGTGCCGCTGTCGACCAAGATACCGCCGATCGAGGTGCCGTGGCCGCCGATGTATTTGGTGCCGGAATACACGATCACCGCCGCGCCGTGCTCGAACGGACGGCACAACGTCGGGGCGGCGGTGTTGTCCATGATCAGCGGGATGCCCATTTCACGCCCGATGTCGGCGACTTCCTTGATCGGAAAGACGCGCAGTTTCGGGTTGGGCAGGGTTTCGGCGTAATAGGCGCGGGTGCGATCGTCGGTTGCCTTGCGGAACGCTTCGGGGTCGGCAGGATCGACGAAGCGCACTTCGATGCCTTGATCCTTGAGCGTGTTGGCGAACAAGTTCCAGGTGCCGCCATACAGGTCGGTGGAACTCACCACGTTGTCGCCCGCCTTGGCCAAGTTCTGGATCGCGAACGCCGAGGCCGACTGACCGGACGCAACCGCCAACGACGCGACGCCGCCTTCCAACGCCGCAACGCGTTTTTCCAACACATCGTTGGTCGGGTTCATGATGCGGGTATAGATGTTGCCCAGCTCTGACAGCGCGAACAGGTTGGACGCGTGTTCGGTGCTGTTGAACTGATAAGACGTGGTCTGGTGAATCGGCACCGCGACCGAGCCCGTGGTCGGATCTGCGCGCCAGCCTGCATGCAAGACCAAGGTTTCCGGATTTTTGCTGTCGGTCATTAAGACTTTCTCCCTTTCGAGTGCATCTTTCGTCATCGTCCCATCGCCTGTTTCAGACGTTTTCGGGCTATAGCGACGGTGAATTTCCCCATGTGGTCCCCACCACAGGCGCTTATTAAGCCCACAATCGCATGTCCCCGCAAGTCCCGCTCCGCGTCAAAGCGCACATTAGAGATAGCTGTTTTCTACATTGGACAAATGGGCTACCTTCCAAGCATCCAAAAACCTCTGATTCTCCACAGATTCGGCAAAGAAGCAGCATCTATGAAAGTTCTCATCACCGGCAGCGCCGGCTTTATCGGCAACCGTGTTTCCCAACGTCTGCTCGCGCGCGGCGATGAGGTGGTCGGCATCGACAATCTCTCGCCCTACTATGACGTCGAGCTGAAAAAAGCCCGTCTGGCGCAGGTGATCGACCACCCGAATTATACCGAAGCGCGCTTTGACATGGCTGACCGCGCCGCCGTGGCGAAACTGTTCGAAGAACAGCGTCCTGATCGGGTCATCAACTTGGCCGCCCAGGCGGGCGTGCGCCATTCGCTGATCGCCCCCCACGATTATGTCGACACCAATCTGGTTGGGTTTGTGAACATTCTTGAAGGCTGCCGCGCAGTCGAAGTCGAGCATTTGGTCTACGCATCGTCCAGCTCGGTCTACGGCACCAATGCCCAAATGCCGTTTACCGTGCATGACAAAGTCGACCACCCCATCAGTTTGTACGCTGCATCCAAGCGCGCCAACGAACTGATGGCGCACACCTATTCGCATCTGTTCGGGTTCCCGTCCACGGGGCTGCGCTTTTTCACCGTCTACGGCCCGTGGGGCCGCCCGGACATGGCGTTGTTCCTGTTCACCAAGGCGATCTTGGCCGGCGAACCGATCGACGTGTTCAACAACGGTCAGATGAAGCGTTCCTTCACCTACATCGACGACATCGTCGAAGGGGTCATCCGGGTGCTCGACACGCCGCCAACCGGGACCACCGCGATTGGCGACGAGGAAGATCCTTCCAATAGCAAAACCGCGCCGTTTCGCGTGTTCAACATCGGTTCCGACGAGGCGGTCAGCCTGATGCGCTACATCGAGGTGTTGGAAGACAACCTCGGTATCAAGGCCGTCAAGAACATGCTGCCGATGCAACCCGGCGATGTCGCCGCAACGTGGGCCGATGTCAACGATCTCAAAACAACGGTGGGATACGAGCCCACCACCACGGTCGAAGAAGGCGTCAAAAAATTCGTCGAGTGGTATAAAGATTACTACGGCGTCTAAATTCGCAACGCGAACGGAACGGATATGAGGGCGATGCATGAGCGGTGAACGTAAACCCGCACCCGGCACGGCCCGGCCAAAGCTTCTGTTTACCGTGACGGAAGATTGGGCGTTTTGTTCCCACCGCCTACCCACCGCCCTCGCCGCCCGCGATGCGGGATACGACGTGGTGGTGACGGCGCGGATGCGCGATCACCGCGAACAAATCGAAGCCTTGGGCTTTCGCACCGTCGAATGGGCCATCCGCCGGGAAAGTCAAAATCCATTTTTCGAACTCTCGGCACTGCTCGACCTGATCCGCATCTACAAGGCCGAACGCCCCGACGTTACCTATCACGTCGCCCTGAAATCCATCATGTACGGCGCCATCGCCGCGCGGCTTTGCGGTGTGGGCGCCAGCGTGAACCTGTTTTCGGGCTTGGGGGTGGTGTTCATTTCAAACTCGCTTTGGTTCCGTTTCATCCGCGCCCTGGCAACCCCACTGTTGCGCTGGGCCATGAGACCGTCAAACGTGCGCCTGCAGGTGCAAAATGCTGACGACCGCGCCATGCTCAATGGATTGGGCATCGGCACCGCCGAACGCACCGACCTGGTGCCCGGGTCGGGCCTGGATTTGGAAAACTTCCCCGAAACGCCTGAAACCGACACGGACACCCCCATGGCCATGCTGGTCGCGCGCATGCTGTGGGACAAAGGCATCGGCGAACTGGTCGAAGCCGCCCGGCACCTCAAAGCGCGCGGCATCAAGCTGCGCATCGTTTTGGTCGGCAATCCCGACCCCGCCAACCCCGCATCCATTCCCGAGCCGCAATTGAAGGCCTGGGTGGACGAGGGACTGATCGAATGGTGGGGGCGACGAAACGACGTCGCCGAGATACTCAAACAAAGCCATATCGCGGTATTGCCATCGTATCGCGAGGGCATGCCGCGCAGCCTGTTGGAAGCCGCCGCCATCGGCCGGCCATTGGTGGCGTTTGACGCGGTGGGCTGTCGCGACTTGGTGCGCGATGGCAAAAATGGTTTTTTGGTTCCGTTTCAAGACAGTGAAGCCCTTGCCGATGCCTTGCACAAGTTGACCGACGACGCGGATTTGCGCCGCCGTTTGGGTCATCAGGCGCGCCTGGATATCGAACGCACATACAGCGCCGACGCCATTCGCAGCCGAATTTGCGACATTCTGTCTTCTCTGCGTCCCGGCTGACTGTTCTCTTTAATCTGTTCACAATCTCCCAACTGCGGCGTCTTCCTCTCAGGAATGAAAGGCTGAAACAGGCTTGGCGTCGTGCCTCGTCGGTGTGCCTTTGTGTCTCATCATGAGGTTATGAAACAGGGGAGATACGGATATGAGCGATGAAACCAATGACGGTCTCGTCACGTCGTTGCAATCGAACGAGGTGAGCCAAGAGGCGCTTGAAGTCTCCACCGTCGAGTCCGCCAGCGAAGTCAACGAAGCCACATGCATCGAAGCCTTGAGCCGGTCTTTTGAAGATTACGTCCGCAATTATCAAGATACCTGGCAGCAAGCGTGGCAGGAGTCCATCGCCATATACGAACAAGACGTCGCAAACTGGCAGAAAATCATTTCCGACTTTCAAAACGCAGGCCCGCAGCCAAGCGGGAACGTCCCACCCGCGCCCACATCGGTAAAGCCGTCTACCCCAGCCGCGCCTACGGCTAAACCCAAGCCGCAAAAATCCGGGAATTGATCGATGGACGACAGTTCAGCAAAAGCCGGATTGGATGAATTGGTCAATTCTGTCGTCGACTCGATCAAGATGACGAGTGCCGTCGAAGACGCGGTGGGGAAGCTTCAGGTCAGCACCCTGGATACGGCCAGCACGGTCACGGACGAGCTGATCAAAAACAACGTCAGCAGTCCCGAGCTCGCGCAAGAAAACCTCAAACTCCAAAAAGCGATCATCGAAAAAACCATCGCCGCAATCCATGCTCTGGGTCCGAAGGATGACTCCTCCTCGGATTCCGGCTCATAATTGTTCGGAGAGTCGAACCATGACCACGCAACAACCAACCCCCTTACCCCCGGTTCAAAGCGGCCCGCACACGACGATACCGCATACCGACATTCCGCACATGGGCACGTCCCAAGCCAACATTCCCAATCCCTCCATCCCGCAAGCGGAACACGCCTCTCAACCACCGCAACCGCCGCAAACGGTGCGCGTCGAAATGCCGCCGCTGCCCCCCGGCATCACCCAAGAAGCCATCAACACGGCCATTGCCCAAGTCGAGCAAACCGGCACCACGGAGGGCATCTCGCCGGAGGTTCTGGGCGCGGCTTGCGCCCAGCTTGAAGCCCAGGCAAAAGCCCAAGGCGTCGATTTGACACAAACTCAGGCGTCACAAGATGCGCAGCCCGCGGCACCGGCCGGGCCAAGCAACTACGTAGAAGCCGCCGTGTTCGACAAAAAAAAGGTTATGGACGGCTTCAGCGATCAGCGAGAAAAGCTCAAGACCGCCGTCAGCGATCAACGCGACGCCATGCAACAACCCTATAAGGATGCCCTGAACAAAGCAGGCATCGGCGGTGGTGGGGCAAGCACGATGACGCCCGAAACCATGGCCGAACTGGCCTCCGCCATTCAGGATCTCGACCCCGGCACCGTCGCCCTGATCAACGCCATCGGCGCCATGAACGCAAATCCGTCGATCTTGAACAGCGTGGTGTGGATTGAAATCATCCGCTCAGTCCGCGCCATGATCGCCGCCGAGGCCAAAAAACAACTCGAAGTCCTGATGCGCGCCTCCACGAATTAACCGACAGCCGCACCAATCACGCCCCGTGACCGGATTGCCCAAGCCCCGGTTTTCGGGGCTTTTTTATTAAATTCCGATCCGCAGCACCCCAAACACTCGTTATTAGTGTATTTTATTTCATAGTCATGAAACGAAAATAACCCAAGATACAATCTTGATTTGCATTCAGAACTTGGGCCATGCAACTTAACGTGTATATATAAATTGCTGCTTTCCGCGTTTTTTTTAATCACAATGTGCTGTGTTTATACGTCATTAGCATGCAAGGGCGCAAAGATGGCCTCGGCACGAAATGCGACAAAATTACTATCTATGGTGCATCAAAAAGGGAGGTTCGCGCAGCCAAGACAGCAACCTGTGTTTGTATGTTGCATTATAGTTTTCGCATGCACCTTTAAACACATGGTCCACAGGACCTGCCTAAGTGCTGGCGCGTAATGAGACTATGGGAGTTTTTAAATTCTCCGGACATCCGGGTTTTCGCGCCACCCGGCCGTACACAGGCGACGGCCACAGCACAAATCCAGACTCTTTAAACGACGCCATTACCGAGGTTCCGGGGCCAGGGACCACGCGCAAGTCCCGCAGTAGGAAACGCCTCTCCCCGGCGGCGGTGATTGCAAGGTCCCTGGCGCCGGACGCCCAAAACCTATCGCCGGCGGAAATCATCGCGCGATCGTTGGAAAGTGCATTCGGCGCTCCTGCCCCCCATCCCCAAAAGCTGCGCCCCTCGGCGCCACCGCCACCGGCGGCCCCGCATCCTTTTCCCCTGCCACGTCAAACTCCGCCGCCGCAAGGCCCACGCACCGGCAGGGGGCAAAACGTCGGCCTGGGGCCGTTTGAGGACTTCTGGGACGTGTGGATGGAACATCACGACTATCTGTTCAAGCAGAGCCTGCGATTCATGGCCGGCAACATGGCCGACGCCGAAGACGCGCTCAGCCAAGCAATGCTCAAAGGCTCGCAGCACTTCGATGGCGAAGCCATTCGTAACGAACGCGCCTGGTTGACGCGCCTTGTACACAATGCCTGCATGGACCAGCACCGATCGCGCAAGCGCCAAGCGCGTCTGAGCGACGAGATCGACGGCGACGACCCTGATCAAGCCCCCAACGTCACCCCCCGACCCGTGCGCACACCGGACGAGGCCCTGCACATGCAGCAGACCTTCGATCATCTTGAGCGCCAATTGATGGATCTACCCGTGACGTTGCTGGAGCCGCTGCTGCTGCGCGTGATCGAGGAAAAATCCTACGATGAGATCGCCGGACGCATGGGACTGTCGAACTGTGCCGTGCGCAAGCGCATCCAGCTGGCGCGCGACCGCCTACGTGAAGCGAAGTTCGTCTAAGCCCCCTGAAACCACCACCTCGATCCACATTGCAGGCGGTCCCAACCATACCGGATCCGCCTCTTTCATGTGCGTCCTAAAGGGGCCCACGCTCCCCTGGACACAGCCTTTTTGACCTCCCCCCCTCATTTCAACGAAGAAGCCGTACACTGTTCCGTCTGGGAGGTGGCGAACAAAAAAAGACCGCCGAGGTGGCGGCCTGAAGTTGAAGGCGCTTTTGAAAGGGGTGTTTAGGTTTTGGTCGCCGGAAATTCGGTCGCGATCGTGGTCGCCGTCGCACCGACCGTGGCCAGGTTGGTGCTTGCCGCAATGACCATTTCCTGCAGGGTAGCCAGCACCGGAGTGTAGATCGGAATATTGGCTTCATTCTCAAGCATTTTGGTCACGATGACACCTTGAGCGGTCATTGCGATATTTTCGATATTACGTGAATAATCCGTAGCGTCCTGCACCGAAAAAGCCGCAGCCTGGGCCACCTTCTGATATGCGGTTGCCGCGCCTTGATTGGCGGCGTTGCTCATCACGGCCGCGTTGGTCTGATTGACCGCATCGATGATCTGCGCATTGACGCCGCCGCTCGTCGCAGTCAGCGCGGTGCTGCTGGTCGGCGTGGCGGCGTCTTGCGTGGGCTCGTCGGCATCCGATGTGTTTTCGGTATTTTCAGTGCTATCGGTCATCTCTTCACCTCCGGACCTGACTTGGCCCTCTCTCCCCTAAGAAAGTCAATTTACGGTTTCGTGTTGCGCCTGGGATGCGAAGCGCGTTTGCCCCGTTTACACAATCTTGCAGCTCATCGACCAAGGGGCGATAGGTCGATGACGACGGCGGCATGGACTGTTACTTGTTACCGCCACCGTTTGCGGCATCGAAGATCATCCGCACGCCGCTGGACGTTACGGCGTTGCCGATCTGTTGCAACCCACCCTGGGCTTGCATGGCGTTTTCCATCGCCAAGGAAATCGAGTGCGCCATGGTCTGGTAGACCATGGCCATACTCTGGGCAGGGGCTTCGGCGACCACCTTAACGTTCGTCTGCGTGACGGCGTCAGTAATTTGTGAATTGACACTGGTATCAGACATATCTGGAACCTATAAACTGTGCGTTCATACATCAGTGATCGAGTTTCTTCCGACCACCCCTAACTCCCCGATTACTTTTTACTCGCCGCCAGGGCGATCAGCAGCGCCATCATAAAATCCGGTGTGTCGCTGCTGGCAACCTTGGCCGTGGCGGTGGCTCCGGCCATCGTGGCCGATCCGTACAAATGCATCACACCCATGTTGGTTGCCGCTTGAGCGGCGATCTGGCCGTGCTGCTGCATCTGGGTGTTGTTTTCGAACATGATGCTCAGCGAATGCGCTGCGGTCTGATAGACACTGGCCATAGCCTGGGCCGGTGCGACGCCGAGCACGGCAACATTACTTTGCGTAACCGCGTCGGTAATCATCCCATTCACTGGTGTTGGCATCGCCATTTACGTACTTCCTTCCTCTCCCCACCGGGCGCATGGTCGCATCCGGGTGAACGTTCTCTATCCTTGACGCAAGCGGATCGAACTTGTGAACCGCGCGCGCATCGATTCATATTTAAGACGCGCCGGCCTTGGTGATCATCGCCATTAACGCGGCGGCGGCGGAGTTTCCAATCTGTTGCATGCCACCTTGGGTCTGGGTGGCGTTTTCCATCGCCAAGCCCATGGCGTGTGACATCGCCTGCGACGACACCCCCAAGGCACCCGCCGGGCTTTCGCCCAAAACCTTCACATTGGTCTGGGTCACGGCGTCGGTGATCTGCGAATGAACAAGTTCCGCCATGATTTAAACCTTTCTCATCAAATCGTTCTCTATGGAGTTGCCGTCACGTAACAGCCAGGGTTTGCTTGGAATTCTCAGTCATCTCATGAAGCAGCAACATCAATTCCGTCAGCACCTTCTCGAACGTATCGGTATTTGGACAGTTGGTCGTAGTGCTGGTGGTGTTGGTGCTGGTGTTGGTTTTGTTGAGCAAATTTTTCAACGCATCGATGCCGCCGACGGCACCGAATTCGGTGTCTCCCTCGCCGCCCGTTGTCGGGCTCGGCTGAGACGCGGGCGCGGGCGCGGGAATGTCGATCGCGACATTGCGGTTGTTGCGATGGGCATGATGACGCGCATATTCACTCGCTTCCAAAATTTGCGCCAATGCCCCCGCCAACGCCTGCATCTGGATCGGATGAGACATTTCGTGATCGCGCACCATACTTGCCGCCAGCTGGGACTGGGTGTTGACCAAACTGAACATGGCCTCCAAGGTCGCAAGCCCGACGCCGCTTCCCAGCAGGTTCGCATTGGCGTTCATCAGCTTTCGTTCTGTCCTCATTGCCATGATCAACCTCCCCATTCGCAATCCGAATTGGTCAATCCGAATCTTGAGTGCCGTTGTTTAGGTTCAACAGTTGTTGCACGCAGGCGCTGGTGCAGCTCAGCCCGACGAGGTCGAGCTGGCGCTGCATCTGCGTCGCGTTCATCAACACCGAGCTTTGTGCCGTCGAATTGGCCAGCATGGTTCCCAGCGTCGCAAACGCCGGACCGGAACCCAGGACCAGGCCTACGCCCTGGCTCATCTCGTCGTATTTTTCCGCATCCCAGTCGTTGCTGCTCATATCGCCAAGTAGGCTGGACATCATGCCGAGATAACTGTCGTTGTTGCCAAACGTCGAGGGGTTGGGCGCGCGACGTCGCGGGCGGGTATTCGCACCGCTATCGGTTTGCGGATTGTTCGCCGCTTGAGCGGCTCTGCGGCGCATCGACAAAGCCGCTTGCGCCGCCATAACCGCTTCGGCGGCGGCCTCGGCCTCCTGGGCTGCATCTTCCGCATCCTGGGCCGCAGCCTCGGCCTCCTGGGCGGCAGCTTCGGCTTTCGCCTGAAGTGCTTCCAGTTCGCTGAATTCGTCAAAATCGTCGTAATCATCGGGTTCGTCAGGAACGGTGCTGGCGGCCGTCGATGTGGGCGCCGGGCTCGACGTCTGCTTCGGGGGTGTGGCCCCGGTACGGCTTGCGGCGGGGCGTCCTGCAGTGGTCTCGGCGCCGTCTTCGATGCCGCTCCCTTTGCTGGCTCCACTGCCGGCCTTGGTGCTACTTTTTGTGTTCGCCATCAATCGTCTCCTACCCCTTGCGAAGGTGACACTTCCATGAGATGAGCGCCGATCGCCAATCGGTCTCTTCTCCCTGCTAGACGTTCCCGGATCGGTTCCGTGAAACACAAAACGCCTTTTTTCATTTTTTATGCGGGACCAGGCCGCCGCAATCGGGAGCGATATCTCGTCGATTGCGGCGACCTCAGGCCCTTACAAGCCATCAAGTCCGCATAAGTCTGGTCTTAGCTAACGCCGGAGGTGGAGGCGCGCAGGGCGGACATCAGGGCGAGCATGTTGTCCGGAACGTCGGAGTTGCCGATCTTGGAGGTCGCCACGGCGCCGGCCATCGTATCGACGCTGTAGATCTGGATTACACCCTGGTTGGTCGCGGCCTGAGATGCGATCGCCAACTGCTGCTGCGAGCTGACCGCGTTCTCAAACAAGATACCGGTCGAGTGGGACATGGACTGATACAGCGCGCCCATTGCCATTGCGGGCGCATCGCCCAACACTTTGACGTTGGCCTGGGTGACGGCGTCGGTAATCTGACCGTTTACGGGGGTGGGTAAAGCCATTTGAATTCTCCTGTTGTAGACCTGATAACTTGGGATGAATGCAGGGCCCGTTCGTCATGGGGTTGCATCGTGCTTTCAGTTAAATGACGGCTCGAGATGGCTTTTGTGACCCACACAAAGTCTTTTTTTATTATTTATTTTCAATTAGTTATATCAAGACACACCGAACCCGCCCGACCAAATTGGCCGAGGCGGGTTCGCTGCATGGGCGAGACTTGAGGGTTAGCTCACACCGCTGGTCGATGCGCGCAAAGCGCTCAGAAGCGCCAACATGTTGTTGGGCACATCGGATTGGGCGATTTTGGACGTCGCGGCGGCACCAGACATGGTGTCGACGCTGTAGATTTGGATCACACCTTGGTTGGTCGCGGCCTGAGACGCGATCGCCAGCTGCTGCTGCGAGCTGACGGCGTTCTCATAAAGAATGCCGGTCGAGTGTGAAAGCGATTGGTACATCGCACCCATCGCCATTGCAGGAGCGTCACCAAGAACCTTCACGTTGGTCTGGGTGACGGCATCCGTGATCTGGCCGTTAACCGGAGTGGGTAGAGCCATGTTCGATCTCCTTCATCGTATAGGACTGCCAGGCACCACGGCCATACTGTTTGGCTTTGCGGTGCATCTCTCTCACGCTAATGACGTTCGATAGGGACAGTTGTGATTGATCAATGTGTGTTTTTTTCAAGGTCTTTGAAAATTGCCGGAAATGCCCGACCCGTCCCCGACTTCGGGCCAGAAATTTCCAATGCGAGACTTAGACCACGACAGCCCGAAGCGCCGACAGCAACGCCAGCATGTTGTCCGGAACATCGGAACCGGCGATTTTCGACGTCGCCACCGCACCGGCCATGGTGTCGATGCTATAGATTTGGATCACACCCTGGTTGGTCGCGGCCTGTGCGGCGATGCCCAACTGCTGCTGCGAGCTGACGGCGTTTTCGTACAGAATGCCGGTCGAGTGCGAAAGGGATTGGTACATTGCACCCATGGCCATCGCCGGGGCGTCACCGAGAACTTTAACATTGGCCTGGGTGACAGCATCCGTGATCTGACCGTTCATGGGAGTGGGCATAGCCATCTTCTATCTCCTACTTTAGGTTTCACTGCTTGGCACCTCAGAACCTGCGGGGTCGTGCGGTGCGTTTCTCTCTCTCAGGTTCTTGACGCCAATCGCTTGCGGTTGTGATCTGCAAAGTCAGAATTTTTAGAAGCGATCCAATGAATGCGAAAAACTGACCCGTCCCCGACATCGGGCCGGTCTTTCGAAGATAGGACTTAAGCCGCAGTGGATGCGCGCAACGCCGACATCAGCGACAGCATGTTGTTGGGAACATCCGAATTGGCGATCTTCGACGTTGCGGCGGCACCGGCCATGGTGTCGACACTATAGATCTGCAGAACGCCTTGGTTGGTTGCGGCTTGAGACGCGATTGCGAGCTGCTGTTGCGAACTCACAGCGTTCTCGTACAAAATTCCCGTCGAATGTGAGAGCGACTGAAAAATCGCCCCCATGGCCATCGCGGGCGCACTTCCCAAAACCTGGACGTTGGATTGGGTAACGGCGTCCGTAATTTGGCCGTTCATCGGAGTCGGTAATGCCATAATATTTTCCTTAATGGGGTTGGATCGCTTAACACCTCAGCCTTCGGCCTAGCGGTGCATCCCTCTCACGTTGGTGATGTTCGATGCCGACAAGTGCGATTGGGTTTGTCGTTGTGTGAGATGTGGATTGGGAAAAAAAGAAAACCTGACCCGTCCCCGACATCGGGTCAGTGTTTTCTTATCACAAGCGGACTTAAGCCGCCGTGCTCGCCCGAAGCGCCGTCAACAGCGACAGCATATTGTCCGGAACGTCGGAATTGGCGATCTTCGAAGTCGCAACCGCAGCCGACATCGGCGGTACGGAATAGATCTGAATCACACCCTGGTTGGTGGAAGCCTGAGCGGCAATGTTCAACATTTGCTGCGAGCTAACCGCGTTTTCATACAAGATGCCCGTCGAGTGCGAGAGCGACTGGTAAATCGCACCCATTGCCATCGCGGGGGCATCGCCCAGAACTTTAACGTTTGCCTGAGTAACGGCGTCCGTGATCATTCCATTCACGGGAGTCGGCATGGCCATAAGCTGTCTCCATTTCCTTGGTTTGAGTGGTTTCTCTCCCCTACAGCTGTTTGACGCCAGGCAATCGATTATGTGATGAAATTGTTCGCGATTTTTGATCCGGCCAAAAAAAGAGAGGGCCGAAGCCCTCTCCTTCCTCAGTTTCTTGCCGATCGAAGTTAGCGCTCGAACACCACCTCAACGCGGCGGTTCATACGTTCGCGCATACCGTCTTCGGTCGCAACCTGCGGGCTGGTTTCGCCCGCGAACGAGGTCGTCATCATGGAACCCATGACACCCTCATCCATCAGCGCTTTGCTAACCGCTTCCACGCGCTTGCGAGACAGGGCTTCATTGTAGGCATTCGAGCCGGAACGGTCGGCGTGACCGATCAGCACCACACGGGCGACTTTGGCCGCTTTCGCCGCTTCGGCCGCACGCTTGATGAGATCAACGTTGGCGCTGCTCAAATCCGCGCTATCGTGGGTGAAGTAGACGATGAACGGTTCGGGTAGAGCCGCGGGCATCGCCTTGGGCATCGGTGCGGGCATCGCCATATCACCGGCGCAATCGGGAATGGCTTTCTCATAGCCCGCGCGCATCATTGCGATGTGGTCCGTCTGATGGCCTTCTTCCGCCTGTTCCATCCAATGTTCGAACCAGGTTTGCGCCAATGCACAGGCGTCCGGCGCGACTTTCGGCGCGTTGGTTTTCAACGCCGCGCTCAAAGCATTGTAGGCGCTGTTGATGGCGTCGCCATCGGCTTTAATCTTGCGATCGCTGGGCATCTGCACCGCCGGCGCATTGCCCATGGCAGCCATTTCGGCGCGGGTGTTAAAGAAGCTGACGGAACGCCAATCGCCTTCCTTGATCTCAAATTCCGCGCGTTCGATGTAGCGTTTGTGCAGCGCGCTGGCAAAAGCGTCGCCTTGATCTCCCATCGCCGAAACACCGGCGACGTCGTAGTTCGCGGCGCATGCCGACAGCATCGCCACGGCGCCGAGCATGGCGCTGGCTTTGAATATAGTTTTCATCGGGGCCTCCTCCTGAAACGACAAACACAAAGGGTCGCGACTTTTTTATTATGCCCATTTTACGATAAGTTTACGCGTCTAGGACAAACATGTGAAGGATCGCTATTGAATTCAATGACACAATTGAATTAGGAGCCTCTATTTGATGGAACATGCCTGAGCAGCACACCGTTATCTTTCCCCGTATCATTCCCCGCCCATTCCACATGTGTCACCGCGAAAATTTCAACTTGTGCCTTACGTCACAGCACAATGATCAGTAACGAGATATTCGATTAAGGCAATTGCAACATCGCACGCGCGGCATGTATGATCCTCGAAATTCAGCTGACCCCAGAGGGCTAAATGAAAAGTATTGGAGAGTATCTCCGCGAATCTGCTGAGGTCATCAATAAAACGACTGAAGTTTTGTCGAATGAGCGGGTGGAACAGGCTCTCGAGGCCATGACCGCGGCTCTTTCTGTCGGCAACCCCTTGTTGGTGTGCGGGAATGGTGGGTCCGCCGCGGATGCGATACACATCACCGCCGAGTTGGTTGGTCGTTTTTTGATTGAACGCAAGGCCTTGAACTGTATCTGCTTGTCGTCCAACCCCGGCACCCTGACAGCCTGGACCAACGATTACGGCTATGACACCGTCTTTTCACGCCAAGTTGAAGCTTACGGCAAGGCTGGCGGCGTAATCTTGGGCATTAGCACATCTGGCAATTCGCCAAGCGTGGTCAATGCCCTGAGGACTGCGCGGGAGATGAATATGGTCACGATCGCATTAACCGGCGAGGGTGGTGGAAAACTGGCAGAAGTCAGCGACATCGTGTTGAGCGCACCCTCGACTTCTACACCGCAAATCCAGCAAGTCCACCTGTGTATCTATCATTATCTTTGCGCAGAGATCGAACAACGCATCCGTGCGCAGGCATAATCTATTCGAATAGAGTTTCGAAAATGAGATAACTGGTGTGGCGTGACCGAGCGATGAACAAAGAGTTTAAGACGCCACCGCACGATACCTTCATTTTCACAAAGGGTCTTTGATGTCATTAAGCATATTCGACCGCAAACGCATTCTGGTAACGGGTGGCGCAGGTTTTCTCGGCTCGCACCTGTGCGAACGCCTCCTGAACGATGGTCACGATGTCATCTGCGTCGATAATTTCTTCACCGGCACCAAAGACAACATCCTCCATTTGATGGACAATCCCAATTTCGAGGTGATGCGCCACGACATCACCTTCCCACTCTACGTCGAGGTTGAGGAAATATACAATCTGGCTTGCCCCGCGAGTCCGTTTCACTATCAGCACGACCCCGTCCAGACCACCAAGACGTCCGTGCATGGCGCGATCAATATGTTGGGCTTGGCCAAGCGGGTGGGAGCAAAGATTTTCCAGGCCTCGACCTCGGAAGTTTACGGTGACCCCGAAGTGCACCCGCAAACAGAAAACTACACCGGATCGGTAAATCCCATCGGCCCCAGGGCCTGTTATGACGAAGGCAAGCGTTGCGCAGAGACCTTGTTTTTCGACTATAACCGTCAATACAACCTCGACATCCGGGTGGCGCGAATCTTCAACACTTACGGACCACGCATGCATCCCAACGATGGCCGCGTGGTAAGCAATTTCATCGTTCAAGCCCTCAAGGGTGAGCCCATCACCATCTACGGGGACGGTAGCCAGACCCGGTCGTTCTGTTACTGCGACGATTTGATCGAGGCTTTCGTTCGGATGATGGATGCTCCCAGCGGCATCACCGGACCGATCAATATGGGCAACCCCGCCGAACTGACCATCAGGGGGCTGGCGGAGGTCGTGATCGAAATGACCGGCTCGAAATCCGCTTTGGAAATTCACCCCTTGCCCATGGATGATCCGATGCAGCGCTGCCCGGACATCACCAAAGCCAAAACAGAATTGGCGTGGGAGCCGAGCACATCTTTGGAGGACGGGCTGCGCAAAACCATCGCCTACTTTGCCGAGATCGTCTGCTAGGTCGGACGCACCGGTTAGGACCTCTCACAACCTCATGTTTCCATGGAGTGATGCACGTGCGCCGCAGTTATATAATTCTCATCTTACTCGCAATATGCATCGCCTTGGCGTTCGCAAGCATCAAACCGATTCTCAACTATACAAACAGCTGGGTGGTCGATGATTTGAAAGCCACATATCCCGACACCCTAGTTGAGCAGCGTTTGGCGGAACAATACTGGTCGATGTATCCCGATGTAGCCGCTTCCAGTAAGTTTGGGGTATCTGGTGCGCTCGGTGTATATGGCGCACGCCGCCATTTTCAGGTTTTCGGACAGCACGAAAATCGTAAGTGGCCACAATAGACCTATGACGGACGCTATGACATGCGGTCCGCAAGCTCTACCAAGCAAACCTCAAGACTCTCTCGCCACTCTGGCAACGTGAGCCCATATACCGTTTGAAGCTTGGCGCAGCTCAAACTCGAAAAGGTCGGACGTGCTGCGGGATCCTTGCGTAGCGCTGACGCAATCGGCACAATTTCACAGGAGGCCCCAGACCACTCTCGCCCCAACCGCCGTGTCATGGCAGCCTGAATTTCACGAGCGAATACGTAGCGCGATATGCTTCCTGTATCCGCCACATGAAATGTCCCGTACTGCTCATCATTTCGGCGATCAAGCTGAGCAGCCATTTCGATCAAGGTGCTTGCCAAGTCTGATGCATAGGTTGGCGATCCGGTCTGGTCATCGACAACCGAAATGGATGAGGATTTGGACAGATGGCGGACAATCGCCGTGACGAAATTCCCGTCAGACGCACTGTACAGCCATGATGTTCTAACGATGATGTGTGCTGGCGCAAAATCGCGCACGGCGCGTTCTCCGGCTTCCTTGCTGGCGCCGTAGACGCTCAAAGGTCCAACGGCGTCAGCCTCAGTGTAGGGTTCGTGTGCGTCCCCTGAGAAAACGAAGTCCGTGGATATGTGTATTACCGGGCAGTCGCGCTGCGACGCAGCCCGGGCGACATTGGCTGCACCATCGCAATTGACGGCATAGGCTTGGCGTTCATTGCTTTCAGCTAAATCCACGTTGGTGTAGGCCGCCGCATTGATGATCACATCAGGGCTGAAACGCATCACTTCCGCGTTGACCTGCTCAGCATCGGCAATATCGACCCGCTCCCGCCCGACACGTTCCATCACCCAACCTGCGGGCAAAGCGCATCGCCCCAGTGCGTGAGACAGCTGACCACTTCGACCGAACACCAGTACACGCATTCCGCCCCCTCGCCGCTCAAGCCAACAGCGTCATAGGACGCCTAGCCTTTCGCCATCATACACTTGCTCGCTGATTGCACCCCACCAGCTGCGATTATCCAGATACCATTGCACGACTTGGCGCAGTCCATCGTCTAAAGTGTGACGCGGCATCCACCCCAATTCGGCCGTGATTTTTTGAGCATCTATGGCATAACGGAAGTCATGACCGGGACGATCGGTGACAAATGAGATCAACTGCGACGTCGGTTGAACAGGCAATTCATCCGCCAACTCATCCATCAAGACGCACAGTTTTTTGACCAGTGCGATGTTGCTGCAATCGTTATTGGCGCCGATGGCATAAGTTTCCCCCGCACGCCCTTGTGTCAAGATGGCGTATAACGCTTCTGCGTGATCTTCAACATGCAGCCAATCACGGCGATTGAGACCCTGGCCGTACACCGGCAATGTGCGTCCCTCTAGAGCGTTTATAATCATGCGCGGAATCAGCTTTTCGGGGAACTGATAGGGGCCGTAATTGTTGGTGCACGTGCTGACCATAACGGGCAGACCATAAGTCTCGAACCAAGCGTGCGCCAGGTGGTCAGAAGCTGCCTTGCTAGCCGAATAAGGTGAATTGGGGCGGTAAGGCGAGAGCTCGTTAAATGCGCCGTCCTCACCTAATGAACCATATACTTCGTCAGTGGAAACGTGAAGAAACCGAAACTTACGTTGCATGTCGGCAGTGAGGTCGCGCCAGTATATATAAGCCGCCTGCAACAGCTCGTATGTGCCGACGATGTTCGATTGTATAAAGGTATCAGGTGAATCGATGGAGCGGTCGACATGAGATTCCGCCGCTAGATGAAGCACCGCATTCGGGCGATGTTCAGAAAAGATTGCGCGGATTGTATCGCGGTCACAAATATCGGCCTTGATGAAGGTATATTCATCCCGCCCTTCCAGCATCTCCACGGAAGCTAGGTTGGCCGCATACGTCAACTTATCGACGTTCACAACCGTGCAATGTTTTTGCAGCACCAAGTTGCGGCACACAGCAGAACCGATGAAGCCAGCCCCCCCCGTAACCAAAACTTTCATGAACGTTTCTCCGCCGCATCAGCTGCGCCATACACAAAAGGCGGGCGAATATCTTCTAACTGAGGAAGTCTTTCATCCTTTTCAGATAAGCAGGGCACACTGTCAGACAAAGGCCATGCGATCCCCAAGTTCGGATCGTTCCACACCACACCGCCTTCGCATTCAGGGGCATAGAAATCGCTCACCTTGTAGAACACCTCCGTCATATCTTCCAACGTCACATAACCGTGTGCAAACCCCACCGGCACATATAATTGGTTCCAGTTTTGTGCGCTGAGCTCAACTCCTTGCCATTTCCCGAACGTCGGAGAACCTTGTCGCAAATCCACCGCCACATCCCAAATGCGGCCGCGGATCACACGCACCAACTTCGCTTGAGCATGCGGGGGACGCTGAAAATGAAGCCCCCGCAATGTACCGGCTCGATCCGAAGAGGCGAAATTGTCCTGAACGAACGACACCTCAATTCCGGATTGCTTCAAGCGGTTGGCATTGAAAGTTTCAGAAAATGCACCGCGACCATCGGCGAACCTGGGCGTTTCAAACAGCATCAGCCCCGGAAGCGACAATTGCTCAATTCCAATGTCCGTCACGCTCACTCTCTCTTCCACATGCGAAACACTTCAACACCATCTACTTAAGCGTTCCATGCCATCTGATCCTAGCATAGCGCGTTGAACCTTACTTTCCAGCCTTGCGCACCAAGGGTACCATCTTGCGGCTCAATACATACGGATTGATCGTGATCAGACGATTGCGCAGCAACGCCCACATATCTCCCCATAACGAGGCCCGCTCCACCCCTGCAACAGGCGTCGGCGTCCGCACCCCATCAAGAGCCCCACGCAACGCAGCCTTGCGGCCAGCGCCATCATACTTAAACAACAGTATCGGAATGTACAGAAGGGCACCCATCAAAAGAGAAAGACCCGCGAGCAGCGGCGGCATATTCCGACGCACCATCCACACCCGGTTGCGTTGACTGTGATAAAGGCTGAACGGACTATTTCGGATCGTGATCAGGCTGCCTTTGTGGTGCACGACGGCACGTCTCACCTGGACGCATTGCGCACCCTGACGCTGCAGGCGCCAGCCCAGATCGATGTCTTCGAGGTAGCAGAAGAACGCCTCCTCAAAGCCCCCTACCTTTTCATAAGCGGTGCGCCGGTAGAATGCCGCCGCTGCGCATGGGGAGAAGGCGAAGATATCGTCATCGGGCAACTCTGACACATGATGGCCGTGTAAGGCCCGCCAGGGAATGCCGTAAATGGACAAGAAGTCGCCATACCCATCGACTTGGTCTGGCATATCGGCCATCAATTGGGTCGAACCGAACATGTCGATATCGGGAAAGCGTCGGCTGGCCTCACTCATGCGCGTCAACCAATCAGATTCAGGAATACAGTCGGGATTGAGCGTACAGAACCATTCGCTGCTTGATCCCTCGAACCCCCGGTTGTTGGCGAAAGCGAAACCTGTGTTGTTCGGCAAGGCCACGAGGTGAAAACGCGCATCGGGCAAACTTAAGGACGCAAAGCTGTCATCGCTCGAATCGTTATCGACGATCACAACTTCAAAATCCTCAAAAGTCTGAAGCGCAAGACCATCGATCACTTTCTGCAACCATGGACCGCTGTTGTAATTGACGATGACGATCCTCACCCAGGGGCTTCGCATGGTCTTGCCTCCCGAACCGTCAGAGCTGTCGGCTCAGAAAATTCTCTAGATAATTTCTGTATTCGCTGTGGCCCATCTCATCTATCAAGCGTTCCAACTGACGAGTGTCGATAAATTTTTTGTAAAAGGCGATTTCCTCGACACAGGCGATTTTCAGACCTTGGCGCTCTTCGATGGTGCGCACGAAATTTCCGGCATCAAGCAAGGAATCATGCGTTCCCGCATCCAGCCACGCAAAGCCGCGTCCCAAATATTCGGCTGAAAGCTCACCGGCTTCAATATAAGCATTGTTGACGTCGGTGATTTCGTATTCGCCCCGGGCTGATGGCCTAAGACCGGCCACAATATCAACAACCCGGTTGTCGTAAAAATAAAGTCCCGTAACCGCCCATGACGAAGGAGGAACAGACGGTTTTTCTATGATGGAAACGATCTCATTTTTATCATCGAGTTCAAGCACGCCGTAACGTTGGGGCTCATCCACCCAATAGGCAAAAACCGTCGCCCCATCGGTGGTGTGCGCCGCCCGCGCCAATTTTTCTGTTAGGCCGTGTCCGAAGAAAATATTGTCCCCCAACACCAGGCACACCGAATCGTCACCGATAAAATCACGACCAACGACGAAAGCCTCGGCTATTCCCTTGGGTTGAGACTGTTCTCCATAAGAAATATTGAGCCCCCACTGGGTGCCATCGCCCAGCAGTTCGACAAAACCGGACAGGTCGCGGGGGGTTGATATCACCAGGATATCCCTGATACCCGCCAGCATCAAAGTCGACAGTGGATAATAAATCATCGGTTTGTCGTAAACGGGCAGCAGTTGTTTGGAAACGGCTCGCGTTATCGGATGCAGTCGGGTGCCATGACCGCCTGCCAGAATGATCCCCTTCATGCTTGCTCCCCCTCATCGTTTGACGATATAGGCAGGGCCTCTAGCGAGAGAGACAGATTGGTGCCCATGATGTCATTGATCTGTCCCAAGACCATGCGCAGGTCCGTATCCGAAACATGATGCACATCATCATCGGGCAAGGAAACGTGCGTCTCTTCAGGCCCTGCAAGACACGCCGCCAAGATCAAGTCCATATGCAGGTCGTTCAAGCGGCTGTAGGTGCTGAGACTGCGATAAAACTGATCTTGAAATTCTTCCATCGCGGCGAGTTTTTCCACCCGACTTCGTAGGTTACTCATCGCATGCGGCCCTAAGGCGTAAAAATTGAAAAACAGTTCCAATCCGGTTATCGCGCTCCGCTCCTCAAACCGCCCCAGTGACAGATTTCGGATTCCCCCCGTCCGCGCGAACCTTTCTGTTCGCTTGGCGCGATCGCGGGGCTCAATGATAACGCAATACGCGACAATAAACCCAATCGCGAGAACGAAGAAGAACGGTAGAACCTCTATGCTGACAGGTTGTTGGAACCAAAAAATATTGTAGTAAGCCGCCAAGAAATGCGATGCCGGGTTGATGGAAGTGAAGTACTTGTTCCCAAACTGATTGAGATCATGGAACATGAACAGCACCGGCGACATGATGGCAAAAATCACAAACGCCACGACCATGATGTTTTTGACGTTAAACCATCGCGAAACGGCTAGGTGAAAGATACTCACCGAGAAATTCACCGTCCCCTGCGTTAGCACGACCAGCACCGAATACCCCAGCATCGTGGCAATATCCACATAGTCGCGAACGACTGCCATGACGGCAACGATGATCACCATATCGACGAGAAAGTCGACAAACAGAATACCCGCCCCTCCCAGCGCGGAACGAAGCCCCGCGGAGTCGAGTACACCATAAATTTTCCCATGTATAATCAAGGCTTCATTAACCCTGAGGATGGTCTTCATGGTCCACATCAAAATCACGACGCCAAGCCATGACAGCAAAAATCGTTCAAATGCAAATTCACCCAGCAGATTGACCTGCACCGAATACAGCGCCAAAGCGATGAGCGGTGCCTCGAAACGCGAAAGGATGAAGCGGGTGAGGTGGAAGCGAGCGTTATAAATACATGCTGAAATAATGACCCGATAAATACTTTCCATATTCAGCATAACTCACAAATGTCTGCATCTTCACTCAGAGGTAACATAAACGGTTCATGCGCGGCACATATGCCTAGCATAACCGTGTCACCTGAAACGAACGAGCCCAAACAATACCCTGAGCGACGCAAAAAAGCTTTTAATTTCAGATCCTGTTCCACAATTCCGAGATTTGAATTTTTTTACGGTTCGAAAACAGGTACTTCACGCTTATTCCAATAAAATGCAGGTAAACCAACACGGATACAAGGAATAGAAAGATTGTGGGGTAATAGTTTAAAAACCCACGATTCATGAATTTTACGAATGAGTTATGCTTATGGTATTCGACAAATATCGGCCGTGAAACGCTACACTGTCCTTTAGTATGTGTGCACTTAGCGCCGGGCACGAACATAACCAATTGCTTGCTGCGGCCCATGCGCATGCAAAGCTCCAAATCTTCGAAGTGTAGAAAATATTGCTCGTCGAAGCCGCCGTGTCGCGCCAGCGCCGAGCTCCGCACAAGCATACATGCCCCGGATACAGCATCGACAGCGATTTCACGCTTAGGCGTAGGACGTCCGGCATGGTTGAAATTCTTAAAACGCGGATGGTCCGGCATCAACGCGTCAAGATGCAGCAGCATGCAGAAGGTTTTCCACGGCGATGGAATATCGCGCCGGCCGCCGGGTTGTTCGCTGCCGTCGGGATTCAGAAGCATCGGGCCGGCTATTGCGGCACCGGTGGTTTTCTCCAACACGCCAACCAGCTTTTTGATGCAACCCTTATGCAATGTGCAGTCGGGATTGAGAAACAGAACGTAATTTCCCTTCGCTTGCGCCGCGCCAATATTGCATCCTTTTGCGAAACCGAGATTTTTATCATTGCGGATAATTTGAGGTTTCAGATCGAGATCATCCAAGAGGCTGATGCTATCGTCGGTCGAGGCGTTGTCGACGACGATCACCTCGGTCTTGGCGCCACCTTCGGCAAAAGCACTCAAAACGGCCTCTTTTAAAAAGGGACCGCTGTTGTAATTGACAATAACGGTGGAGACTTGGCGTTTTGCTTTAGGTGACATCAGTTCTTACCGACTTTCATCGCACTTTTGCAGCCAGTCTGAAGATTGCGATAAGGCTGAACCGTGTTGGCAAGCCATTCTGGAATTTCCATAAACCGATCGACACCGCAGTCCATAGCATTTGCGATCCATGACAAGCCCGTTCGCTTTTCGTCCATATCCTGAGCCTGAGTGAGCATCGCGCCAAGATAGTACATTGCGACCGGATCGTCCGGTTTCTTTGACAATATACGGCTCACAACCGTTTCAAGGGAATCGTAGCGTTTCTCGGCAAGCAGATGGGTAAGGTAAGAAATGAGAATGTCACTGCGATACGGCGCCAAGTCCAGACTGCGTTCAGCGAGTTTTTCCCACAATTGCGCCTTTCCATCAACAACGGATGCAGTCCAGGCCCATTCGGGAAGCAACGCAATATCACCAAACAAGTTCAGGCCGACCATAACCAGCCCGGGCTCCTGGGTCGTAGCCATACGTTGGTTCACGTCTTCAAGCACGTCCTTCAAAACCGCCAAGCCTTGAGCGTTTTGCAACTCTTTGTGGATTTCTATGTAACCCATGGCTTCGACGTAAAGCATTCTGCGCACGAGATCGGTGCGACGCGGATCAGGCGGCACGTACTTCGCCATAAACCGTTCATTTTCAATACTCCCCTTGTCCGCTTTCAAGGGATAGACGTTGATCGAAAATGAATAATAGGACGCTGCGAGCATGCCGAGCACGGCAATCGCGCCAACGCTCATCCCCGTCGCCCAGACGGTTCCGGTCGTGAAGGATGGGGCTTGCCCCTGCCCCTTGCCTTCTCGCGGCCCAGACCGTGCCCGTGATGGCGCAAACGAAGCCAACGCCAGCGCAAAAAAAGGCATATGAAACGACAACTCGAACCAAACGGAGCTGTATAGAACGTACCCCACGACAAAGGCCAAAGCGACGGTTCGCCTGTGTTGCGGCGCCCCGACATAGATCGACGTGATCAACGCCAACATACCGAACACACCAACCGCGCCGATGCTGTATTGCGTTTCAATCAGGAAGTTGTGGCTGTGAAACATTTCTCGCCATAGAAAATCCCACTCCTTCGTGTACAGAACCATGTTTCCCCAATGCAGATACTGGAAAAACGCTGCCTGTGTATGTCCCCATCCATGCCCGAATATCCATTCCAGCAAGCTCGAATCCTGAAGGGCACCGCCCATGATGTTCGCGATGATCGCACGCATCCGCATCGATTTGACGTCTACCGCATCACCAACGATCAGGGCTAACACCGCACCAGCCGACACAATCACCAGCGCAGCCACCAGCCAAGCTGGGATTCTTTCCAGCATCGTGCTCAGTTCGGGGCGGCGGCGGGAAACGGCCCAGAATGCGCCTGCCAGCAGCGCCCCAGCGCACACAATCGCTACCAAGGACAAATTTGATGACAGAACAATCAGCAACACGGCGCTGGCGCGAAGGCTATAGAATTGAAGTGCCGCGATGCGTCCCTTGCCGCGACCGTCATCGGGAAAAAACAGCAACAAAAACCCAATTAGCCCGTAACTGTCGCCACCGGGTATAAAGACGGTTGTTGCCGTAATCTGGCTATATAAAAGAACCCCCGACACGGTCAACGCGGTCACGGTCGCGACTGCACTGAAAATCGAAATGGCCGCAGCATTATCCTTGAGTGTCCAAACAACCACCAGCATAGACGCCGCCAAAAGATGCCACACCGGACCATAGGCCGATTGATAAGTACCGATCAGCGCCACCCAGGGCATATCCGCCCAAAGTGCCGTCAGCCCCCCCAGCCCTGCGATCACCGCCAAAAAGATCGCACTCATCGGGATACCATCCCGCCACCATGGATCGACAAGCCCGCGCATCGCCAGTGAAGCAATGGCCAAGATCCCGGACATCAAAATCACCACGAAAGACGAATCGACAAGGTTCCAGTACCCGGTTTGAAAAACGGGAAAGGCGCCAAGCGGGCTCAAGATCCCCGCCACGACCGCGATTGCCGCGGTTACGGAAGAGATTCGCTTCAACAATACGGCCATATCCGTCATCGGCTTAACCAATCAAAGGAGGAGGGCAACGCCACCTAACCAAGATCGCATCTGGATGCATGAACGCACAACCACAACGTACACGACGTCGCCCATGACGCCCGCCACTGAACTGATCAGAACATTATGGATTTAACGTGAATTAATCAATTGTTGCTGCAGCTTTGGCCACATGTCGGACCAGCAGCAGGTATGGTCAACGCCGGAAAGGCTGCGCAACGATGTTTTCGGGTCGCGCCCAATCGCGTGCAGATAGGAAACAAGCACGGATTGCGGAACGATCTGATCGTCGGCGCCAACAAAATGCATTTGCGGCACGGT
Source organism: Magnetovibrio sp. (assembly GCF_036568125.1). Taxonomy (NCBI): domain Bacteria; kingdom Pseudomonadati; phylum Pseudomonadota; class Alphaproteobacteria; order Rhodospirillales; family Magnetovibrionaceae; genus Magnetovibrio; species Magnetovibrio sp. The sequence goes on from NZ_DATCTF010000015.1 coordinate 119,659, forward strand.
TTTGAGCGACGGAAGCGTCGCGGGGTTTAACGAGTCGTACAACGGCGTGACCCCGTGCAATCTGGTCCAATAAGCCGTATCCAGGTTCGCCGCGAGGGTTACCAGTTGCACGACATCCGGGCGGCGCGCCGCCAACAGCGCCGCAACGACACCACCGCCGGAATATCCGACCAGCCGGATGGATTGAGCGTTCGAGGCGCGTTTCAGCGCCGACACCGCCTCGTCCATGGAATCGATGACCGGTTTGGAATACCGCGCCGTGGTCCAATACGCGGTGTGGCAACGCCGACGGTCCATTTCCATGGTGAATTGGCAGGGACGGGCCAAATACGCCGCGTTGCCGGTGACGTCAGAAAGAGCCAATTTTAATGACATCGCGTCGTCGGGGGTCGGGTCCATCGACGGTTGATACCGTGTTTTCCACGCGAAGCCATCGCCTTCGATATAGACCGTCAAGGTACTGCCTGGGATGCGGGGCGCCGTAACGGGGCGATAGGTTCGCAAGGTAAAGGATTTCGTGGGAATGTTCGCCGCGACCCAGCCGCGCGATGTCGCAAGCTGATTTGCCGCCCCTTCCCGGTCATCGAGAAAATGCGACGTACAACCGGTGAGGAACAATACCAGTGCGATGGAGGCAAAAGAAAAAAGGGCGGATATAAAATCCGCCCTTTTCCCGAGGGTAACCAATTTTAGTCTTCGATCAGAAGTTATAACGGATGCGACCCGTTACACCGTAGACATCGAGGTTGTCGCGCATGTTCGCGGAGCTGGAACCTTCGACGTTGATCGACAGTTTGTCGTTGATCGCGGCGTTCACACCGACGGCGGCGTTGATGCCGAACTTGTCGTTGCTGGAGGTGCGACCATTACCAAGATCGGCAGCTTTGCCTTTCTTGTAGTCGTATTCTGCCATGGCACGGACATACGGGCTGAACTTGCCGGCATTGACCGCAACCGTACCGCCGAGGCTGGCGCGACCCAGGTTGATCGTGGAGCTGGCGGAAGCCACACCGGAGCTATCGGTGTAACCGTCCTGCTTTTCGCGAACCTGCATGATGCCAGCTTTCGGCGTCAAGGTCAGCTTGGAGGTTTTGATCGCTTTGGAGACGTTCACAGAACCCATGTAGCGGGTGGCGTCGAACGAACCGGTGATGGTGCGGTTGGTGCGGGTGGTGTCGTAGTTGATTTTGGACACACCGATCATACCGTCGATTGCAACGCCGTTCTTGAGAACGATGCCGCCGTAAGGAGCCAGCGTGTAGCCCTTACCCTTGAAGGTACCGGTGTTGAAGGTCGTGGTCACATCGACGTTTTCGTATGCGATGGACACACCCAGGACCGCGTTGTCTTTCGGCATGAAGTCGAAGCCGGCGACCAAGTTGCTGACGTCGCCGTCGAATTCACCGCCAACGTCTTTGCCATCGACGGTCGTGTAACCGCCCATGACCCAGGCGCCTGCTTTCTTCAACTTGCCACCGGCGGCGACACCGCTCTGCGCGCGGCTGTTGAAGAATGCGACCGTCTTGTTGCCGCTCAGAGTACTCTGCGGACCGACGCCACCAGCAGGAGCGATAGTGCCACCACCACCACCAATCGGAGCCAGACCCGGTGAAGCCGGCGGAATCACTGTGATCCCACCGCCCAACGCACCGCCGATCGAACCGGCGATAATGCCCGCCGTCTGGGTCGACGCCACCGGCGTCACCGACACGGACACAAGCTGGTTTGCCAAAGCCGGGCTATCAGACACGGCACTCGCGGCAAACGCGTTGCCTGCAACCAGTACCGACGCAGCCGTCAGAGCTAAAAATTTAATACGCATGGTCATCCCTCTTAAATACTAACCTGGCGGACATATTACGCACGAAAAGCGCAACCGTCCATGGGTTAAATCCTATCTGCATGCCCCAAAAAGCCCACCACAGACAAAGATTACTAAAATCCAATTGCTTACTTTCCTAAATCACTTCCAGACGTATGTAAACAATAGAAATATGGCCCAAACACACAACCGTTCCGGGGTGTGGCATTCATGCAACATTAAGACGCATTTCCGGGCCAAATCCGCCCTTCCTGACGGCCGTGCCTAGTCCAATGCTCGTATGCGCCCTTACAGCCGCCGCCGCCCTGACGGCCAAAAAAGGCATTTTCAGCAACGTCTGGATAGGTTTCCCAGTACTTGCGGGCGGAATCGCACAGCTCTTTATCGAAGGATTCGATCTGAGCCTTGGATTGCGCCGCATAATCCGCAGTCAGGGCCATGCCCGCGCGCTGTGCCCCAGACAGGATGCCGCTGTGCCATACGCCCACGCCAAATACTAAGAGTGATAGAATGTATACGGACCAGGCCCAGACCTTGTTCGTCCGCTCTGATTTAAGGATTGTCACGATCTCGCCCGCTTGCTCATTGCTGGAAATAAACCGTTTCCCATGCGCTCCACTCCTCCGTGCCCTCGGCACGTATTTTAATGCGCGCTTTTTTGTAGGGCACCACCCAAGTGTCCCAGTAATGCCGATCGACATCGCCAAAATCCTTGCGTGTCCCAACGACCCGCATTTCGCCCGACAACGAGAACGGTGATTCGCCAAGCTCGTAACCGACAATGTAACTGGCGGATGGGTCGCCACTCCATTCAATGGAAAAACGTCCCGCCAAATCGTCGTACCCGAGTCGCGCCGCAGTTTTGGGCCACAACAACACCGGAACGCCCGTGCCCGCGATCATGCGCTCTTGCGGAGAAACGAACTGACGCGCCGTCAACACCTTTTGCGCGAGATGCACCTTGGCCGCCCCCCCCATAACCGTTTCGCAGCGCTCCTGTGGGCTCTGCCGACCATCAGGTCCGAGAAGGTTGATGCGCTCCCAACCGTCCGTGCGAAGATCGTACAAACCTTCCTCGGTGATTTCGGTTTTGACGGCCCGCACGATCATCTTGCACGAATCCGTTATGGTTGCGGCAACGAACGATGAAATGTTGTCCGGGTACGGCTCGCCATATCCTCCCTTGCTGGAATACGCGAACCATGGACGGGGGTGCTGGTCCACGGTCAAATTGCGCCCCGGCAACGCCTGCACCGGCGAGACGCCGATCAGAGAGAGCACCGTCGGCATGATGTCGAGGTGATCCGTCTGCAAATCCGCATCGAATTGAAATCCCTTTTGTCGCAGGGGGTGGCTTGGCGGCAAGAGGATAAACATCGGGATGTTGACGATTTCCTCGTGAAGCGAGGCGTCGTGGGTGGTTGATGCGTGACCGATGCGGCCGCGTTCAAGCAGCTCTTCGCCATGATCGGCCGTGACCACGAGTATGGTGTGTTGATCGAGACCGGTTTTTGTGAAGTAGCGCCAAAAATCCGCGAACCACAAATCGAACTGGCGAACCCCCGATATATATAAGTCGTGGATTAGGGGTTGGTCTTGGTCTTCAAAGGTCACGCTTCCCATGGGAATGGCCGAGCGGGTGCGCACGACATCGATGCGGGCCTGTTGAGCGGGCGTGAGCGAAGGGAGCTTTGCCTGCACGAGCGCCGACGCCGGACTATAGGGCAAGTGCACGTCAAGATAATGATGCCAAAAGACGAATTTATCGCCATCGCGTTGGCGATGGGCCAGCCATTGCATCCACGTCGGCCTCGTATCCACCGTCACGCCAAGATTTTGAAACACTTCTGTTTTAGCGAAAGCCTGGACATTGCCGACGTGCCACCCATCGCCAGCCAGTTGTTCCAAAGGCGTCAACGCATCCCCCAAAACGTACTGCCCGCGTGCATGCACGCCTTGATCGAACGGCGACATGCCCGAGAGAATCGCGATGATATTCGGCGCGGTCCATGCCGATACGGTGCGATGCGCATGCGGTCTCAACGCCCCTTGCATGGCAGCATAGAAAGTCGGCGCCGTCTGCGGCGTGAAATCTGAGGACCTGAGGCTATCGATCGTCAAAATGACGACGTTGAAGGGCCGCTCGCGCATCACGTCACGCACCGTCAGGGCGACCAAGACCAGCGTGGCAACCACCAACACCTTATATAAAGCGGATGCCCATGACCTGAACATAGGCCCCTCCTCCCGCCGCGGTTGCGGCAATCGCAGCGAACGCGAGATGCGCCCTGGCTACAGCGATGTCGAGTTCGCGGCTCCGGCTTTCGTTGGCAAGCAAAGCCAGCCCGCCGAAGACCGGTAAAAGCAGCCACAGAGGAAAATCCAGGCCGCGAAATGGGTATAGCGCCACCAGGGATAAAAAATAGCCCGCCGCCACCGCAACCGGCGCGGCGATATCGGCGGTGTCGGTATACCGCCACGACAATCGCTGCCCCCTCAGAAGTTGCCCCCCCACTGCGACCGAAACGCCGGCAAGGGCGCCGCAAAAATTGGTGACGATATCCGCAATGCCAAAAGTGCGTTCCGCCATCGCGCCTTGCAGCATCTCATCGAGACCGCCGAGCATGGTGGTGATGAGCAATGCCACCAGTCCTCGCGCGACGAGACGCTCCTCAGACTTAAAAGCCAAAAACACCAACCAAGCCAACACAAAATACTGGGCGACATGCGTACGTTTCGCAGGAAACTCGGGATCAACGCTCGCCAGACCGGCAAGCGCGACGACGACCGCGAGGCCGAAGCAAGCCCAAGCCACTCGATTGGCCCGCATCACTCGATGAAACCGCACCATCCACACCACGGCGAGAGCGACAGCGCCCACAGCCACCGCTGCGCCCAATTGATCCACGATCGAACGTGAAAAGTACCCGAGCAAGGCATTGCGGATCAGATAGCCGTAAGAAAACACAACCACACAGCCATACCACGCCAGCAGCGCCTTCAAGACCCAGCCCCACGTGGCACCCGACTTTTCGGTCGTGTGTGTCACGGACGCCCCCCGAATGACTTACTCATTTTGGTTTTCACGGACGTAAGAACATCGAAAGGCTTGAAATATATTTCATATATTTTTGTCAAAAGTGTTTTCTTAAATTCTGCGATGAACCCATTTCGACCACGGTCTTTAAAATATGCTTTCATGATCGCGTTGTGTTTCTGTTCAAAATCCCACCGTTTCTTGAACCTTGCGATGACCTTATCCGTAAACCGTTGAGGTTGCTGTCTACGCAGGACGTCTTCCGCCCGCGACCAAATCCGCTTTGCTGCGGCGTGATCGCCGTACAACTCAAAGCCGTGCCCTTTCCACACATCGCGTTTGGATGCGAGAATTTCAGGGATAAAACACGCTCCTTCACCTGCAGCAATCGTCCAACAGCACAACGCATCGGCAAATCCCTGCAATTGAGGGTCGAAACCGCCGATCCGCACAAGCGAAGCACGCTTAAAAATGCACGAGACCCCTTCAAACCAGCTACCCACCTTATAGAGGCGTGCGACCACATCATCGGGAGAGATATACCCAGCAGTGCTGGACCCAGCAGGCGTGCGAATGCCGCCCTGGGGCGCGCCATCCGCATCGACGTCTTGAACGTACGCGGAACACACACCGCAGGTGGGATTGCGTTCCAGCATGTCACGCGATCGGCCATAAAATCCCGGCAGGACAAAATCGTCCCCCGCCAAAAAATGCACCCAATGGCCTTCGGCCGCCGCCAATCCCTCGTTCAGGCATTGGTTGATTCCCTGGCTTTGCTCGTGGCGAATAACGTGCGTGGGCAGGCTTGCATCCAAGTATTGTTGGACGACCTGTAAGCTATCGTCATTGGATCCGTCATCAATAACGATCAGCTGATCAATCGCGTCTTTTTGATCCATGACAGACGATATGCACGTCTCAATGACCGCTTGCTCGTTTCGAAAGAACACGACAACCGATAATGTGACATCCTCGTCCGTATTGGTGCTCATTATGAGTTGCTCTTGTTTCGACTGTTCTGCGAGACCATCGGGGCCATCATAGAAATTGGCAGACATGCAAGGACGGATTGCAGCAGAAAATTTGGCTGATTCTGCCGTGATGTTAAGCCGCTTGCACCGCACGGTTCAAGGCATCAAATCGGCCCGCCTTCGTATCGTCCCCTCGCGCTGAGCGACGATTTATCGATCCTACGCCAAACAGAGTAGACGCAAACAAACGCTTTGCAGGGCGCACGCATTGGGTTATCAGAAGTTATCCGTCGAAAACTACAAGGAAACGCACCGATGTCCAGTCACGCTCAAGACTTCTTTAGCCAAACGGCAGAAATTGCCAAAACGATCGATTATAAGGTTGTGGATGAGCTGGCTGAAGAACTCGTAAAGCTCCGCGAAGCGGCCGGACGCCTGTTTATCCTTGGAGTCGGCGGTAGCGCTGGCAACTGCAGCCACGCGGTCAATGATTTTCGCAAGCTGTGCTCAATCGAGGCATACGCCCCTGTCGACAATGTTTCCGAACTGACGGCACGAACCAATGATGAAGGTTGGGACACCGTCTTTGCAGCTTGGCTGAACACCAGCCATGCCAACGAAAAAGATGCGATTTTGATCTTTTCCGTCGGCGGCGGCGATGCTGAAAGAAACATTAGCCCCAACATCGTGCGCGCCATAGACCTTGCAAAGCAGCGCAACATGAAAGTTTTCGGCATTGTCGGCAAGGATACCGGCTACACCGCGCAGAAGGGCGACACAGTGGTCGTGGTTCCAATCGTGGACAACCGCCGCATCACCCCGCACAGCGAAGCGTTCCAGGCTGTCGTATGGCACTGTCTCGTCTGCAATCCCATTTTGCAGATGAACGAAACGAAGTGGGAAAGCTCCGTCTGAGCGATGCCCAACACTTCAGCGCGTAAGGCCGTATTTCTTGACCGTGACGGCGTCCTGATCAGAAGCGATATCCGCGACGGACGACCTTACGCGATTACGTCTGCGTCTGATATGGAGATCCTACCCGGCGTCCACGATGCGGCGGCGCAGCTCAAAGCTGCGGGTTTTTTCCTCGTCGTCGTCACAAATCAGCCTGACGTCGTCGACGGCTCACTCTCGCGCGAGACGGTTGAAACCGTGAACGCCGCCTTGGCGAATGAGCTCGGCATCGACGATTTCCGGGTTTGCTATGAAAAGGAAAGTCCTCAGTCACGCTGCTACAAGCCCAAACCGGGTATGATTTTGGACGCCGCACACGACCACAACCTCGACGTGACTAAAAGCTATATGGTCGGGGATAGGTGGCGTGATATTGGCGCTGGCAAAAATGCCGGATGCTATTCCATATTTATAGATTGCGGGTACAGCGAACAACCCCCTGAAGCACCGGATGCGACAGCATCCTCACTGCTGGAAGCCGCACGAATCATCTTGGCTCATGCGACAAATGGATAAGATCTCCACATTCCATTTTATAGGCCAATATTGACCTGTACCCGGCGCGTTAGAGTTTGACTTTACGTTTGGTAGTATTTATTTTCTGCGCCACGGGCAAAGAGAGTAACATCTCAAGTTTTTATAGCTTTATAAATACTGTAAACAACCGACAATGGTCGCCCCGCAATCGTTTTGGGGCGCGTGCTAATTTGAGGGAAAGACCGCACTGCAATAAGCGGTCATAGGGGTCGTGATGGGTTTGTTAGCAGGATATAGGGCATTTGTTAGTGCCCTTAAAATCCATGATCCAGATTCTTTTACGTTTTTTTACCATTTCGGATATCAACACTATGCGTTGGGTGACCTCCTGACTATGGAAGTTCAGTCCGCCGTTCGCGCGGCTGAGGCTCAATGCCATAATGTGGATGTCGTGATTGGCCTCGACCCCGGAAAACCGGCTAGTCAGTTGCAAGGATTTATCACTCCACTGAACCACAGGTCCTATCTCGACAATCTGTTTCCTGCATTTTTGTGTATGCCAAATTTGCGTTCCCTCCGACTGGTGCGTGACCGACTTAGTTATAGTTATTTGTACGCCTCGCGCGTGGCCAGCAAAGTTCCTTACTGGCCCAGCTTGAAAAACGAATTGAAGATGCACCAGGAGTATCCTCTCGGGCATCACGATATCAACGCGTACTACGAAAAACACGGCACCATCCCTAAGCTTGCGGCACCCAGGGGCTATGAAACATGGGCTGAACGCTTTGTTGAGCAGCATTTCGCCGGAAAAAAGATCGTCGTCATCAATCCCCGACAAAGTGCCCTGGCGAGCGTCCCAACGGTGACCTATCGCGACGCCGAGCTCGATACATGGATCAAATTCCTCGGCACCATGTCGATCAAACACCCCGACGTCATGTTCGTTCCTGTAGGCGGATACGCCGAACAAGACCAACGGCTGTTGCTGTGCAAAAACGTCTTCATTCCCCGCTGCAACGGGCAAAACCTCGCTCACGAGCTGGCGCTTCTGCACAAAGCGGATATGTTCATCGGCACATCCAGCGGTTTTGCAACCTATGCCACGTTTACGGATATCCCTTATGGTATTCTCAACATCGAGCACATGTTTGCAGACTGGGTTGGGTTGTCGGTTGGCGATCGTCATTACCCCTTCGGGAAAGCCAATCAAATCCTGACGTGGGAAAGCGAAACCTATGAAAGCCTGGTCGAACTGTTCGAAGAAATTTACGAAACGCTCGACTCCGGACGGTCTCGTCAATGCGGTCAGACCGCCATGCCTGCAGATGTATAGGAGGGGATCATGAGCGGCGCCTTAACCCGACTATACCTCCGAGCCCTTAATGGCAGCGGCTTCTTCAACAATGCCATCGCAATGTCTATGGAAGCCGGCCTGCTGAGCAAGCATATCTTCTTGCTGCTTGCACGAACGGCCAAACGCCGTCTGACACGCTATCAACCGATTGACTGGATGGATTCCGAGGTCCACCGGTTTGCCGTATTTTTGTTGAATATGGGCACCAATCGTTTTGGCTTGCGCCATAGGTTTTTCAATCTGGCCGGGTCCAGCATTCTGAAATATCGCGAATTACAGTGCACGGATAAACTCATGCACGTGGCCAAATTGGAAGGAAGCGTTGACCAGGATACGACCCTGAATTTCTTCTCTTTCATGACCCATATCTTCGCCACCAATCCTGAGCTTCCGCCCCATCAACCGGTCAACGTGAGTATCCGCATCGCCGCCGATGCAGCGCGAGATACCGCACACCTGACGGACTTGGCCTCGTTGTATTTGCTCTGCAAAAACGGGAACAATTTGGAAATTCATTGGGACGATGCCGCTGCCGATGTACAGCTGCCTCTGAGCATGTCAGTCAACGAGCGCCACAGGTGGGCAGCACATCGCAATGCCTTTGCCCTGAACACCCGTGGTCAGAGACCGCAAGTTTCGTTCGACGTGCAAGCCTCCCCGCCTCTCATCGAAAAGCCCTTGGACACCCGTAAACATTACAACGACTACATCAAAAGCGCGGTGCCTGGCAGCGTCATTATCGGCGTCAGCCTTAAAGAAGGTCAGGACGGAACCATTGCGCTTAATGAAGTCGCCCCCTGGCTGAAGCTATTTCGCAGCATGAAAGAAGACCACCCTCACGTAGTCTTCGTCTTGCTCAATAGAATCGATGGCTGGGAGAAAATCGTCTGGCCCGAATTTGTCCGCCCCTTGCGCAGCCATGGCTTTACCTTAATGCAGTCCATTGCAGCCGCGCAAAATACAGATATGTACCTGGGCGTTTTGGATAGCTTTGGCCTGATGGCTTATCAAGTTCGCGTTCCCGGCGTCTATCTCCCCCTTGAACAGGACCGCTACGAAACGGAAGGGTCAGACAACGTGCAGTTTGAGGAAATATCGCCTCGTTGTTACATGCCCGACATCATGCCCAGCTCGCCGGCGTTGAAATTCCAATTGGATAGAATTCTGAGCGCCATCCACTTGCCGAACGAATCTGCACCTCTGCCCTTTGACGACTTCATTGCCGCGAAAGCCGTACAGACCGCAAAGCCGTCGACTCGTAGCGCGAAGCCGCACGCCTCCCAAAAACCACAGTGAGCGAGCTCAAGGCAAGCAACATGGCCTCAGTTACAATTCTTCTTTCGAACTATAATCACGAAAAATACTTGCCCGATTCGTTATGGCACATTTGCAATCAAACCCGGCCGGCCGATGAGATTATCATCGTGGACGACGGCTCGCACGACAATAGCCTGGACGTCATCTACGAATTCAAAAAACAATTCCCGCACATCAAGGTCATCGAAAACGGCGAAAACCTTGGTCTGCAGGAAACCATCACCCGCACATTGGGTTTGGTTGAAACGGATTATTTAGTTTGGGCTGCGTCCGATGATCGCTTGTTGCCCAATTTCCTGGAACGCAGCATGGCGGTGCTAGAGCGTCACCCCGAAGCGGGTCTGGCATTTTCCGAAACGTCGGTCCTGCTTGGCGATACAGAGGAAATTGACCGTTTCGCCATCAATCCCAGCGTAAAATGGATCTTCAATCTATCCGACCTGCCTGAGTTTTTATCAGGAGACGCATTGCGCAAACGCATGCAAAGCGCGTACCTGCCGATTGCCAGCAACAGCTCGGTCATCAACGTCGAGTTTCTGCGCGCGCTGGGCGGTTTCCCCAAAGCGCTGGAATGGCATTCGGATTGGTTTATGGTTTATGCGCTGTCGATGATTCACGGCTGCTGTATCGTACCGGAAACCCTGGCTCTCATTCGTTCGAACCCGGACAGTTATTCAGACAATATGCGCGACGGCGAAGCACAAAAGAAGGTGCTGCTTTCCATGCTGGCCATCTTGCGCCGTAAGGAGTTCGCCATCCCGCGCAGCTATTTCCGCGCATGCCCGTCGAACCTGTCGCCGTTCGGGGTCTTAATGCTCAAGATCCTCGCAACTCGTCCTCTGGACTGGGACCTGTTCATCCCGTACTTCATTTGGAAAACCAAAGAATACAAGCGCGGCCATGGCCTGACTTGGGGCACCACGTTTAAAAATTTCGTCAAACGGGCCTTGAAAATCACCTAACCCGCAAAGCTGTAGGGGGTCGCTAAGTAACGATACGTCACAGGCTTCCGCCGGCGATATATGCCATCACACCCGCCATGATAATGATTGCCCCAGCCAGACGACCGCGCGTCATTTTTTCGCCTAAAAACACTACCCCGATCAAAGAGGCGAACAAGATGCTCATTTCCCTTAACGCCGTCACCGAGCCAATCGCACCCTGATTCAAGGCCCATAAAAATACGCCGAATGCGAACAAACCCAGTACTCCGCTCATCAGCGTGATGGCAAAGTCATTGCGCAACGTGGTCCACAAACCGTGCCCTCGCCAAAACCACACCACGATCACAAATGCCAAGCCGTCTAGCGTAACCAACCAGGCGGCAAAGCTGAGACCGTGACCACTGATCCGAATGCCATAACCATCCAAAACGGAATACAACCCGACCATCAAGCCGGTGAGCGCCCCGCCCACCATCATTTTTACGTTGGCCCCTGGCCCTTGGCCTTCAAACGCAAAAAACAACAGCCCGCTAGAGATCAAAACAATGGCCAAGAATTCGTAGAGTGCGGGCTGTTCGCCAATCACTGCAAACGCGATTGCGGTGGCGAAAATCGGCGCGGTTCCGCGCGCCACGGGGAAGGCTTGACCAAGATCGCCAACCAAATAGGCGCGAGCAAGACTGATTTTGTAGGCGTTGTGAAGCACGACCGACGCGGCGATAATGGGCCACACTTCGGGAATGGGCAAAGGCACCCAAGCCAACGCCAGCGCCGCCACTGCAGTACTGACGACATTCATGCCGGCAAGGCCGGATAGCTTATCGGGGCGCCCCTTGATGATCGCATGCCACGACGCATGGAACAGGGCGGCGCCGATCAAGGCGAGAACAATGGTGATGTCCATTTAGGACTCAGTCATCGCCGGAAGCATCCTGCACCATCTTCAGGCCCTGTTCCAAGGGGGTGTAGCTAAAATCAGGAAAGGCATCCTTGGTCGCGCGCGGATCAAAAGGCCGATAGCCATTGTGCGGCATCGGACCGGAGCGCGGCGAACCCTTGATGCTCACCGGAGACGCAGCGTTGCCAACCACCATTTCGGCAATTTCACGGAATGAAGCCACCCGCCCCGTCGCTGCGTTGAGATCACCCTCACTACGATGCAGCACCATCAGGTTGATCAACTCGGCGACGTCGTCGACGAGAACGTGGTCCCGGCGTTCTTCGCCCTCACCGAACAAGACAATGTCCTGGCCGTCAGCGACCAAGCGGCGAAAGCGGTTGGGACCATAACCGTTATGCGGATCGTTCGCGCCATAAATCAAGGTCGGGCGAATGATCGCAAGCGGCCCCTTGACGGTGTTGCGCAAGGCAACTTCCCGCGCCAAATGCATAACGCCGTGTAACGAATCAGGCTGAGCCCGGCTGACTTCGGTCAAGGGATCCGCTGAATCGCTAAACACCGCATCGGAACTGACGTAGATCACTTGCGCGACCGGCTTTTGTTCCAACGCAATGCATACATTTTCCAGCATGCGCATGTTGGCGGTAAGCATGGACACGTCCTTCACCGGCGCCTTAGCGGACACGAAAATCAGCACGTCCTGCGGCCTCAACAAGTCCACCAATTTTTCGGAAGCATTTGGCGCTTCAAGGTCCAAATCTTGACGCGTCAAGGAGAGAACATCGACACCCGCCGCTTGAAGTTTTTGCGCTGTGGCGCCGCCGACGAAGCCACCGCCACCAAGTATGACGGCACGTTCAGGCGCCTTAGGTGTAGAGAAATTATGCTTCAACATTCTCTCGTCTCTCCAAGATCAAAGCTTCAATACAGAATGGCAAACGATCACGTCACAGCCACGCTTAGTTTGCGACCAAGCGGACATCCGACAGGTAGACCGTTCCGGTCGTGCTGATGGTGCCGTGAATGGTCAAGCGCAACCAAACCTCAAACACATCGGCGTCGTCTCCAACTTTATGATCCCAGGTCAATTCTCGCCAATCTTCGTTTAAGTCGGTGAGGGCGAAATACGGAACCAGTTTGCCGTCATTTGAATAATAGGCCGCCGCACCGAACTTGATCGGTGTGTCCGCTTTCACTTTCATGGAAACCTTCACCGTCTTGCCGCGTACGATCGCGGCATTGGGAAGAGAGAAGCCGATGCGCCAGTCGACGCCTTCCAATGGCGTTCCCGGAAGCTTGGTGATTTCCATGGTGCACGAAGGGGCATCCACTCCTTCGGGGCGCGTCCAACTCGAGGTATCGAGCACAATGTTCGGGGCGGTTTTGTTGAGGTTGCTGATGAATGCAGTCCATTTTGCAACCCCTTCCTCGCCGACGGGCACTTCAGCGCCGTTGACCACCACCTTGGTCGGACACTTTTCCTGCAAATCCCAGGGCGTATTCATCTCGCTGGTCTGTTCAGCCTGAAGCATCAAGGCCAGCATCAGCAAAACAGCGACACTCAACGCGACGCCGAAAAACAATTTGATCTTTTTCATATCGTTTCGTGCTCCATGAAATTCCGTTATGGCCGGCCGGCCGACGCTTGCGAAAGATAACCGTTTTTCATCAAAGCATCTGCAATGGCATTGGCGTATAAATCCATCCCCCACGGCGACGGATGAAAGTTCGTCGGCGATGCGTTCATTTTTTCCGCATCTTTAAGGGGCATCGGCATGTATTGGGTCAAAGGCAAAACATTTTGCCCGGTTACCCGTTCAAGGCTGGCCCACAGTTCTTCATCATGTTGGCCAGGAATCATTTCTTTGTTTTCAATCACCTCGGGATAAATCGGCAGGTGAATTATTGCCATTGGCACACCCGTGTCTTTGACAATTTGGACCTTTTTCATGAATTGCTGATCGGTTTGATAATCGTTGTAATCGATTTTGGGAATCCGAAAGACTTCCTTCTCACCCATATCGTATGCATCTCCGGTCAGGACACGTGCCAACAAGAACGAATACTTTAGAGAATAAGGATCAGGGAAGGCGTAACCGGCTTCACGGGCCATACGCCTATATTGGAATTCAAGGTCGCGGATCAACGGATTCTCCGTTTGGGTTTTCAGGTTCTCTTGGCACCAATCCCAATTCGCTTTCGCGTTAAGGACGAACGTATCGTTAGCCCTGTCGATGCTTGGATTCGGATTAGGCTCACCCGTCGTCAAAACGCGAGACTCACCGTTGATTTCCGTAACCGTTCGCCAAATTCGAATTCGCGTCAGATCATCGGTGATGAACGTGAACACCACGAGGTCGGGTTTCCACTCGGAAATTTTGGCCGCAGCCAAATCAAACATTTGCAGAATGCCGTATCCATCTCGGCCAAAATTGACCACATGAACATCAAGGTTCAAGCGCTCCGACAAAATATCCTGCATGCGCATGGGAAACGTTTGGCCCGCGACATAAAAGGCCGGAAAGGAATCACCAAACACCAAGACTTTTAAATCGGCTTTCTCATACGAGCCGCGGATGGGACCAATGTTACCGCGTTCATTGATTGTCTGAATGAGATTACACTGAGACACTTTGCCGTCGCGGATACCGGTATAGGTGATTTCGCGGCCCGGTGGGTATACGAATCCAAAATCCTTGTCGTATTCCCAGTGGGACTTGTCGTATAAGCCAAAAGTCGGATGCTCTCGATTGCGCGCCGCAAAAAATTTTTCATGGTTATCAAAGTTCAAATAGAACCGATAACCGATTTCAACAGTCACGAAGCTAACCAATGTGGACAAGATCACCAGAGCAACGTTCACAATGTTTTTCATCAATTGTTCCAACCTACGTGGCTATTAGCCCTACTTGATAAGGTTATTGTCGATAACCATTTTGGTGATCGCATCTGCATATATTTTCATGCCGAAGGGACCGGGGTGTAAATTATCCGGTGAGGCATCCATACGGCTGGGTTTTTCCAGGGGCATCGGGATGTAATCGGTCACGCCAAGAATTTTTTTACCCGTGACACTTTCCAGACTATTCCACAAAGCGGCTCTTTTGGGGAACAAGTCAGCTTCCTTTCCCATAGCCACCTCGGGAGAGACGGGCAAATGCACAATCACATATGGTATGCCCATTTTTTCCAGTGCATCGAGCTTTTGAACGAATTGTTCGTCTTGCGCGTAATCTTCAAAAGGAACCCGAGGGATCGTAAATTGCTCGCGATCACTGCTATAGAAAGGATCACCGTGGACCAGGCGATTATAGAGGAAGGAGTGTTCCAAAGACCATGGATCAGGGAACCAGTATCCCGCCTCGCGCGCCATGCGGCGATAGCGATAAAACAAATCTTGCAACAACGCATCCTTAAGGTGCGCATCCTCTTTTCCCAGCACTGATTGGCACCACTCCGGCGTTGCGCGTTCTTCGATGACAAACGTATCCTGGGACCGATCAATGCTTGGGTTTGGCTCGGGATCGATCGTCGTTAAGACTCGCTTTTCCCCATTCACCGATGTCACCGTCCGCCAGATCCGAACGCGATCCAGGTCATCCGTCGTAAACGTGATGATCGCCAGATCGGGCTTCCACTCTGGCAACTTGGCCACGGCCGTGTCGAAAACTTGCAGAACCCCGGTGCCGTCTCTGCCAAAATTCACAACGTGTACCGACTTATTCAAACGTTCAGACAAGGTTTCCTGCAGCTTTGCAGGAAATGTCATGCCATCAACGATGAAAGCCGGAAACGAGTCGCCAAAGACAGCGATTTTGACATCGGCGGACGCATAGTCTCCGCGAATGGGGCCGATGTTGCCCCGCTCATTGATCGTGTTGAAACTTGTGCAGCCACGCACCACACCGGCACTGATGAAGGTCTGATGAATTTCGCGGTTAGGCGGATATACATACCCCAACTCTTTGTCGAATTCCCAATGCGAAAAATTGTAGAGACCAAACGTCGGCAAGCCCCGGTTCAACGCGTAATTAAATTTTTCAGGATTGCTCAGATAAAGATAATAACGATAGCCAGATTCCGCAGCCACGAAGCTAATGATGACCGAAACGACCATAAGAATAGTGTTAAACAAGATGTCTTTGATATTCATCATCACAGAACCACTCAATAGGTTAAATGTAATCGTTGAGATGCGAAATCATGGCACGCACGTCTTCTGGAGATATATGGCGATTGGTTGGAAGCGCTTGGTAGATCAGCTCATCGTAAACCAAATAACGCCGCGGATCGCCATTTGCCGTTTTTTCATCAACGTAGCGATCCGTGTGCGGATTCAACCAGTCGGACGGGGGTTTACCCTCCGACATGCGGCGCCCAAGTTTCTCTTCACTGAGCCACACTTTTAGCCGCCGCAGAAAGTTGTCCAGCCTTGATGGGGGATAGGCTCGACGCGGGTGTTTAGGGCGTTCCGTTTGTCCGGAATAAACCCAGCGATCCCACACGCCCTTGACGATCTCGGCTGGTTCGTCATGAGCAATTGATCCGTCGATCATGAAATCGAGGATCGTCTGATCCAGCATAGGGGCGAGGTAACGCAGATGCATAAGGTCGACGATGCGCTTGCGCTTTTCTTCGTCATAGGTACTGGCAAGGTGGGTGTCGCGCGCCAGCGCGTCGAGTATCGGTTTGCGGTACGTCAAATATTCCCGGAACATACGTTCCGGCCCCTTCGGCAACATCTCGTGCGGATGCCAACCATCGGTGGCGAGTGACTGATCGGTGTTGCGCGCCAGGAAGAAACTATCGAGCCGCGCGACCCCACCTTCGATCAGCGACATACTTGAACCGACCAACTCCATGAACAAGAGAATGCCCATTTGCGCGGCGGTCGCCTGCGCTCGTTGCGCCACTTCGGTTCGATATACCGGGTAGAAAATGACGTCGTAATAACGAAGCTGCTGCGCCAAGCGTTTCAACGCGTTGTCACCGGCGATCGAGCTTCCCGTTTGAATCGCGTACGTCAGTTTAAAGACATCTTCCTCGATGAAATTCACGTAATATCCGTGCGCGCCGACGTAGAAAGGATTTTCTTCAAGAAAATCGACGCAATCTTGAATTCGATCGGTGAAGAGAATGTCGTCGTCCGCGCAAAACGAACAATACGGCGTGGTGACGAGCTTGAGACCTTCCGCGAACTTCACAAACGGCTCCATGTCGGGATCGAAGCGGGCGTAACGTACGTTCAGATTGGTTCCGCTGAGAACCTCTGCATTTGCTTCCAGCGCGGCTTCATCGCGACTGGAATCAAGCACGATAATTTGGAACCCCACATTGCGACGCGACAAATACGTGACGAGGCGCTCGAAGTTTTTCGGTCTGTTATACGTTGGAATCAGCAACGTATAGACATCATTGATATGAGACGGCACCCGACCCTCCAAATTCAATCATCAAAACACCTCATGAAACCGCAGTCGCGTCGTTTCATGCCCCCCAAAAAGCCAACTGAGAAACGCCCCAGTATTTTCCTTCGACGCCTTCCAAAGCGCGAATACGCCAATACCTCGCCGAACGTGACGGTTTGACGTCGTAACTGTGGTCCAACCGCCCTTGCGCAAGATCGATACATTCAACCATTTGCACATCCTCAAGAAAACCATCATTGCTGTATTCAAGGGCAACTCTCATCACCCCCGCGATATCGGCGCAATTTTCCACTTGGCGAAGGATGAAGCCCCGCACCTCCACGGCATTGCCTTCGCCGAAATCATAGCCAATCCATGCACTATCCCAACCGTCGGACGCCGTATCGGGCGATTTCCAATACACGAAAGGATTGGCTTCCAAAAACAGGTTGGGGCCATGATTTTCGGCATGGTGGTAACTGATCGGAGCCAGACCAACAAAGGCCTTCATGAAGGCCATAGCGTCGGGCACATCGTCACGCCCCGCGACGTCGCTAAACTCGATATCCACAACGCCCCAACTCCCCATTTCCAAGGGACTGGCATCGACCACCCTCCAAAATCTGGCGGAATGAGTTTGAT
This sequence comes from Magnetovibrio sp., assembly GCF_036568125.1. Classification (NCBI taxonomy): domain Bacteria; kingdom Pseudomonadati; phylum Pseudomonadota; class Alphaproteobacteria; order Rhodospirillales; family Magnetovibrionaceae; genus Magnetovibrio; species Magnetovibrio sp. The sequence goes on from NZ_DATCTF010000015.1 coordinate 137,486, forward strand.
CGACGTTGAATGTTTGCCATCCCGATTGGCGCAGCGTCCGAACCGTTGCGATCTCTTTCAAATCCTCGGTAAACGCGGCATCTGAGGCGGTCTCTAATCTTAAGGTCAGCTCGCCACGCGTGCGCACCCCCGCCAGCCATTGACGCACACCAAAGCGGCGCACTTCCATGAGGCTGGTTTCGCCCGCGTCGACGCCCAACCACTCGTGAGAGTTTTCAACATCATCATCGACTGGCGTCAGCAACGGCAGAGGACCATCACCAAAAGATCTATGCCCTTTAGGTAACGCCCCTGCCAACAGCACGTTGCCATCCCAAAACGCCAGATCGACCACGCCCCATGGCCCGCCTTCCGTGCCTTCGAGGGCGAGCAGGCGCCAATAACGCGCGGACCTTGTTTCTGCCACGTGAAATTCGTTATTGAGGCGGTTGTGGAACAGATGGAACACACCAACGGTTTTCACATCACCGTGAAAGCTGTCATCGCTGCACTGAAGGGCCACAACCGGAACCGTATTGGATTGGAAGCCCCCCACCCATTGACGGACCGCAAAGCGGTTCACCTCGACTGCGTGGCCCACGCCGAAATCATACCCAATCCAGGCTACCTCTGCCACGCCTTGGCCAGAGTCCGGCGATAGCCATCGCGATGAAGTGTCGCCATCAAACGCCATGCTTGGTGGATACCCCTCGACATGATGATAACTGATCGACGCGCTGCCTTCAAAGGCGTGGGACCGGTTGATCGCGCCGCGTGGCAAAACCGGCTCAGGATGATCGCTGAATTCCAGCGCTGTAATACCCCACTTGCCGCCACCGGTTTCCATATCGTCTCGAATCCGCCAATAGCGCGCAGGCTGAGAAGCCGCGATGTCATAGGCTTGAAAGTCCATGGTCCGGTCCAATGTGACGGTATCGACCAAATTGATGTTTCGCACGAAACCATCGTTGCTGGATTCGACCTTCACACGTCCAACGGTGTTCGGCCTTTGCCCATAATCCCATTGCTGTATACCGAAGCGACGCACATGGATCTCGTTGCCATGACCGAAGTCGTATCCGATCCACGAGTCACCAACCTTGTTGGTGTTCACATTGGCGGACACCCAGAACGTATCGTTCTTGCCGTCAAACGCCCGCGCGGAACGATTGGGTGCGGAATAACCGCTGCAAATCGGGCGCCATTTCGGATGGCTGTCTTCGACCTCGAGGTGTTCAATGTTCTGGTTGAAGGCAAGTTCGGCAACCCCCCAGCGCCCGCCGTCCGTTCCAGAAGCGGCAAGCAGACGCCAATAGCGTGCCTTGTGAGAAGAGGTAAATTCGTAACTGTTTCGTCCAATGACGGCCGCGACCGGAATTTCGGTCACCGTTTGAATGTCGTCTTGAAAGCCATCGTTGCTGCACTGAACCTGCACAGCGGTCACCAAATTGTTCTCTTCCCCGCCGCACCATTGACGTAACGTGAATTGGCGTACGGCAACCTCTTGATCTTCGCCGAAGTCGTAACCGATAGCAGCCTTGCCCTTCACGGCTTGCCCCGTTTCCTTAGACATCCACTTCGTTCGGATTCCGCCACTAAACGCATTTTCGCAGCCGAACCCATCCGCTTGCCCAGATGCCAACGGTGAACCACCCTTAGGCGGGGCGGGCTGCGTAGGGTTGTCGAGAAGGCCTTGGTGATAGATGTTGAGCACTTCCTCAACTGCGCCGGATACGATGATCTCGCCACTATCAAGAAGCACCGCACGGGTACAGATCGTGCGGATAATGTCATCCGAATGTGATGCCAGGACGACGATGCTCGAATTATCCATAAACTCAATGGCACGCATCTTGGCTTTTTCGATAAAGTGCGCATCGCCTGCGCCGATCACTTCATCCAAAAGCAGAATATCTTGGCGTACACTGGTCGCAATGCCAAAGCTTAAGCGCACCTTCATACCGCTTGAGTATGTGCGCAGGGGCATCGACAGATATTCGCCCAGCTCGCAAAACTCCACAATCTGCTCGCGCGCCTCTTCGATTTCAGCCCCGCGTAGCCCCATCAAACGACAGCCGTAATCGATAGCCTCGAATCCCGTGACGTCGTCACTCAATCCGATGCCGCCGCCCAAGACCACCGACACGGTGCCCGATGTCTTCACGGAGCCTTTGGTCGCGGAATAAATGCCCGCCATCAACCGCAGCATGGTCGACTTACCCGCACCATTGCGCCCGATCAACCCGATACGGTCGCCGGCTTCGATTTTGAGCGAAATATCGTGCAGCGCCCTCACGATCACCTTGGAACCTGCGTCCTGGCGCAGCTTGCCGCCGCTACTGTAACGCACCAACTGAGAACGCAGTGATTTTGCATCCGCCGTCAAGACGGGATATTCGACATCAACTCCGTCGAGTTCGAGCTTGATGACACCCTTGCTCATATCACTTTCCCGAACTGACTAAGATCGAATGCCTTGGCGTTTACGACCGAACGCATGTGCAAAATGTTCCGCTTCATAACCAATACGCCAATCGCCGCAAATATTTTGAACCGACGAAAAAGGTCACCAGCATGCCGACGACAGTGATCGCTGCCACGACTACCCATGACGTCAAAGGCGGTGCATGCCCCAACATGGGAGAGCGGACGATTTCGATCATATGATAGAACGGATTGACATCCGCAATGATACCGCGCGTGCCCAACATTTCCTTGCGCCAAAAAATGGGCGTGACAAAGAAGGTCAAAGTCATCAGGACAGTGACCAATTGCTGAAGATCACGATAACGCGTCGAGATAATGCCAAAAAGAATGGAAAACCAGATCGCATTGAGCTGCAACACAACAAACGCCGGGATGACCATCAAGGTCCATGGGGTCAAGGCCACATGGAAATATATAAAAACGAGAACAACCGCGATCAGGTTGTGGCAAAACGTGATGAAATTTCGCGACACCAGCCGTAACGCATAAATGGTCAGAGGCAGACGCCGCTCTAAAATCATCCCGGCATTGGCGAAGAATGTGGTGCAGCCTTCCATTACAATCGCGGAAAGGAAAGCCCAGATAGATAGACCGCCCAGCAGGTACGCAAAAAACACTTCGTCATCAATTCCCAGAAGCTGGGAATACACAATGCTGAGTGCAATGCCTGATAAAAGGAAACTCAGCGTCAGCCAAAAAGGCCCGAGAAATGTACGTCGGTATTGAAGTCGAATATCCAGCCATGCGAAACGCCACCAGATTCCAGGCGATCGAATAGCCTCTACGAGGTCATTATAAAAATATTTAATGTCGCTCATAAAAACTTTCACAGCCATAACCTAAGGAATTGCAGCACTTCGTCATCGCCAGTTTAAGTTTCAAGGGGGCTCGGGCGTCGTCACCTCGATTATACTAGACCGCCCATTTCATCCAATCTGGTGAATAAGCCTTCACATATGCAGAAAAGCCATATGTGTTATACAGCTTTATCCAGTTTGAAGGCTATGCGTGAAACGCATAGCCCGTACAATAGAGAATCCTCACAAGAAAACTCCGATTGTACGGGCTGCGTTTCGGCCGGGACTTAGGCGCGCATCACGAAGTCTTTTGACAGACCGCGCAGCACATCAATGTACTTTTTGCCCCACTCAACCATCTCTTCCAGACCTTCTTCCCAGGTGATTTCAGGCTCCCAGCCGATGTCGGCCTTAACGGCAGAACTATCGAGCCAATAGCGGGCATCCTGTCCCAGGCGGTCTCCCGTCACTTCACACAGATCCTCGAACGGCATGCCCAAGGCATCCGCGCACATCTCAACAACGCGACGGATCGACGTCGGCTCTTTGGGGCCGACGTTGTAAATTTTACCCAGCGGGGCTTTGTCGGCAACCATGAGGATGGCACGCGCCAAGTCGCGGTTGTGAATAAACGACTTTTCGGCGCGGCCACCACCATGAAGCGGAAGTTTCTCGCCCGTAAGACCGCAGATGATCGATTTCGGGATGACGCGGTGCAATTGCTGGCCCGGACCATAAGCGTTGGACGGACGGATCACGTTCATCGGGAACTTCAGATGTTCGTGAACCGACATGAGATACATGTCGAACGCCACCTTGGAAGCCGCGTAAGGGCTGCTCGGCTTGATCGGCTCGTCTTCGTTGGTCGCGTGATCGACAGAGCCGTACATTTCGGACGTACCGATGTGGATGAAACGCTCCAAGTAATCGCGCTTCATCAGCTCTTCGCTCAGTTTTACCAAGGCAACGCAGTTGGTTTCAAAGAAGCGCCACGAGTTCTTCCACGACGCAGCCCCCTCACCTTGAGCGGCGAAGTTGATGATGACGTCGGGACGCTCTTTGTCGAGCAGCTCCATAAGCAGATCGAGTTCATAATTGACGTGATATGCATGGTACGAATAACGGCTGTCGCCATCACCAACACCCAACGTGAAACATTCCAGCTTCGGTGTATTACGGCCAATGCTGATCACTTTTTCAGGATCAGCGTGGTCCAACAGATATTTCGACGTGTGCAGACCAAACGACCCGCCACCGCCAAGAACGACATACTTCTTTTTCATCCCTGCACTCCTCCAAAACACTTCATTTATTGTGTAACGACCCAATCGGGGTCGGCTTCAATGATTGTCCAATAATAATCGCCGGTGTAACCGGCTTCAGCGAACATTTCGCGCCAAAAATCAAGATTTCCAAACGTCACCGCCGTAAGGACCCAGTCGAGAAACAAGTCCCGTTCGGAATCGTTGCGATACGCATCAACCTGAATGTACGACCGTCCCGGCGCAACGCGCTCAATTTCCTGGATCGCCTTGATGCAACGATCACGTTCCAGGTTATGCAAGACGTTGATGCACAACACAGCATCAAAGGAATCATCCTCGAACGGCAGTTCATCGGCGGTTCCCAGCATCAACTGGGCCTTGGTTTCTTCCGGCGCATGGTCCAAGGCGTATTGCGAAATGTCCATGCCAATGACCTCAAGCCCCGGACAGGCTTCGGTTAAGTCTTTGACCAGATAGCCTTTGGCGCAACCGATATCGAGCACCCGGTCACCTGGCTTCAGGTTGTAATGGCTGATGATTTCCTTCGCGATCGGCTGCCACCGACCATCGTACGTATAACCACCATAGCCCTGTTCCCGCGTGCCGTCGAAATATTCACGACCGAAACGCAAAGCTGCCGCACGATTTTCCTCTTGGCTTTTCTTGCGTTCAACAAGATTGCGCCGAGCTTTGGGGTACTGGTTTAAGAGGTTGATTTCAGCCATCGTTGTGCGTTCCCTCTTGATCGTGGATTTGGCGCAAAGCGTCTGGCATTGGCGTGAAGCGGTAATGCGGGAACGCTTTGCGCAATGCTGTAACGTCGAAATGACGATAAGTGACGGGGTTGTTTCGCTCTTGATGGAGCACGTCCGACTGCGGCGTGAACAGTGACGCGACTTGACGCGCCAAGGCATCAAAGGTCACCGCCGTTCCAGTAGCAATGTTCAACACCCCGTTCGAGCCGTGACGGATCACCAAGGTCAACAACTCCACGGCGTCGTCGATGAAGAGATGATCTCGCTTTTCCTCACCACCGCCGAACAATGTAATCGGACCGCCGCTTTGCGCCATGCGCCGAAAGCGGTTGGCGCCGTAGGAATTGTGCGTATCTCCCACGCCATAAAGCATTGTCACGCGCAGCACGGCCAAGTTATTTGCCACACTCTCGAACATCACCTCGCGAGCGCGATGCATGGTGCCGTACAAATCGTCGGGTTGGGCGCAAGTCTGCTCGGTAATGCGGCTCTGGCTCATGGGGTAGACTGCGTCGGAACTGATATAGACGACGTGCTGTACCGGTTGGAGTTCCAGCGCATCGCAAACGGTCCGCGACATCGCCATGTTGGCCATGAACGTAGCCATGCCGCGACCTTTATCAGGCGTCAACGCTGCTAGCATGACGACCGTGTCCGTCGGCTTCAACATACCCGCCAACTTCTCATGAGCGTCTGCATCCGTGAGGTCAAGATCTGCCGACGTCAAAGCCAGGACGGAAATGTCCAAGGTCCGCAAATGCCGCACTAAATTTGAGCCATAAAACCCGCGCGCACCAATCACCACCACGCGTTGGGGGGCTACAGGCTGCGGGTGAGTGTGTTGCAACATTGTTCCAACGTCCGTTGGCGGCTCTACTGAGCCGGCTTGCCGAGAGTGATGCGTCGCAATCCAGCGGCGGCACACGTATTTGCATCCAAAACCGCATAGGGATCGATAACCAAGTCGCCCCGCATGGCGCTCTTAATATCAGCAGGATCAAGATCCTTGAATACCCCCCAAGGCGTCATGATCGCAATCGCGTCGACATCCCGGCATGCATCCAATGGTGTTTCGGCATTTTGTCCGTTCGGATGCCACGCCGGGTCGAAATCAATGGCCGGGTCATATGCTTTTACCGCATAAGGTCCGATGTTGGCCAACATCGCCAGCGACGGTGAATTCTTAATGGAGTGCGTGTCTTCCTTATAGGTCAGCCCCAACACGCCGAGTTCGGCATCGGGATTGTCCTGAAACAGGTGCGCATGCAAGGTCCGCAACGCCCAGTCTTTGCGGTGCTTGCTGTTGGCGATCCACGCATGCACCACGCCTGCGTCGGAGCCGTGTTCGGCGGCCATGTTGCAAACGCTGGTCAAGTCGCGTTCAAGGTTTCCGCCAGCGATACCGAGACCTGGCTTGAGATAGCTGTATTGACCGATGCGCCGATCGAGCTTCAATGCCGGCACGATTTCGGACCAATCGGCGCCGATGTTTTCGCACAGCTCAGCCATTGTGTTGGCGACGCTAACCGATGCCACCAAACACATGTTGATAGAAATTTTGGCCAACTCGGCACTTTCGTAGCGCATCGGCAAAATCGGGCAGTCGGCAGCGCCAAGTACTGCGGCAAAGGCCGCGGGCAAAGGTGTTTCAGGTTGCGCACAGCCGACGATGTAACGCTCTGGATGACGGGCACGTTCGATCGCGCAGCCAAACACCAAGGTTTCGACCTGATAATACAGACGGTCCTTCGGGAACGCTAAGTCGCGGGTGAAGCCAGGGGGCACTTGGCACAGCACCACTAAGATGGCCGTATCGTTCAAATTCGCCGACACCAGATCAATGATCGCACGGATTGGCGTCAAATCGCTTTGCCCTTTGTCGTCGGTGGGCACATCTGGTGCAATGTAAGCGACATCGCAACCCGCCAGATCTCCCAGATCTGCCGTAAAGCGGATATGGTCAGCATTCTTGGCAAGCATATCGTCGAGGCCCGGCTCTTGAACCGGCATCACACGATCATTCAGCGTGGCGATCAAATCGGCATTGGGATCGAAACAGACAACGGGAAATCCCATATCGGCAACCGCGATAGCGGAATTGAGGCCCAGATGCGTCATTCCACAAAAGGCGATCGTTGGCGTGCTCATGATTTGGCGGCCTCTTTCAGTGCTTCCTGACCAAGTTGGCGAAGCGTTTTCTGCAGCCACAAATCATTGGACAGGTCAGTTTGCGTTCCCTCCAAACACTGGGCCCGGAAGTATTGATACTCAGCATCCCAGGTCGGATCGTCCTGGACCAGGGTGACGGTTTCCTCAGGCGGGCGGCCCGAGGGCAAAATACGTTTGCGCACGGTTAAACTGCTCGGTCCCCATTTACACAAGGAACGGATGTGCGCGGTTCCTTTTTCCGCCAAAATATCGCAGGTGAAATGATTGCGCCATTGCAGCAGGGTCATTTCCAGCTCGATTTTAGGTTTCGAGCTATCGGACCCGATCACCACGTGATCGGGGGCTTTGTTCTCAAAACAACTCGCCGAAATGGCACGGAAATTGTCCCCCAAATCGCCGAACCAGAATTTTGCCGTGTCGAGCAGATGCGAGCCAAGGTCAGGCAGGACGCCATCCCCCTGATCACGCCATTCAGATTCCCGCACCAAGCGCGCGGTCCCGTTACCGTAAAACATACGACAGCGATAGATTTCACCCAATTCACCCGATGCGATCAGATCGCGCATCCGCACATAATGCGGTTCAAAGCGGTGATTGTAGGCCGTCATGCAGTAGACGCCATTTTCCCGCGCGATAGCATCGAGCTTCATGATGTCCGCATCGTTTTCCGCCCACAAAGGCTTTTCAACGAGGACATGTTTACCGTTCAACAACAGGTAATTGAGCAAATCGACTTTGGGCTCGTCCGGAATGCACGCGATCGCCGCATCATAATCATCTAACGGCACGTCTTCGATGGAACGATAATCCGCGCCCTCTTTGACTGGGTCGACAGAGGCAACGAAATCTTCACCAGCCGCTTTTTTCCGCTTCGGGCCCTGAACGCCCATACCAATAACGACGACCCGGAATTTTCCTGAGTTTGTCATTAGTCTTGGCCATGCCCCGAATGATCAAAATCCACAAAACGCTGGGCTCGGTCGATTTGCTTGAGCACATCTTCCGGTGTGATTGGGAAATTGCCATCCACTTCGCACTCAGCGGCGGCCGCCATCGAGCCCAAAATCGTCGCAATCACGGACGAACCGGTAGCGATCATCGACAACGTCGCATAGGACAGCAAGGCATCCCCGGAGCCGACAGCATCGACCACCCGATCGACAAAGCTGTCGACGACAAAGAACGATTCGCTATCTTCATGCTCGTTGTTGGTGCATGTCAAAACGCCACGGTCGCCAAGTTTCAAGATCAGCGTTTTACACTGGCTCGCATCGTATAAAGACGAGGCCAGGGGGCGGATGCCCGAATCCTGATCCGCCAACGCAAACCGCGCCTCACGCTCGTTCGGGGTAATGAGATCAAAACCCTTAAACTCGGTGATGTTGCCCCAACGGCTCGCGACTTGGCTATCAGCAACTTTAAAGACGTTTTCGGGCACGGCCTTCAAGAACGCGGGAATTGTGCGCTTGTTGAAAATACCGTGGCGGAAATCACTGTAAACAAGCGCATCGCAGGATGTTTTGGCGACGCGATCGGTGATTTCGGTCAAAATCTCATCATTGATGGAATTGTTGTCCAAAGTATCGATCTTCAACAGGCGGTAACCGCCCGCGACGATGGCATTTTTGTTGGTGGTCGGTCGCGTGCGGTCGATCACGGCGTGGCACTCGACGCCAAATTCCGTCAGACCGTCAATCACAAAATTTTTGAATTGATCGTCACCCAAAACCGTCGTGAACGTCACGTCTGCCCCTGCGGCACGCAGGTGTTTGGCCACGACACCGGCGCCGCCGATATAATCCGTGCGCCCTTCGTAATGAACGCTCATGGTCGGGGTTTTCGTTTGGCCGCCGATCATTGCCGTCTGGGTGTAACTGTCCACGATCGTATCGCCGACCACATGAACCTTCAGCCCGGCCATTTTCTTCAACGCATCGCGCAAGCCGTCGAAAGTGAGCTCGTTCTTTTCCATCAACGTCATCAGCTTTTCCGTCTTAATCGACGGAGGCGCCAAATTGATCAGAGACGACGAGGAGTAAACAATGTCGCCCGGCGTGAAAATCATTTCGCCGCCGTACTCGCTGAGAATGTCTGCCTCTTCCTGGGTTTTTTGCGGCAAACCGCCCGAAACGTACTCATAGCCTTTGGCGAAGAAATCCGGCTGCAAATAAGCCATGTTTTTCAGCGGCTTATCCTCATGATCAACGAGGACGTAATCGATCAGTTCAAACGCCGCTAAGTTCAGGGCACGCAGGTCTTCTGGCACGTGGGGGCGAAACTTGCCCTTGGTGATGTGCTTGTCGGCGGTGAGACTGGCGACGAGGATGTCGGCCTTGCTTTTTGCATAGATAAAGTGACGGACATGACCTGGATGAACGACGTCAAAAACGCCGTGACACATGATGACTTTCTTCTCGCGAGGGTATGGCCCCAGAATTTCCCGTAGTTCTTCCGCAGTCTTAATTTTATGTTTGTAGAGGTCGTTCAGAGAGGAAGCCATAGTCGTCACTTTACTTTGCGTCTTGATGCGGCGTCATATATTGGAACCAAGTCTTGGTCGCCGTAGCGATTGAATCGGGATCCCACAAGGGAGCCTCTTGCCAATAATCGATATTGTCGAGAATACGCTGAACGCCGTCCTCGAAAGAGACCTGAGGCTTCCAGTCCAATAACGATGTTATTTTCGAAATGTCAGCCCACGTGCAATCCGGTTCGCCCGGGCGCTTTGGGATATGGGTCTTTTCCCCACCCAACAGTTCCACCAAACGGTTCACGGTCTGTGGTTTGCCGGCACCAAGATTGAACACTTCGCCGGTCACGGCAGTATCCGCCGCACTCCAAAACGCTTCGGCGACGTCGGTCACATAAAGGAAGTCACGTGATTGCTCGCCGTCACCTACGACCGTATAGGGCTTGTTCGCCAGCTTTTGACGCAAAAACACGCCGAATACGGCACCATAGGCACCGGATGTGCGAGAGCGTGTGCCGTAAGCATTGAAAATGCGGATCGAGTTCACCGGCAGACCATACACTTCGTGCCAATGGAACAAAGCCTGCTCCCCTTGGTACTTACTCAAGGCGTATGGATATTTCGGTGTGATCGGATGATCTTCGCGGGTCGGCGTATCCGCCAAGCCATAACACGAGGACGAAGCCGCGTAGACGACCTTTTCCACGCCCGCATTGCGCGATGCTTCCAACACATGAACCGTGCCGAGAACGTTGGCCGACATATATTCCATCGGCTGCTCGATCGAGGGAACGATGTCGCCGATTCCCGCGAAATGAAACACATACTTCGCGCCCGCAAACAGGCTGTCGTTTGGTTCAATCTGTCGAATATCGCGCGTATCCAAAGTAACGTTCGGGTTACCTTGGTGGTGAGCGAGATTAAGCTCCCGCCCACCAATCAAGGAATCGATAACCCGGACCTGGAAGCCCCGCTCGACCAGAAGGTCGACCATATGCCCCCCAATGAATCCCGCGCCGCCAGTCACAACGGCAATCGGCAAATCGGTCATTTTGCACCAATCGCCTGCATGGTGCGGATATTGTAGTATTTGTTGTCTTCAAAGCTATCCGGAAGCTTGCCCGCTTCGAATGCCTGGCACAAATCCCGCACCGCATCTTCAACGGTGTGCTGAGGCTTGAAGCCCAACTGGTTTTTAATTTTATCCGAATTGATGTGGTAGGAACGCTTGTCGTTGCTTTCCGTAACCTCGATGGGAATCTCCCCCTTATCGGGGTACATTTCTTCCACAACCGCCTTGACCGTCTGGGCGATTTCCATGATGGACATGTTCTGGAAGCCGACGTTGAAGCGCTCGTTGGCAACTTTTTCGTCAGGAGCCGTCATCAGAAGTTTGCAGGCGTCGCAGTAATCTTGGATGTGCAGGTTGGGACGCATTTGCTCCCCACCGAACACCGTAATCTTACCCTTATTAATAGCATGGTTGGTAAGGATGTTCACCGACACATCAAGACGCTGGCGCGGGCCATAACCGCAAACCGTTGCCGGGCGGAACACCACGCCGACAAAATTGTCGTCAGTGTGTTTGAACAGCAGCGGTTCGCACATACCCTTGAATTTGTTGTACAGTGAGACCGGCAACAAGGGATGATCCTCAGTCACGTCGGGCTGATCGGATACACCGTAAACGGAGCTTGAAGACGCAAACACGAAACGCTTCACGCCCGCGGCTTTTGCAGCAATAACGATCGGCTCGAACGAGTCCAGATTGACCGTCGTCGACAACGCTTCATCGAGATCGAAGCTGGCATCGTTGGAGATGCATGCCAAGTGCAAAACGATGTCTTGGCCCTTCAGAGCCTCGGCCACCTTCGGCGTATCGCGGACATCGCCTTGAATAACAGTCAGGTTGGGGTTGTCCAACGGCAGAAAGTCGTTGCCATACCACATGATGTCAAAAACGGTGACTTTATAGCCTTCGTCAAGAAGCTGGGGGACGAGAACGCTTCCGCAATATCCCGCGCCGCCAATAACAATTACATTTTTCAAGAATTTAGTCTCTCGTACTGAAGTTGGTGCCAATGAGGCCGCCGGGCCTCAGGATTTTGAAGACCTAGTCGCTTATGCCTTCTTCGTGTTGATTTTGTAACCTGCCGCCACGGCATCGTCGTAGAACATCTGAACGGTTTCCAATGAATATTCAGACAGCCCCTTACCAACCAACGAAAGCTTCTTGAGCACATCGTTGGTCGCGGTGATGATGTGGCAACCGATGTCGTCAGCCTGGAAAATGTTCAACAATTCCCGGGGGCTGGCCCAAAGCAGTTCCGCCTTGGGACGCGCAGAGATGATTTTTAGACATTCGCTCATAAAGGGCATTGGGTCGATACCCGTATCCGCGATGCGTCCCGCAAAAACGGAAATGATCGCAGGCGTATCCTCAGATAAGTTTTCCGTCACGGCACGCACCTGATCTAAGGTCATGATCGCCGTCAAATTCAGGCTCACCCCAGCTTCGGACAAGCTCTTGATCAGTGGGCCAGAAAATTCGCCCTTGGTGTTGGTCACAGGTATCTTGATGTTGACGTTATCGCCCCAGGTTGCGATTTCGGTAGCTTGCGCCTTCATCTCATCAAAATCATCAGCAAACACCTCCAACGATACTGGTCGGTCGGGTACCGCTGCAAGTACTTGACGGCCAAAGGCCTCGTAATCTGTGATTCCCACCTTATTCATCAACGTCGGATTGGTGGTAAAGCCGCGAATCATAGGATTTGCGTACATTTCTTGAATGCCCGCCATATCGGCTCCGTCGGCAAAAAGCTTCACCTTCAAATCCGACAACGCCTTTTTACTTACCTCTAACACCCTGATCGCACCCCAGTATAATTCACAACAGGTTACGGCTCCCTAATTGTAATATTAGAGACCCATCCACAGCATCATGTCTATAACATCTCCGTGGGTGACGCAAACCTTTTGCGATTATATGGCGCAACGCACTCCCCCAGCACGACACACCCTCAAAACCGGAGGACTCCCCCAATTTTCCAACAACGGGTGGACGTCCCATCACCAGCAAGTGGCCTATAGGGCAACTCCATTCATGGCGCTGCCAAAGCTGCTGTAACAGAACATTTGCGCCAAAGAGTAAATACGTTGAAATTCAGCTCTAGAGTTCCAGGCTCCAGTCAAATCGCTTGGCGATTTGTGGTGAAATCTGTGCCGTTGCGCGCTCTTGTTGCTCAGGGGTCAACGCCGTGCGCCACTCGTCGATAAGCCCGGCGCGGAAATGTACGTCGCTATCCTTTTTCAGTACTGGGGGAATGAAACGTTGTGCGGGAATTCCGTAAAAATCGAGAATCTCCTGAGTAAACGCCTCTTCATCGCTGACAAGATCTTCAAACCTCGTGAACTTGACGTTCACATCCTTCTGTCCGTCGGCGAACGCAACCCATTGCTCTGTCCATTCCACCAAAAGCGGCAGCCATTGATCGATGCCCCAATCAAGCCGCTTCTCTATAGGCCACTCAAAAAAATCATCCGATAGACGCGGGTAGATCAAACTGAACGTATCATCCCCCCCCTTGAACCGATCCAAATAGTGGACGTACGACAACATAGCTTGGCGCGGATCACGCAGGTGACAAACGACGCGATCAAAAAACTGAGAAATAAAATGCGTGTTTGGCGGCGTCGCCGGAAAATGATCTTGCGTAATATAACTACCAAGGGAGGCTTCTTTTATTTCTGAATAGCGAATGGTGTCGTAGGGGAAATATTGGTTCGAAATAACACGGGTCTCGCAATGCAGCCCCTTGCTCAGGTAGTTGGATATATAATAAGTCCCCGATTTCGGCATCGTCGTGATCACGACCGACGGCAATCGGTACGCATCCCAGCGGGCCACCAACGCATCGTATTTGGCGTCGCTGATCTGAACTGCATGGATCATGGCGTCACGTTCTTGAGTGACATCCGCAAGTGATTTGGTCGCGGCCTCCAACTCACCGGAAACAGTCTGGAGCTTTTTAAAGTCCTCTTCGAGTTTCTGATATGCGGCGTCACGTTCCTCGATCGCGGCGTCAGCCTCTGCGCGAAGCGCTTCGTATCTGGCCTCTAGATCTGTTCTCAAGGCGTGTTGCTCGGAAATGATCCTGTCAGCCGCCTCGACACTTTCTTGAAGGGCGGCATTTTGCGTATCTATTTGCTGTACTTTTTGCTCGATCTCACGCAACGCGGCAAGTTCGCCCTCTAAGGAATCGCTTTTCTCTTCCAGAGCGAGCCTTTGAGCATCCAGAGTTTGGTTTTGGGCATCCAGTGCCTGCAATTGCTGTGATAATCCCGCCAGCCTTTCGTTTAAGGTCTGTTCACGGGCCACGAGCGCATCGCAATCAGCAGAGAGTTTGGGAAATAAGCGCCTAACCACTTTGGGAATGTGCATGGCATCTTCGTTGTTCAACGTGTCACCTTTCCAATATATTCAGGCCGACTTAAACACCCAATGGCCCAAACACCTTATGACATGAAGAATGTGCAGATCAAGAAGTATAGGGTGTATTTTAAATAACCTTTATACGTGTGTTTTAGGTTAATATTTTTTGTTCTTACTTTTAAAATACCACAACCAACATTGATAAAATTTAAGTCAATTTATATGTATTACATTTTTCCAACACATACATAGGCATTGGGTGGAAATATTGCTCCACTCCCCGGATCCGCAACACCTGGATACACTTTTGAGCCCCCCCCTAAAAGGGTGTAATCAACCGCTTAGCCCCTTTGTCATATGGATCTTACACGTGGGCTGATGCTATAAGAACGCATTCGTCCATAATACGGGTGAATACACGCCAAATTTTGATTTAAATGACAGGATCGCCCCATGGATCATTTCTTACCTGTAAAAGTTGCACTCGACATTGCCTTAAGCGTCAACGATGCCAGCTATTATAGCGGCAACGGCAAATATCTTGGCAACAGCATCATCGAATACTTTATTATGAAGGTTTTCGACGACAAGGGTACGTTGGTACTGGAATCCAGCGACACACGCGAAAAAGAAATCCACCTCATGAGCGTCGATGCAAAAAACAATCGCAATTATGCCGGATCCGTGATGCTCAAAGACGGCGGGATGGAATTTTACGGCGACCAAGGCAACTATCTTGGCAATTTGACCGTCAAAAAATTCATTGGACGCCACTATTTCGGTCCCAGCGGTGAAAACATTGGCACCTCGAACGTTAAAGTCGACGGCATGCATTTCTATTCCGCCGATGGTCAATACCAAGGCAACGCTGTGATCAAAGGTACCTTCTATTGACGGTACATATGTCTTATTAAGGGTGCACTTGTCGCATAGGCATTAAACGGGAAGGATCGCCTCCCTTGTCGGTGGCCGCCCATCCACCATCACCCCAAGCGCACAGAGGCACTGCATTGAACAATTCCGATTCCAAGATCGCAAACACCTTGCTGATCGTCTTCAGCTTGATTTTCAGCACTGTTGTTTCTGAGTTTGGCTATCGCTTTTATCTCAATGCCACGCAGCCTGAAAAATTTATCCAACCGGTGCAAAAGGGTGAGCATCCTTCGGTTTGGTATTTCAACGATAGCCCCTGGCTGTTCGATCGCGAATTTGGCTATTCATACCCTCCTGGCGTTTTCGATGGCGGCAACATTACGGATGGGCGTGTCGTCAGTTGCTGGGATTGGACCACCAACGAGCGTGGAAACATTGGACGCATCAAAGGCGATTACGACAGCGCCAAATTGAAGGTGCTTGTTTTCGGCGATTCCTGGACGGCGCAACAGCGCAAACAACAAGACGGCACCGTCGTCGCGTGGCCGAACTATCTCCAAGACAAGCTTGAAAAACAGCTCGGCACATCCGTGCACGTCGTAAATTTTGGCCGCGATGGCACCGGTCTGTTGCACATGTTCGACCAAGCCAAAGCTAAAGTCGCCGAATGGAAGCCCGACATAGTGGTGTTCGCCTTCATCACCGACGACCTAACCCGCGACCGCTTTTGGCGTACAAAAACGGTTCTCAACGGCAAAGACCGGATCATGACGACGATGATCGCCGACCCCAATCCCGATTATACGATGGCGACGGATACGGCCATCATGCATCCCAAGGCGACCAAGGAATGGTGTCAGGCGAGAATGGCGGATAAAGCTACCAACGACCCGATCGTAAGGGAGCTCGAAGAGCTTTATGTCGAGAGCCGTGAGCGATCTTCGTTGCGTGCGGATTTGTTCAGTATGAACCAGTCTTTCCTGTTTGACCGCCTTGTACATGGCAACGCGTTCCACACGAACTTTGCCCAAGCGCAACCGTCCCAAAACCCGCGCCACAAGATGCGTGACTTTCGCCAAGACGAACGGTTGAA
The DNA here is from genome assembly GCF_036568125.1 of Magnetovibrio sp. Classification (NCBI taxonomy): domain Bacteria; kingdom Pseudomonadati; phylum Pseudomonadota; class Alphaproteobacteria; order Rhodospirillales; family Magnetovibrionaceae; genus Magnetovibrio; species Magnetovibrio sp. The sequence continues at coordinate 153,809 of NZ_DATCTF010000015.1, forward strand.
GCAAAGTGTCGACACCATGAAGCAACTGGGCATCCCTTGGATTGCCGTGCATTTTGCCATATATCCCGAATTGAAAGCCGACGCCGAATTTATTGCCTCCGACCAAGACAAGGCGCTTTTACAAAGCCTGCGTGCTTTGAACGACGGGCGGACCTATGATACGCTCGATTACGTCGAACAGCGCCCGGTTAAAAATCCGGAACGGTATTCTGGCAGCTTCCCATCAGATCACCATCCATCGCTTGCAGGAATGGAATTTTATGCCGATGTCGTGGCCAATGTGCTTATTCGCAATGGATACGTTCGCACAAGTGATGGAAATTGAATACACTGTGTCTTTGCGCGCAAGGCCCCATGCGGCCTATTCGAGGCAACCCTATTTAGAGGATTTTTGAGTGCAACCCGAACTCAAAGAACGCATTGAACAATCTCCCTGGCTCCAGCCAGAAGGCTCCAGGCCCAGCATCAATCTTTACATCGACTCGTTCAGTCACTGTAATCTGCGCTGCCCGTCTTGCGCGGTCGGCAACATCGAAGGCAACAACACCTCGACCAAAGGCTTGTTGACTCCGGAATTGCTCGCGACCATTTTGGAAAAAGCGCTGGCGGAGATGAAGCTGACCAGCGTCGGCCTATACAACTGGACCGAACCGTTCCTCAATCCGCACCTGCCTGATTTGATCCGTGTCGTAAAAAGTTACGATCAGTGGTGCGCTTTGAGCACCAATCTGAATGTCCTGCGTGAACCCGATGAACTGTTCGCCGCCAAGCCGGATTGGTTGCGCGTTTCCGTGTCCGGTTTTGATCAAGACACCTATGTCAAAGCCCATGTCGGTGGCGACATCGAAGACGTTAAGCAGAACATGGTCTTGCTTGCCGAAAGCCGCGATCGGTGCGGTGCGACGACGGATATCGAAGTGTTCTTCCACAAATACGTCGACAACCAAGAAGACGAAGAAATGATGAAGCGGTTTTCCGAAATCCTCGGCTTCAGATTCGTGTCTGCATGGGCCTACATGATGCCTGTCGAAAAGGTGCTGGCCTACATCGATCCGAAATTCACCGGCACAACCCTTAACGATGCCGACCTGGGTATTTTCGACCGCCTCGCGTTGGAAACCAGAGAAGCCGTATCGGTGTCGTCATCGCACAATCTCTCTTCTTGTTCCTTACAAGACGAAATGATGACGATGGACGTAAAAGGCAACGTCATGCTGTGTTGTGCGGCCTCGGGAAAGGACAGCAATATCCTTTGCAACTATCTCGAACATTCGTTCGCAGACATCCAGGAGATGAAACACAATCACGACCTATGTGGACCGTGTTTGAAGGCCAGCTTGCCGGTGTTGTACGGCCACATGGATCCGCGTTTTGAGGAGATCGGCACGCGGGTACGAAACGCTTGGCGCAGCGCCCACAACAAGCCCATTCTAACGCCCGACATTCCGCCCCAACCCGCTCCCGCCCTCCAGCCAGCAAGCACGGTCGCGGAACCAAAGGTGTCCACGCTCAGAAACTGGGTGAAAAAATTGAGTTTTCGGTAAACTGGAAAATACATTCGATTGATATCGTTCTGACCGCCACCCCAGACCGGTCATCCAGCACTTCAATCCATTTAGTCGACGAGCCTTGCAATGCCCTCAAATGACGCGCCGCCCTCCGCCGCTCCATCGTTAGAAATAGCAGGCACGTGGGTTGTTCAAAATCCAGACCAGGGCGAAAGCTTACCCGATGCGGACAGCCGCTTGCTAACCGGCGGCGGGTTCGTCATCACGTCCAATGGTCACGTCACGGCGACGTCCGTGTACCGCGATTTCACGGGCAACACGTATGAACACGCGTATCGGGGTATCGCCACGTTGCGCAGCGACGGTGTCTATGTTCTTGAATACGACGATGGACACGTGGAAATTTACGCCGTTGCCGACGCACATAGACTGACCCGCCAATCGACCACACGTTCAACGTTGGAAGCCGCCTGCGTCCTAAATCTCGTCTCGCAAAGCGAGCGCCCGCGCGCAGCCCATTTGCCCGGCATCTTCCTTAACACCATGCCCAAATCCGGCAGCATCTACATTTCCCGTTGGCTGGGCATGGGCTTGACGATTCCAGAAATGAAAATCGCGGTCTGCCTGTTCCCTGACGACCTGATCATCCGCAGCAAGCTGGACGTCTTGGCCAAGGGCAATGCCGTTTGTCAGCAACACGTTCCTGCCAAGGACATCAATCTACGTTTCATCGCCAACCGATTATCTCATATGGCCGTGCATGTACGCGACCCGCGTCAAGCGACATTGTCGTGGACTCATCACCTGGACAAGTTCTACGGCCTCCGCGACAGCCAGCCCGATTGCGTTCTGGGTTTGGAATCCGTCAATCCCGCATTGCCAGACGACTATTTCACATGGGATTTTTCGCGCAAGCTCGACTACCAGATTGAGACCCACCTGCCACAATTGATCGAATGGACCGACGGTTGGCTCAAGGCCTCGCAAAGCAATAGCTATGGCCTGAATATTCTCATGACGACATTCGAAAATTTTGTCTCTGACCCGAACACCTTTATCGAAGCCCTGCTTGCGCACTTTCAAATCGATCAGAGCGCGTTCGATTGGAGCAAAATTCCCAGCAAGGACGGTGGACAACATTTTCGCCGCGGACTGACGGACGAATGGAAAACGGCCTTTTCTCCGCAACAGCTGCGGAAAGCCGAAACCATTGTCAAAAGTGACGTCGGCGGCCATTTTGGATGGTGCGATTAACGACAAGGTATGATGCGGCACCTCAATCTCCCCTTGATCATCTTGCTGAATATCCTCACAGCATTGGCATTCCTTGAAGGTATGCTCAGGGTGGTGGAGCCGGTCCCCCTCACGGGATATCAATACCAGCCATGCATTTTTGCCTATGACGATCAATTGGGTTATCGCTTCAAAGCTGGCGCCATCGGTCGCACCGTGCGTTTCCATGAAATCAACAACGTCGTCAAGATCAACGATATCGGATTTCACGATCTTGATCGAAAAGCGGTGCTCGAAACAACGGATGCTTACCCCCGCCCCATACGCATCCTAGCATTTGGAGATTCCTTCACCGCCGGCGTTGAAGTCCCCGTTGAAGATGGCTGGACCCAAAAATTGGAACGCGAACTTATGGCAAGGCGCATGCCGCATGCCGCAACGCGTTCTATTGAAGTCATAAATTTGGGACTTGGCGGGACCGGCACGGACATCCACCTCAAGCTGATGAAGGAATGGGTACACAAGCTAAAACCCGATCTGGTGGTGTTGGCGTTCTTCTTCAATGACGTCGGAGATAATTGGCGGAAGACCATACACTATTCTTGCTATAAGGACTTTGTGTTGGGCTTTCAATTCGATCATCAAGTGGCGGGCCTCAAAGAAACGATCGACCAGAAATATCCTTCGACGTTTCTCACCCAGATCTATCGCTCTCTGTATACGGTTCAGGCCCTAAATTTTTATCTCCACTTCGCACCCAATATTAATGTGGAGTGGGCCAAGCCCGTCGTGGCTAAAGATATCCCCATCGGGATTGATAAGTTGTTCGCACAAATGCACGAGGTCGTAAAAAAAGTGGGGGCGGAGTTCGTGGTCATTCCCGTGCCGCCCAGGCAAGAAACGCCGCCTTTGCCTGAAAGTTTCAACGTTGCGCGCCAACCGGCTGCCGACGCCCGGGTTGCCCTCTTGGATGTCAGGCCTGAAATCCAAAATTTATTATCAGAATACGACCTACGCCCGTCCGACATGTACTGGCAACACGACGGTCATTTCAACAGGCAAGGCCATGATATTTTCGCCCGCGCAACGGCAAATAAGCTGTGGCCGAGAATCCGCATACTGCTTAACGCGGAAAATTCTGCACACTAATCTGGGTGCACAATGCGCCTACAGTCCGTCAGTAGCGTCCATTAATCCAGATCGAACGCGTTTTTATAATCGAGCTTCAAACCGGCATCCTGGTCTTCTTTGCGCAACACGCAGTTGCCTACGGCCAACATGTCCAATTCCGTTCCCATGAAACACCGGAAGGCATCTTCGGGCGTGCATACAATCGGCTCGCCGCGGACGTTGAAACTGGTATTGACCACCACGGGACAACCGGTCAAATCCTTGAACTTGGAAATCAAGGCGTGATAGCGCGGATTGGTATCCGCATGCACCGTCTGAATGCGTGCCGAGTAATCGACGTGCGTGATGGCCGGGATGGACGAACGCGGCACATTTAGCTTCTCAATGCCGAACAAGGCTTCTTGTTCCGCCGTCATGGCCAGACGGTGTTTTTCCAGAACCGGCGCGACCATCAGCATGTACGGACTGTCGGTGGTGTGTTCGAACCACGTACCGACGTCTTCGCGCAGGATCGACGGCGCGAAGGGACGAAAACTTTCGCGATATTTCACCTTCAGGTTCAAGGTCTTTTGCATGCTCGGTGAACGCGGATCGCCCAGGATGGAACGCCCACCCAGCGCCCGCGGGCCAAACTCCATACGGCCCTGGAACCAGCCGACGGCCTTCTCATCGGCCAGGCCTTGAGCGACGGTATCGATCATAGCCGGTTCATCGAGAACCTCGAACACTGCGCCGACGTCTTTTAAGCGTCGTTCAATATCCGCTTGCTCGAAAGAGGGCCCAACATAGGAGCCCTTCATCGCGTCGCGAGGCGCCGCTTCAGTCGAGAGCGTGCGCGGTTGACCTTGATAACCGTAATATGCTGCCAACGCCGCGCCCAACGCACCACCGGCGTCGCCGGCTGCGGGCTGAACCCAAACGTTTTCAAACGCACCGTCACGCAGAATTTTGCCATTGGCGACGCAATTGAGTGCAACGCCGCCCGCCAAACACAAATTCTTCGCACCCGTTTCCTTGGCGAGAGAACGCGTCATGCGCAAGACGATTTCTTCCGTTACGGCCTGGACCGAAGCCGCAAGGTCCATATGGCGCTGTGTCAATTGCTCTTCGGCTTTGCGCGCAGGTCCACCAAAGAGATCGGCAAACTTGCCGTTGGTCATCGTCAGGCCCGTGCAGTAATCGAAATAGTCCTGGTCGAGACGGAACGAACCATCTTCCTTCACATCGATAATGTGATCGAGAATGGTTTGCGCATACTTTGGTTCGCCATAAGGCGCCAACCCCATAACCTTATACTCACCGGAGTTGACCCGAAAGCCGGTGTAATAGGTAAACGCCGAGTAAAGCAGCCCCAGCGAGTGCGGGAAATGAATTTCCTTGGTCATTTCGAGCTTATTGCCCGAACCGATGGCGACCGAGGTGGTGGTCCATTCGCCGACACCATCCATGGTCAACACCACGGCCTCGTCGAACGGCGACGGATAAAAGGCGCTGGCCGCATGCGACTGATGATGTTCCGCAAACAACAGCTTGTTCATCCAGTCGAAATTCGCGTCAAACGCCTGGAACTTCTTACGCAGCATGTCCTTTTGAAACAGCTTTTCCTTCAGCCATACCGGCATTGCCATTTGAAAGGACTTAAAACCCTTAGGCGCAAAGGACAGATAAGTTTCCAGCAAACGCTCGAATTTCAGGAACGGCTTGTCATAAAAAGCAACAAAATCGACGTCTTCAAGCGTGATGCCGGCTTCCTCCAAGCAATACGCGACGGCATTTTCCGGGAACTCTGCATCGTGCTTTTTGCGTGTAAACCGCTCTTCTTGAGCGGCGGCAACGATTTGCCCATCCTCGATCAGCGCCGCAGCACTGTCGTGATAGAACGCGGAGATCCCTAGAATGCGCATTTACACCCCTCCTTAGAAAACGGTGTAAATAAAGGGAGCGACCGCAGAGCCCTTTGCAAAAATCAGCAGACCACCGAACACGACGAACATAATGATGATCGGCATCAACCAAAATTTCTTACGAGCCCTCATAAAAGCCCAGAGTTCTGCAAGGAAAGACATTACATATCCTTAGAATTGATTTTTCATAGATTGTGGTTCTGGTCCGGGAGGAGCGCGTTCAATCCAATATGTCTGCGCATCCGCGTCGAAATGGCGATAGAAGGTCACTTTCCCAAGAATCTTCATGAGCAAGGCGATCGGCGTCATCACAAGGAAAAACATCAACCCCATCACTATCGGATTAACGATTTTGTGAAGCAACAAGCCGAACTTGAACCAAATCACATTCAACGGCTTTAACAGCGCTGGGGTCGCCAAGGAGACAAGGGCAAAGCCCCCAGCGATGCCAATGGCCCAAAAGCGGATTACGCCATCATGGAAAAGAGGCCATAAGCCGATGATAAGAAACAAGACCGTGAAGACAAAACCAAAGCTGCGTTCTGATCCGACCTTAACATCATCATCTCTATGAAAATTTTCAAAACTATGAGAATCGTGAGACAAAGGAACCCCTGAAAGCCTTGGAATATTGTGCTTTAGATCACTCTTGATAATGATCTAGTGGATTTATACTGATTTCTGAATGCACCGCAACAACAATACGGCTTAACCGTGTATTTCCCAAACCCTCTTAGACCCCCACGCCACGCAACCCCGTAACGATGGTGGCGTACTCATTGTGCTCGGGCGGCACAAAGCCTCTGCGCATCATAAAGTCAATCGCAACCAATGCGCTGTCGAACTTGAAACAAGGCCCGGAGGCAAGCATGTCCAACACCTCCCGTGGCTTCAGCAACAAGAACTCGCCAACTTCTCCGTCTTTGTTGTGAGGCACGAAATCAGAGGGCAGCCGTAGATCGTATGTGAAAACGAACCCCTTGCGCACGCCGACATCGGTCAACTGCAAAAACGTCACTCCCCCGGTCGGTTGGGCCATTCTCATCAATTCTTGAGGAATCCCGGCTTCTTCGTCAGCCTCTTCACATAGCTTGTCCATCGTCGAGCCCCCAACCGGCAAAAAGCCCGCAACGATCTGGTCCAGCAAGTTGGGCTGTGACGCCAAATGCGCGCCCCGACGCGACACCCACATGGACAAATCGGCCCCTTCACCCACAAACCCATTCAGATGCACGCCGTTGGAAATGATCCCCAAAGTCGGCAAGGCGGCGCGTTCGACTTCGAACAAGGGCTGCTGCCCCATCGCGGCGACAACCGGGGTTCGCTCTCCGCACCATTTTCCAAATCCATGGTTATCGCGAGAATAAATCCGAAATAAGGCCTCGTCGACAGCGCTCGACAGCGCGTCGTAATCCCGGTCTCCTCCCTGAATCACGATGCTGCCGTTTTCCCGGATGATGAGTGGTGCCTCTTGCAGCAATCGGTGCGAAAACTCTTCGCTGACCCACCCCACCGTCTGACCGCGTACGCACAAAGGGATGAAATCATTGAGCGTTGCATTGTTACAATCTAAAACTCTATCCAATAAGGTCACGGGTATACTTTCACCTGTAAATCACAAACTCTAAAACCATATATTCATACTATTGCGGCACAAGCCTTATTAAGCATAAGCTTTCGCCGTTTTTGCACGCAAACGCTAGGTCTGAAAGATAGTTACGCAATGAATACGATCGCGGCCACGTCCAAACCCGGAACTGTAGTCGAGGGATTGGAGGTTCGTCACCATGACTTTCCAGACATCCTGACATTCCGCTCTCCGGTAAGGTCTGACATTCGTGGCTCCGTCGCACCGACCTACAATAAAGAATTCTTCGATAGCCTCGGCATCAAATTCGATGTGCTTCACGAAAACCATTGCGTGTCTCCGCACACGGCAACGGTGCGCGGATTTCATTATCAGTTGCCTCCACATTCACAAGCCAAGCTCATCCGTGTTGTGCGCGGACGTATGCTTGACGTCAATGTCGACGTACGCAAAAGCTCGCCAACGTTCGGTCAGCATATTGCAATCGAGCTGGTAGCCGGGGAATGGGATCAAATCTTCGTGCCCGGCCACTATGCACACTGCTACTGCACGCTTGAAGAAAATACCGATGTCGTCTTTAAGCTCGGCGCCGGGTTCGCGCCTGAACATGCCGTGGGGCTTGCTTGGAACGACCCGGCACTCGGCATCGACTGGCCCATTTCACAAGACGAAGCAATTGTCCTGGAAAGAGATCTTGACCGACCTTCATTTCATGACGTTACGGCCCTTCATCCCTAATATATCCGGGCTCCCGCCTGAGAATAATGCTTCTTGGTTTTGGGACGATTGATATGTAATAGTTTACCCGATTCACGAGAAATGCCTTACTCTCCGCCCCTCGACTGCGCTGAGACACAGTTAGCCACCTACCAACAATTTGAGTCCGACACACGATGAACAATGAACTCCGCAAAGATTTATTCAGATCGTTATTACGTGTACGCGCGATTGAAAATCGCATCATCGACAAGTATGGCGAGAACGAAATGCGGTGCCCCACGCACTTCAGCATCGGCCAGGAAGCCGCTGCTGTGGGGGTTTGCGCTCATCTGCGGCCAGAGGATTACACCATCAGTGCACACCGTTCCCACGCCCACTATCTGTGCAAAGGCGGCAGCCTTCCCAAAATGATGGCCGAACTTTACGGCAAGGAAACGGGTTGCGCGGGTGGCAAGGGTGGATCTATGCACCTGGTTGATTTTTCCGTGAACTTCATCGGCTGCGTCCCCATCGTCGGCAGCACCATTCCGATCGGTGTCGGTGCGTCGTTCGGCCGTTACATTCAGGACGAATCTGCTTTGACAGCCGTTTTCTTCGGTGACGGCGCCACGGAAACCGGGGTGTTTCACGAGAGTCTCAACTTTGCTTCGGTGCACAAGCTGCCCGTCGTCTTCGTCTGTGAAAACAACCTCTATTCCGTCAACACGCCTTTGGAAATGCGCCAACCTCAAGAGCGCACCATTGCCCAGCTTGCCGAAACCCACGGCCTCAAGGCCGTGGCCGAAGACGGCCAAGAGGTTGAAAAAGTATACGCTGTCGCGGGCGAATTGATCGACCATGTGCGATCGGGTCAAGGCCCTGTGCTACTGGAATTGGCGACCTACCGCTGGCTTGAACATTGCGGACCGCGACAAGACCTTCACCTCGACTACCGCCCCGAGGGCGAATTCGACCACTGGGTATCGCGCTGCCCGGTTAAGCTGTACCAAGAAAAAATGCTGAATGAAGGACATATCACCAAGGAAGAAATCGACGCCATGCAAGCCGAGATCGATGCGGAAATCGACACTGCTTTCGATTTTGCAAAAAACAGTCCCTTCCCGGACCGTTCTCAACTGATGGCCAATATTTACGCATCCTGAGGGGATAGATATGTCTAACGATACCGCACGTCACATTACGTATGCCCAAGCGATCAATGAAGCGCAGGATGTCTGTCTCGAAAAAGATCCAAAAGTCTATCTGATCGGCCTGGGCGTGCCCGACCCCATCGGGGTCTTTGGCACCACCAAGGATCTGGTCAATAAGTATGGCCCCAAACGCGTCCAAGATATGCCTATCGCCGAAAATGCGATGACCGGCATCGCGCTGGGCTCGGCGATTGCCGGCATGCGCCCCGTGATGAGCCACATGCGCGTCGAGTTCGCTATGCCCGCTATGGATCAGATTTGCAATCAGGCTGCCAAATGGCACTACATGTTCGGCGGCCAGTCGCGCATCCCCATGACCATTCGCATGATCGTCGGTCGCGGCTGGGGGCAAGGGCCGCAGCACTCACAAAGTCTGCATGCCTGGTTCACCCACACGCCGGGCCTCAAGGTCGTGATGCCGTCGACTCCCTATGACGCAAAAGGTCTTTTGATCGCCAGCATTGAAGACGACAATCCCGTCGTCTTTATCGAACACCGCTGGCTGCACAACGTTGTCGGCGCTGTGCCCGAGGGCTACTACAGCATCCCGCTGGGTAAACCTAACGTCGTCAGCAAGGGCGATGATGTCACGTTGGTCGCGTCTTCCTACAATGTGATCGAGTGCATCAAGGCGCGCGAGGCTTTGCAGGCGCAAAACATCTCTGCAGAAATCATCGATTTGCGCACACTCACCCCACTCGACGATGCGCCCATCCTTGAGTCCGTCAAAAAAACGGGGCACTTGGTTGTCTGCGACCAAGGTTCCATGACGACTGGGTTCGCAGCGGAAATCATGGCCCGAGTGACGGAAAAGGCATTTGGGGATCTGAAATCTCCACCGATCCGCATCACCTTGCCCGATTGCCCGACCCCGACCACCCGGGCATTGTCGAACTATTACTATCCGACGGTGAACCACATCGTGAATGCCGCATTGCGGACCCAAGGCATTGAGAGCGGCGATCCTTTTGATACGATTACGCCAGATCAGTTCCTCGACATCCCCGATCCATCATTCAAGGGACCGTTCTGATCTTCAGGGCCGCGACGAATTTTGCATTGAGGAGATTAAGTGCTGACCAAACATGCTGGCGTGAAATGGCGTGATCGTCTTATCAACGCCAGTCTGACCTTGGTGAGCTGCGTGAGCGTCATCGCGGCCGTTGAGTTCGCGCTGGATCGTGATTGGATACCTGGCCAGCGACCGGTCCAAACGACGCAGCTTGGCGATGCATCGTCTGCCCAAGACCTGAAGCAACGCGCGATCCGCTTGCGCATGCAGCCGCCGCTTGAACATCGTGTCTACAGTCCCAACGAAGATTACCTCAAAAATCGATCCGATAGCCTTGCGGCTGGCGAATACGTCATGGATACGGACGGCTTCGGCTTTATCCGTCCCGGCTTGGAACATCTAAACGCCGACCTGACGCTGGCCTTTTTAGGTGGCTCGACCACCGAAAATTTCTTCATGAAGCCCGCGCAACGCTTTCACTACGGAACGGCTCAGCTGCTCGAACAGCGCACAGGGCACACGGTCAACGCCATCAACGCCGCACGCAGCGGCAACGTCACCTTGCACTCGGTGAACATCTTTTTAAACGCCGTGCTTGAACACCATCCCGATGTGGCAATCTTGATGCACAACATCAACGACTACGCCGTGCTCTATCACGAAAAATCCTATTGGAACGATCACCCAGAACGCTCTCTCGTTTACGAATTGCCACATAGCGGAACTTTTTTGCCGTCTTCTCTTTCCGTTTCGCAAGCCGCACGGCAACTTCTGGATACGGCGATGGTGAGTTTGATTCCCAATCTCACCGCGCGGCTCAATCTGGTCTCTGCAAACCTGATGGGCGGCTCTGCACAATCTACCGTTTTCGGTGAAGATGCACAACGGCGACGCTGGGGCGTCGCTAAAGCATTGGATATGGTGCAGATCGAACACGATTTCCGCAGCGCTTTAACGACCTTCGTCAGTGCGGCGCGTTCTTGGCAGATCGAACCTGTGTTGATGACCCAACCGCACCGCTGGCCCGAACGCTTGGATGAACATACCCCAGCCTCGATCCGCGACTTCATGGCGCGCAAAGCCATTACCGGGATCGATTATGGCGAATTCCGCGCAGGGTATGTCCGCCTCAACGACGTTATCCGCGAGACCGCACGCGATCTCAACGTACCACTGATCGATCTTCAGGCCGAGATTGCGCCGAATACAGAAAACCTCTTCGACGCCATCCATCTGACCGGAACCGGTTCCCAGATCGCGTCCACGGTCATCGCCGAAACGCTTATGAAATATTTTGACTTTTCACAATTTCCCCAAAGCCCCCTCAAGCCTAAGGATCACTTGAAATGACCGTAACCCGGCGCGATCTTCTGATGGGTTTGGGGGGCATCGCCATTGGTGCCGCAGCAACCCGTGCGGTCATGCCTGGACCCCACGCTGGCAAAGAAAAACCGGCCGCCCGCCCCAACGTCATTGTGCTGATCGCCGACGACATGCGTTGGGATTTGATGGGCGTCGCAGGTCATCGCATTATTCAAACGCCGAACCTCGACCGCTTGGCGACAGTCAACGGCACACTATACAACAACGCCTTTGTGACGACATCCGTGTGTCCCACCAGTCGCGCCAGCATCATGCTGGGTCAAAAAGCCAGCACACATGGCATCTGGGGTTTCAACACACCGTTCACCGCATCGCAGATGGCGCGAACCTATCACCAGCGCCTCAAGTCGGAGGGATACCGAACCGGCTTCATCGGCAAGTGGGGGGTTGGCGATGTCCCCGGGCAGGCTCGTTTCGATTATTTCGATGGCTTTCAAAACCTCGGCCACTATTACCCGGCGGAAAAGCGCGATCAGCACCTGACTGATTATCATGCGGATTCCGCGATCCGTTTTCTCAAGGAAAGCGCAGAGCCGACACCATATTGCTTGACCGTCAGCTTTTGGGCGCCGCACGCACAAAGCAATCAGGCTGCGGATGAAATGCCGTTCGACGCCGAATTGGCGCACGTCTACAGCAACATGGACATTCCTGTGCCGCCGCATTACTCCTCGATTTTTGCCGATGGCCTGCCTCCGTTCATGGATGAGCAATGGTCGCGCACGATGTTCGAACGTCGCCATACCGACGCGGAAAAGAACCAACGCTTCACCAAAGGCTATTATCGCCTCATCACGGGCATGGACCGAGCAATCGGGCGGATTCTCGACGCGCTTGAGCAACGCGGCGACCTTGACAACACCTTGATCGTGTTTCTGTCCGATAATGGCTTTTTGTTGGGAGAACACGGCCTTACCGGAAAATGGCTGATGTTCGAGGAATCCATCCGCATCCCGATGATCGTCAAATACCCACGCAATTCCGAGAGTGGCGACCGCTGTGCACAAGGAATTCGCAGTCACCCAGTGCTCAACATAGACGTGGCGCCGACGATTTTGACCGCCTGTGGTATCCACCAGCCACCCGAAATGGAAGGGGTCGCGCTTCAAGCGTTCGAAGGCGGGAGAGAAACGCAATCGGGAACACCGCCGCGTGCGCATTTTACGTACGAATACAAACTCGATCCATTTTTCTGCCTTGGCGTACGGACGGATCGTTGGAAACTGGCGTGGTACGCCAAAGCCGGCAGGACATTCCTCTACAACCTGCTCGACGATCCCTATGAACAGCACGACCGGTTCGACGACCCATCCGTCGCACCGGTACGCGAACACCTATGGCAAACCTTGCAGGATGAGTTTCAGGGTTCGCGCCTGTGGGATGAAGCGCAAATCAGCCGGAATGGAAATACCCGCTAGAGAATCTATCGCACCTTTGAATTGTGGACATTGCAGTGCTGCCACAAGACGAAGGAATCATATGGAGCAACTCGCTCGTTACGCAGCATGTGTGCAGCTTCAATCAATTCCAGGCCCTGCCCTTCGCCAAGTCTGATGGCGGCGATTTCCTGATCTGTTAGCGTGGCCGTATAGTATACCCGTTCGACGGTGCCGAAACCGAACGGCTCGAAACTGAACGACATTCGGGTGAAATACTTCAAACGTCCCGCCAAGGACAACGACAGCTCTTCTTCCAGTTCCCGCACTGCGGCCTGTTCGTAGGTTTCGTCGCCATCGCACGCGCCGCCGAAAACGCCCAAATGGCCCGGGTAAAAAATGCCACGGATATCGTCACGTCGCTGCATGAGATAGCGTCCATCTTCCGACACCAAGATCACGGCCGCCGCATTGGCTGGTGCAAGCACGCCTGTATAGGGAAACGGTTCTGAGTTCATGCTGTACTTCCAATTACCATCGCAACCGAGGGCGTTCCTGAGTTTCGAGAAATATCGCGTCGCAATCTGCAAACAAAAACCCAAGAACCTTGCGATTCTTGGGTTTTAAGTGGCTGGGGAACCTGGACTCGAACCAGGATTGACGGTGTCAGAGACCGCTGTCCTACCATTGAACGATTCCCCACCAGGGATGCCCTCGAAGCCCTGTAAGCGGTGAGCCTCATGAAGACGATGCACATATATTCGTCTCGGCCCGCAAAGGCAAGGGCAGATTTCGGCCCTTTATGCCGCCACCGTATGGAAAACACGTCCCGGTCTGGTGTCGGAAACTTTGCACGAACGCGAAGCCTGCGCTATTGTGCGCTACAGCAAACCCCTACGAGAGTTATGACTATAGACATGACGACCCCCCAGGCAAATCGTGAAGACGTAAAAAGCGACCTGTTTACAAGGCCTGCACCGGCTTACGCCGCCATCGACCTGGGCACCAACAACTGTCGCATGCTGGTCGCGCGGCCGTTCAAGGAGAGCTTTCGCGTCGTCGATAGTTTTTCGCGCATCGTGCGTCTGGGCGAAGGTGTCGCCGCCGAGGGACGTTTGTCTGAAAACGCCATCAAACGCACCGTCAGCGCGCTCAAAGTCTGCCACGCCAAGATGAAGGCGTGTGGCGTGCAGCGCATCCGCTCGGTCGCAACCGAAGCCTGCCGCAGGGCGGAAAACGGTGAAGAATTCGTAGCTCGCGTCAAGGAAGAAGCCTGCTTGGACCTGGAAGCCATCAGCCCCCAGGAGGAGGCCGAATTGACGTTGACCGGCTGCGCGCCGCTGTTGGATTTGCGCCGCCCCAACGCATTGGTGTTCGACATCGGCGGCGGCAGCACCGAAGTGGTGTGGATCGACGCCAGCCACCCGGGCGGGCCCAAGGCGCGCGATGTCATTTCCCTGCCCCACGGCGTGGTGACGCTGACTGAAGATTTCGAAGGCCACACCAATGCCGGTGAATCTTACGAAGAAATCGTCGACCTGATCGACCGCAGCCTGGGTGAATTCGACACCCGTAACGGCATCAGCAAGGCCGTTTCCTCAGGCGAGGTGCAGATGCTCGGCACATCGGGCACCGTAACGACGCTGGGCGCGATGCACTTGCAATTGCGCCGTTATGACCGCTCGCGTGTCGACGGCCTGTCGCTGCGTTTCGACGACATCTGCGACGTGGTCAGCTATCTCGGCACCATGGATCACGACCAACGTTTACAGCACCCGTGCATCGGACCGCGCCGCGGCGACCTGATTATGGCGGGTTGCGCGGTTTTGGACGCTGTCTGCCGTCGTTGGCCGGTGGGCAGCCTGGTGGTCGCCGACCGCGGCATCCGCGAAGGCATCTTGCTGAATCTGATGCAGGAAGACGGTCACGAAATCACCTGCACCCGGGGTGCGCACCGATGACCAAACCGCCCAGAGGCTACAAGCCCAGTTCACGTAAATCCGGCGCCGGCACCTTGCGTATGAAGCACGAGAAGGTCAAAACCGCACGGGGACGCAAATATTCGTCGAAACTGTGGCTGCAACGCCAACTGAACGACCCCTACGTGATCGACGCCAAGCGCCAGGGCTATCGCTCACGCGCCGCGTTTAAGCTGATCGAACTGGATGAAAAGTTCCACTTCCTAAAATCCGGCGCGCGGGTGGTCGACTTGGGCGCGGCCCCCGGCGGCTGGTGCCAAGTGGCCGCCAGCATCGTTCTCAAAGGCAAAAACGGCCACCTTGGCAAGGTGGTGGGCCTGGACATCCAGGAAATGGAAGATCTGCCCGAGGTCACGCTGCTCCATCAAGATTTCACCGCACCCGAAGCACCCGATCTGCTGAAAGACGCCTTGGGCGGCGAAGCCGATGTGGTGATGAGCGATATGGCCGCGCACGCCACCGGACACACCGCAACCGATCACCTGCGCATCATGGGGCTGTGCGATCTGGCGCTGCACTTCGCCATCGAGGTGTTGAGCCCCGGCGGCTTGTTCCTCGCCAAAGTTCTCCAGGGCGGCACTGAAGGCGAAATGCTCGCCACCATGAAAAAGCACTTCAAAACCGTCAAACACGCCAAGCCACCGGCCTCGCGGGCGGATTCCGCCGAAATGTACGTGGTGGCGATTGGCTTCAAAGGCCGCAAACAGGACTAAGAAAAAGGCGGAGGATCAATCCTCCGCCTCATCGGTCTTTTTCTTCGGCTTGTTCTTGTCGTCGTTGCTGAACCGGTATCGACCATAAAGCGTGCAGCCCTTCATCCCCGGATCGCACACAGGCATGGTGTTCCCGTCCTCATCGACGTCTTCGCCGATTACGGCGCGCATCTTGACCCGCTTGCATCGCCCCCGCAGTTCGTGGGGGCAGCCCCAACCGCTCATGGCCTATCTCACGGTTTGACGACGGCGTTGCCGTCCTTGATCCATTTGGTGATGCCGTCGGTCACATTATAGACCTTTTTGTAGCCGATCTGATCGGCCAAGGCCTGCGACAGAACCGAGGTGCGGCTGCCGGTGCGGCAAATCAAGATCACTTCGTCTTCCAAACCCGCGACTTCCTTAAAGGCCGGAATGAAGGGTTTTTCAAAGTTGCCTCGCGCGCCGAACGCGGTGATCAGGTGCGCGCCCTTGATGACGCCGGTTTCTTTCCATTCGTCGGGACGGCGGATATCCACCACCGGCACGCCACGCGCGATGAGTTCTTTCAGCTTGGTATTGTCGATGCTGGTGTAGTTGGGGGCTTTGACACCCAACAGTTCGACTTCGAATTTCAGCGTCGCATTGGGCGGAATCGCGCCGGGCACACCGCGCTCACCGTAAGCCAGCGCGGGCGGGATGATCAACTCGCGCTTGCCGCCGACCTTCATGCCCTCGACGCCAATTTCCCAACCGGGAATGACTTCGCGATTGCCGAGATAGAAATAAAACGGATCGCCGCGATCCTTACTGGAATCGAACTTTTTGCCGTCCATGGTCCAACCGGTGTAGTGCACTTTAACTTGGGAGTGCAGGGTAGCGGCATCCCCCGTGCCCACGACCAGGTCCTTGGTCTCAACCGTATCTGCGGCGTGGGCGCCCATCGCGTTGACGCCAAGCAGCGCCACTACGGCCAATGCGGCAAAGCCGCTGCGAAAAAGTTTTGCGATCATCGTTATTATCCTGAACAGTGTCGGGGTTCGTTAGTCCTGATATAGCGCCAAACACCGACTCAGACAATGGCGGCCGCCGACAGAACTGCGGACAAAACGAGGCCCCGTCCGAAGGCGGGGCCCGTTTTCGCCTGAGATGCGGCGTCGCACGTGCTTATAGGCGCACGACGTCTTCCAGGTGGTCGCCAAGCTCGTGAATGGTCAGATGCGTAAGATCTTTACCAAGCTCTGCGGTGATAGAACCCTCCAGTTTACCGTCGAGCGCCTTACGCAAATCGCCCAGGGTCTTTGGCGGTGCGACAAGCACCAAATCGTCGAATGCGCGGTGACTATGCGCTTGTTCCAACGTCTTCGCCATTTCGGCGGCGAAGAGGTGCTTCTCATAAGTATGCCAGTCCACCTTGGGCTCCACGGCATGGTGTGCGCCAACGCCACCGCCCTGGCTGCGCCCCGGCTTATCGGTGCCGAAGTCGCGCGTGGGGGCGTGGGATGCCGCGAAGTCATGGCTCATTGCCAATGCCAACCCCTTGCCGGGACCGTCGCATTGGACGATACGGGCACGGGCGCCATCCGCAACCAGGATCCAGGTTTTGCGCGCTTTCATGACCTTTCTCCTTACAAGATCCGGTCAGCTTGCTTCGCAAAATTCTCAAAGAAAGCTGCGATCCGTTTCCATGATTACCTATTATACACTCATCGGCCGTTGTTTGAAATCCAGCCGTTGAAATAGACCTGAATTTTTACCCATGTCGCAGTGCGGAATCAGGGTTGGCAAGCGGGCGCTAATCTGTATGATTACGCGCCAACTCGTGACCCGGAGGTGGCATGCAAATTCAAGAAGCCCTAACGTTTGATGATGTTCTGCTGACCCCGGCGGAATCCGACGTTTTGCCCGCGCAAACGGACACCCGCACGCGGCTCACCAACACCATTGAAATGGGCATTCCCCTGCTGTCCGCAGCCATGGACACCGTGACGGAAACCCAAATGGCGATCACCATGGCGCAATTGGGCGGCATCGGCGTGATCCACAAAAACCTCGACGTGGCCGAACAGGCCGCGCAGGTGCGCAAGGTCAAAACCTTCGAAGCCGGCATGGTCGCCAACCCCGTGACCATTTCGCCCGACGCCACCTTGGCCGAAGTCATGGCGCTGAAAGACCAGTTCGGCTATTCCGGCATTCCGGTGGTCGAAGACGGCAGCAAAAAATTGCTCGGCATCATCACCAACCGCGACGTGCGCTTCGCCCAGGATCCTTCGCAAAAGGTCGGCGAACTGATGACCCGCGAACTGGTCACGGTCAAAGGCGGCGTCGAACGCGCCGAAGCCATGCGCCTGCTGCACCAGCACCGTATCGAAAAGCTGTTGGTGGTCGACGATAACGACCGCTGCGTCGGCCTCATCACCGTCAACGACATTCAAAAAGAACAAGAACACCCCAACGCCTGCAAGGACGGCGAAGGCCGCTTGCGCGTCGCCGCCGCAACCGGCGTTGGCCCGGCCGGCATCGAACGCGCCGAAGCGCTGATCGCGGCGGGCGTCGACCTGTTGGTCATCGACACCGCGCACGGCCATTCCAAAGGCGTTGCCGATGCGGTGCGCGCGATCAAGTCCGCATCCAACGTCGTCCAAGTCATGGCCGGCAACATCGCCACGCCCGAAGCCGCCGAGGCGTTGATCGCCGCCGGTGCGGACGTGGTCAAAGTCGGTATCGGCCCAGGCACCATCTGCACCACGCGCATGGTCGCGGGTGTCGGCGTGCCGCAGCTGTCCGCCATCATGGAAACGGCTCAGGCGTGCAGGAAGCACAACATCCCGCTGGTCGCCGACGGCGGCATCAAGTATTCCGGCGACATCGCCAAGGCTCTCGCCGCTGGCGCCAACTGCGTGATGATGGGTTCTGTCTTCGCGGGCACCGAAGAAAGCCCCGGCGAGGTATTCCTGTACCAAGGCCGTTCCTATAAATCCTATCGCGGCATGGGTTCCATGGGCGCGATGGCCAAGGGTTCCGCAGATCGTTACTTCCAAGGCGACGTTCAGGACAACCTGAAGCTGGTGCCCGAAGGCATCGAAGGCCGAGTGGCGTACAAGGGCCCGGTGGGCGCCGTGGTGCACCAGATGGTCGGCGGATTGCGCGCCTCCATGGGCTACACGGGATCGCGCACCATTGCCGATCTGCAAGCCCGCGCCGTGTTCCGCCGCATCACCGGTGCCGGTCTGCGCGAAAGCCATGTGCATGACGTGACCATCACCCGCGAAGCCCCGAACTACCGCTCGGAATCTTAAAAAGCCCCTCAGGCGCCGGGCGGTCGCGCTTACTCACCCTTATGGGCTCGGATTGCGAGCGCCGGAGAACACTCATGCTGCCTGCTGCTCGCACCGAAGCCGCCATTTACCTGTTGGGCAAAATCACCGACGAACGCCGTCCCGCCGACGATATCGTGCGCGCCTGGTTCCAGGCGCGCCGCTTCGTCGGCTCCAAGGACCGCCGCGCCATCCGCGAGCGGGTCTATGGGGTGTTGCGCGCCCTCAACCGCCTGGATTGGCATCTGGGCGATGCGGAGAAGTCTGCGCGCACCCGTGTGCTTGCCGCCATCGTGCTCGAAGGCGGCGACGCGGCGGCGAACTTCGATGGTTCTCCCCACGGCCCCGCGCCCTTGAACGACAGCGAACAGCTGCTGGTCGACGTTCTCACCGGCAAGCAGATCAACGATCCGGCCATGCCCGGCCACGTCCAGGTCGAACTGCCCGAATGGCTGGCCGACAAGCTCAAGCCGGTGTTTGGCGAAACCTTCATGGCGGAAATGACCGCGCTGAACCAACCCGCACCGATGGACCTGCGCGTCGCGCTCGGCCGGGTGTCGCGCGATCAGGCGAAACAGGCCCTCGCCAAGGGCGGTATCAAAACCGATCTAACGCCCTTGTCCCCAATGGGCCTGCGCCTTGAAGCGCATACCGACATCGGACGCACCACCGCGTTTCGCAAAGGCTTCGTCGAAGTTCAGGACGAAGGCTCGCAAATTCTCAGCCTGTTGGTGGGCGCGAAAGCCAACATGCATGTGCTCGACTACTGCGCGGGTGCGGGGGGCAAGACTTTGGCAATCGCCGATCGCTTGGGCCTGACCGACGGCCAATCTTCCGGCAAGCTGGTCGCAACCGACGTCGAAGCCGCCCGCTTGGAACGTATGGACAAGCGTCTCGCCCGCGCAAAACTAGGCGATAAAATCGAACGTCACGTCTTAAGCGACACCGACACCTGGGCCGTGGACCATGCGGGGACCTTCGACCGCGTGTTGGTTGACGCGCCGTGCACCGGCGCGGGTACGTGGCGCCGCCACCCGGAACAAAAAAAGCGCCTGACCTCAGAGCGCCTGAGCGAACTGATGGCGATGCAAAGCGACGTTCTGAACAACGCCGCACCGCTGGTCAAACCCGGTGGACGGCTGATTTACGCCACCTGTTCGTTGCTCGCGGAAGAAAATGAGCAGCGCGTCGAGGCTTTCCTCGAAAGTCATCCGAATTTCCAGCTGCTGCCCATCCAAACCGTCTGGGCGGAGACCCTCAAAAAGGTCGAATGCCCGGATATGGGTGAGAGCCCTTACCTGCGCCTGACCCCCTATCGTCATGGCACCGACGGCTTTTTCGTCGCCGTGATGGCGCGCAACTCCTAAAGGGTGATTACGCCTGCTGTCCGTGAACTTCGATCATGCGGTCGATTTCCTTCAGCGCGTATTTCGCCAGCTTTTTCTGTTCCTTTACGGCGTCGGGATTCTGCTCCTCGAAATCGCCGATGACGATGATGTTTTCGTCGTTGAGCCTGTTGGCCGGGTCGGTGTAGTTGAAGCTGCCGACGACCATGACCTGCTCGTCCAGAACCATCAGCTTGTGATGGAGCTTGTTCAAACCCGCCTTTTTCGGCGCGGTCCATAAATCGCCGCCCATCGCCTTGAGATCCTTAAGCGGCGACCAGTCCTTGGCTTGGCCGTGGTCGAAGATCCCTCGCACCGGCATGCCGGTACGAATCAATGCCGCCATGACATCGTCGATCCCCGATGATTTGGAAAACGTAAAAATGGCGAAATCGATGCGTTTTCGTGCCTTAAGCATCTGTTTCATGATTTCCATTTCCGGGGAATGATCGGGGGCGAACAGCGGCTTGACCTTCACCTTCGACACCGTGAACAAGCCCGGTTTGGGGTCATGGCGTTGGCGGTTCTTGCCGAACGTGCCATCCCAAATCTCGTCGAATTCCAAGCCGTACTGTTCCAGCACCCGTGCGGATTTGACCTCGACCAGATGGTTGAGGTTGGCGTGAGTGCCCGTGGGGGTGAAGTTGGTCGACCCGGTCAACAGTGCGCGACGGCCGCCCGCGCGATCGCGCACGATGAATTTCTGGTGAAAGATGTTGGCGTTATAATCCGTGCGGACTTCGCAACTGGCCCGCAACAAGGCTGCATGCAAGTCGCGGTTGGGTTCGTGTTTGCCGCCGGGACTGAAGGGGTCGGCCTTGAACGTGTCGGCAACCAGATAATCGCCTTCCAAGACGATCCGAACCTTGACGCCGCGGCGACGGGCCTCGACCACGGCTTCGGCGATGGGGCGCGATTCCAATTCCTGCACCGCAATGTCGAGGGTGTTTTTCGCCGCGCCTATAAACCCAACGATGGCTGCTTCCAGATCATCCGGCGCACCCAACGTGTGCGGCCCCATATACAGCGTGATGTTTCCGATACTTACGGGCATACGCCAACCTCCACTTGACTGTAGTTAACCGACCAACTCTACCAAAGGTAGGTTCTCGGGGTGTATATTTTTTATTTAATTCCGAATCAGGTTGGTACGTGCTTTTTTCATCGCCCCCCGAAGCAATGCTTGACCTTTGCGCTCGACTACCCCAGATTCAGCTCATCCGAGGGGCGGCCTGCTTTGTTTCGATGGCAGGCCTGAGAAGCACCCTTTGAACCTGATCCGGGTGATGCCGGCGTAGGGACGGAAGCCGACTTTTCCCATCCAGCTTCTGTTCCCACCGGCATCTCCAAAATCTTAACGGAGGCCGTCATGGACGCCAAAGTCGACACCAGTTCCATCAATGTCACCACCGGACCGATTCAAGGGTCCCACAAGCACTACGTCGAGACCGAAAGCGGCCTCAAGGTCGCCATGCGCGCCATTCCGTTGGAGCCGTCGTCCGGCGAGGTACCGGTGATCGTGTACGATCCGTCCGGTCCCTACACCGACCCCAATGTCGACATCGACATCAACAAAGGCCTTGCCCCGCTGCGCGCAGATTGGATCTTGGCCCGCGGCGACGTCGAAGCTTATGACGGGCGCGAAGTGAAACCGGAAGACAACGGCAAGAAAGCCACCGTGCCCGAATGCCCCGCCGTCAACCACCGCCCGCTGCGCGCCAAAGCGGGACAGAACGTGTCTCAGCTGGCTTATGCCAAACGCGGCATCATCACCCCGGAAATGGAATACGTCGCCGTTCGTGAAAACGAAGGCCGCAAAGCCGCCACCGGCAAAGCCCGCGACGGTGAAGATTTCGGCGCATCAGTGCCCGATTTCGTCACCCCTGAATTCGTGCGCGACGAGATTGCCCGCGGGCGCGCGGTGCTGCCCGCCAACATCAACCATCCGGAATCGGAACCGATGATCTTGGGCCGGAACTTCCTGACCAAGATCAACGCCAACATCGGCAACTCCGCCGTGACCAGCTCGGTCGGTGAAGAGGTCGACAAAATGGTGTGGTCGACCCGTTGGGGCGCCGACACCGTGATGGACCTCAGCACCGGCAACGACATCCACAACATCCGGGAATGGATCATCCGCAATTCGCCCGTGCCCATCGGCACCGTGCCAATTTACCAAGCGCTGGAAAAAGCCAACGGCGTCGCCGAAGACCTGACGTGGGAAATGTTCCGCGACACCCTCATTGAGCAAGCTGAACAAGGCGTCGATTACTGGACCATCCACGCGGGCGTGCGTTTGGCGCACATTCCGCTGACCGCCAACCGCACCACCGGCATCGTTTCGCGCGGCGGTTCGATCATGGCCAAGTGGTGCCTGACCTATCATAAGGAAAGCTTCCTTTATGAGCATTTCGAGGAAATCTGCGACATCTGTGCGCAATATGACGTTGGTTTGAGCTTGGGCGACGGCTTGCGCCCCGGATCGACCGCTGATGCCAACGACGCCGCGCAGTTTGCCGAACTGGAAACCTTGGGCGAGTTGCAAAAAGTCTGCTTCGCAAAAGACGTGCAGTGCTTCATCGAAGGCCCCGGCCACGTGGCGATGCACAAGATCAAAGAGAACATGGACAAGCAGTTGGAAGTCTGCGGCGAAGCCCCGTTCTACACGCTTGGCCCGTTGGTGACCGACATTGCCCCGGGCTACGATCACATCACATCCGCCATCGGCGCGGCGATGATCGGCTGGTACGGCTGTGCAATGCTGTGTTACGTGACGCCGAAAGAACACTTGGGCCTGCCCAACCGCGACGATGTCAAAGTCGGCGTGGTGACCTACAAGCTCGCCGCACATGCTGCCGATCTGGCCAAGGGGCATCCCGGTGCCGCCGTGCGCGACGACGCCATCAGCCGCGCGCGGTTCGAATTCCGTTGGAAGGACCAGTTCCACCTCGGCCTCGATCCCGACACGGCGATGGAATACCACGATGAAACCCTGCCGTCCGAAGGTGCAAAGCAATCGCACTTCTGTTCCATGTGCGGGCCGAAGTTCTGTTCGATGAAAATCAGTCACGAACTGAAAGACGCGGCGGAAAAAGGCATGGCCGAAAAATCCGCCGAGTTCGCTGAAAAAGGTCACGAAATTTATCAGAAGACCGAAGCGGCCGAGTAACGCGTCACGCATTCACGCACATCAGGGCCGCTTCGCGATCGAAGCGGCCCTGGTTGTTTTTGCGTATATACACAGCGCCGAAAAGCCGCCTATGCTGCTGCCCTCCCCAGGTATCAAATGTGCAGGCGCTGCATGGAAAACCTAACGATTGAGATTTTGGGCTGGCTGTTTTTGGCGGGCCTCGCGGGCGGGTTCGTCGATTCCATCGCCGGCGGCGGTGGTTTGATCACCGTACCGGCGTTGTTGATGGCGGGTCTCAACCCGGTCGCGGCGCTGGCCACCAACAAAGCCTCGTCTATGTTCGGGTCGTTCACCGCCACACTGACCTATGCCCGCAAAGGCCACGTCAATCTGCGCGATATGAAGTGGGCCATCGCGTTCACCTTTACCGGATCGGCCATCGGCACGTTGGCGGTGCAGATTTTGGCGTCGGACATCATGACCCAGGTGATCCCGTTCCTGCTCATCGCGGCGGCGATGTATTTCCTGTTCGGCCCCAAAATCGGCGAGGTCGACCGCCATCACTACCTGGAACAAAAACCGTTTTATTTCATCTTCGGCCTCAGCCTGGGTTTTTACGACGGCTTTTTCGGCCCCGGTACCGGCAGTTTGTGGGCCTTGGCGTTCGTCGCGGTGCTGGGCTTCAACATGCTCAAGGCCACCGCGCACACCAAGGTGGTGAACTTCACCTCCAACTTCTCGTCGTTCCTGTTTTTCGCCTTTGCCGGGCACGTGGTGTGGGTGCCCACCGCGGTGATGGCGGTGGGTCAATTGCTGGGTGCCCGCCTGGGGGCCAACACCGCCATGAAGCACGGCACCCGGGTGATCAAACCGCTGTTGGTCACGGTGTCGTTGGTGATCACCACCAAGCTGGTGTACGACGATCCCGACAACTTCATTCACAAGTTGGTCGTTGATCTGCTGGCTTAAGACAAAGCCTGTTCACAGCATTTCAGCAATGTTGTTTTGGTGGCGTGCAATATCTCCAGGCTTTGCGCCTCGTCCCGTACGCCACGCGCCAGTTGCACCGCCCCGACCATGGCCGACAACGTCATACGCGCCAAGGCTTGGTCGCCGCCCAGAACCTGGCTCAGTTGTTCCACCGCCAGTCCGGTCAATTTGCTGTAGGCGTCCTGCACACCGTCGCCCAAGCGCCATGCGTCCTCCGACAACGCCACCAGCGGGCAGCCTTCGGCCGGATTGTCGCGGTGCGCGGCCGACAGATAATAGTCCAAGACACCTTCAAACACTTCGCGCGTCGAAACGTTCGGGTCCGACGCCAGAGCGCGGTAACGTTCCATCACGCCTGTGTCCAACGCAGCCTCCGCGAACAGGTCGTCCTTGGATTTGAAATGGGCGTAAAAACCGCCGCGGGTGAGCCCTGCGTCTTTCATGATCTGATTGATGGTGACGTTGGCGTAACCGTGGGCTTTCCACAAATAACGCGCCGATTCGACGATCCGCTGGCGGGTTTGCGGCTTGTGTTCGGGGGGGTAACCCATATTGAGGTCTCCAATTTCGGCTTGACCTCATTCTATATGATAGCCATCATATCTCAAAATATGATGGCTATCATATTTAAAACTAGGGGAGACACCGACATGCTGACGATCACACCGATTTACGCCGCATTGAACATCATGCTGGCCGTGGGACTGACCTATGTGGTCGTGCACCACCGCATTCAAAATCAAGTTCCGCTCGGCGACGGCGGCCACACGGAACTGGGCCGCGCCATTCGCGCCCATGGCAATCTTTCGGAAAATGCGCCGTTCGCCTTGCTGCTGCTGGCGTTGGTGGAATGGAATGGCCTGCCCGCATGGCAGTTGCATGCCCTTGGCGCCGCCTTCACCGTCGCCCGGTTGGCGCATATTTACGGCATTATGAACGCCGCCATCGCCCCCCGTTCGATGGGCGCGTTGTTTACGACGATCATCTTGACCGTTTTGTCCGGCTTGGCGGTGGTCCAGGTTCTGCTGGCTTAAAGAAACTTCACCACGTTGTAGGCCACGGGAAAAAACAACACCGCCCACACCGCCACGGCAACGACACGCACCGGGGTCGCACCGCGCTTGTAGACGTACAGCCCACCAAGCGCGGTGGTGCCCAGGTGCGCAGCCATGATGGGCAGGAAGTGTTCCATACACGAAGTCCTTGTCCTGAATGCAAGGTTCAGCTTAAGCCGCGCCCAGCGTAAAGCGCCTTGACGCCGGTCAGGTGTTGTCAGCACAAACCAGCGCGTTACAATCCCCTATATTGTTCCCATCATAAGGACCGCGCGATGACGCCGCCGCCATTCCTCGCCCACGTGGACGCCACCAAGACCTTGGTCGCCATCGTACTCACCGCATTGATCGCACTGGGCGGGTTGGTGTTCGCCTGGAACGCGCGGGGCAATGCGCAAAATGCCGGGTGGAGTAGCGAAACCTTGGTGCCGCTGGGCATCGGTGTGGCGGTGTTTTTCGTCATGGCCACGGTGTCGTTCAAATCCTACCGCACCTATGACCAGGGGCGAAGCGGCCCGATCGTGCGCATCGACGAGGCCGGTGTTTTGGACCGGCGCATCGGCGCGACGGCGATCCCGTGGACGGCCATTGGCGGTGCCGAAATTAAGGACATTTCCAACGCCAAGTTCAACCGCCGCGGCGACGAGGACGAACGCCAGCGCCCCCAGGTGATGGGCGTGGTGTTGACGGTTGAAAACGCCGCCCACTATATGGAGCCCGATGGCCTGCTGGGCAGCGCCGCCAAGACCCTGGGCCAAGCCACCGGCCACGACGCCATTGCGATCGACCCACAGGGCCTCGACACCAGCGCCGAAGCCATCTTGCAGGCGGTGAAGGCCTATTTGGACGCCCGCCAGAACTGAGCCTGGGTGGGAAAGTTTCTAGCGAATCGCCAAGCTTTCGGCTAATGTCCGGCCAACTTATTCTCTCACCCGAACAGCGGACGGTACGCCCATGCATGAGCGCATTCTCATCATCGATTTCGGTTCCCAAGTCACCCAGTTGATCGCGCGGCGCGTCCGTGAATCCGGGGTCTACTCCGAAATTCAGCCGTTCAACGCCGTAACCCTTGAAACCATTAAAGAATTCAACCCCAAGGGGGTGATTCTTTCGGGTGGACCGGCATCTGTCACGGGCATCGACACGCCCCGCGCGCCCGAAGGCCTGTTCGACCTTGGCCTGCCCATTTTCGGCATTTGCTACGGCGAACAGACCATGTGCGCGCAATTGGGCGGCAGCGTCGAAGAATCCGACCATCGCGAATTCGGCCGCGCCTTCGTCGAGGTGATCGAGGACTGCGAACTGTTCCACGGCGTGTGGTCCGTCGGCGCCAAGGAACAGGTGTGGATGAGCCACGGCGACAAAATCAACGCCATCCCCGAGGGTTTCCGCCCCGTGGCGGTGACCGACGGTTCGCCCTTCGCCGCCATCGCCAACGACGAAAAGCGCTTTTACGGCGTGCAGTTCCACCCCGAAGTGGTGCACACGCCGCACGGCGCAAAGCTGATCGAGAACTTCACCCACCGGGTCTGCGGTTGCACCGGCGACTGGACCATGGGTAAGTTCCGCGAAGAGAAAATCGCCAAGATCCGCGCCCAAGTCGGCGACGGCAACGTGATTTGCGGGCTGTCCGGCGGGGTCGACAGCTCGGTGGTGGCGGTGCTGCTGCACGAAGCCATCGGCGATCAGCTCACCTGTGTGTTCGTCGACACCGGCCTGATGCGCAAGGGCGAAGCCGAAGAGGTCGTGACCATGTTCCGCGACCAATACAAAATTAAGCTGGTACACCGCGACGCGTCCGATCTGTTCATCGGTAAGCTCACCGGGGTGTCGGACCCGGAAACCAAACGCAAGATCATCGGCGCGACCTTCATCGACGTGTTCGAAGAAGAAGCCAAAAACATCGGCGGCGCAAACTTCCTGGCCCAAGGCACGCTTTATCCCGATGTGATCGAAAGCGTGTCGTTCACCGGCGGTCCGTCCGTGACCATCAAATCGCATCACAACGTCGGCGGTCTGCCCGAGCGCATGAACATGCAGTTGGTCGAACCGCTGCGCGAACTGTTCAAGGACGAAGTCCGCGTGCTGGGCCGCGAACTGGGTTTGCCGGAACGCTTCGTCGGCCGCCACCCGTTCCCCGGACCGGGCCTCGCCATCCGTCTGCCCGGGGGCATTTCGGCGGAGAAACTGGAAATCCTGCGCAACGCCGACGCGGTGTATCTGGAAGAAATCCGCAACGCCGGCCTCTACGATGCCATCTGGCAAGCCTTTGCCGTGTTGCTGCCGGTGCAATCCGTCGGCGTGATGGGCGACGCACGCACCTACGATTACGTCTGCGCGCTGCGCGCCGTGACCTCGACCGATGGCATGACCGCGGACTTCTATCACTTCGACATGGAATTCCTGGCCCGCGTCAGCAACCGCATCATCAACGAGGTCAAGGGCATCAACCGCGTGACCTACGACATCACCTCGAAGCCGCCGGGCACGATTGAGTGGGAATAGACAGGTTGATCAATTCATTTATCAGTCAAGTGCCTATTGCACCGGGAAGACTTGCGGCTATGCCATTACGCAGCAATGCCGCGCGGGCTGTAAGCAAGTTGTTGTGAGTAGAACTTGTTGTCTCAATTGACTGACGTGGATTGGCTCCTTCTCCAACATCATTAGCGGTCAAGCAGGTAGGGACTAAACGGCCTCCTGCCGTTCCAGCCATTTTAATATTGCTTGATTCGTTTCTTGTGGCTTTTCTTGCTGGATCCAATGCCCGCAATCCAGATTGACCACGTCCACATTAGGCACGAAGTCCGCTAGATTTTCAGACTTCGCGACCAGATCCCGGTCACCATAGATCATGAGCGCGGGGTGTTGGATGATTGGATCCACATCCGCCAGCAAGTGCCAATTTCGGTCAAGGTTTCTGTACCAATTGATACCGCCTGTGAATCCAGATGCTGTGAAGGCGGAGACGAAAACAGCCAGCTCGCGGTCGCTCATGACTGGCTCACCAAGAGGGCTTTCCGTTTTGGCGAGATTGATCATCATCATACCTGGCGCGGGCTCTACGGGCGGCAGGTTCTTACGGTACATGTTGCGCAGGAACTGGAATGTATTTTCGTCCAAGACGGCATCTGCGACGCCTGGTTGCCGATTGAAATGGACAAAATAAAAATCGCCGCCAAACATCACTTCCATCATCTCTATCCAGGGCTTATCCCAGCGCTCCTGGTATGGAACGCTCAGGTTTATCAGTTTATTGACACGCTCTGGATGCAATAAGGTCAGCCCCCAAACCACCGCTGCACCCCAATCATGACCAACAAAGGTGGCATCTTTGTACCCGTAGTGATCCAGAAGTGCGACGAGATCGCCCGACAAGTGTTCAATGTCATAGTCTGTTACTTCACGCGGGCGGGATGAGTTGCCATAACCGCGTTGGTTTGGGACGATGACATGGTATCCCGCAGCAACAAGGGCAGGCACCTGATGGCGCCAAGAAAAGGCATGTTCTGGCCAACCGTGACACAGGACAATAGGTTTTCCTGAATTCTGCTGTCCCGCTTCAAAGACTTCAAGTTCCACGCCGTTGACTGGAATTAAAGTGGGCTTGGGAAAATCGACGAGTTTGGACATTGTCGTTCCTTATATTTTCGGGGTGATCCGGCGAGGCCTTCTGTTTCGGATGGCGCTCTTTCCAGTCCCAGAGGTTTACGGATGTACGTTGCACTTTCACAATCTCCGTACAGACACGCACAATCGTTGACTAAAACCTAATGGTGACAAATACTGACACCATTAAATGGTAGCCTCACAAAATGAATGTTCGCCTCCGACACGACGCCATCGTGCGCAGCCTTCGCCGCAACGGCACTTCGACAGTCTCCGACTTGGCGGAAGAGGTTGGCGCGTCCCGGCGTACAATCCTGCGCGACATTTGCGCATTGCGCGATGAGGGCTTTGTCATTCATTCCGAACCAGGACGTGGGGGCGGCCTGCAACTTGATCCCCAATCGGTGCAGACCACGGCGCGGCTCTCGGTGGCCGAGGTCTTTGCGCTTCTCATCAGCGTTGCGTCCGTGCGTGCCGCGGGAAATTTGCCCTTTTCAGATCTCGCTGACGCCGGACTTGCCAAGATCGAAAAAGCCCTGCCGCCGGACAAAGTACGCGACTTGCGCCGTTTTCTGGATTGTTTATACGTCGGGCAGCTCGCGCCACAGGTAGACATATCCGATATGGGCGCGATGGATCCCACGCTGATGACCGCATTCGAGACCGCTTTTCTCCAACGGCTACACCTGCGGTTTCAGTACCGCGATGCAAAAGGGGTCGTAACCAGCCGACATGTCGAACCGCAAGCCATGCTGATCTTGCCGCCACTTTGGTATTTGGTGGCATGGGATCCTGCGCGAAAAGACTTTCGACACTTTCGAATGGACCGGATCAGCGAACCAGAATGCGTCGAAGACACACCATTTCGGCGACGCCATGTGCCCTTCAAGGATGGCGTCCGCACAATTCGACATCGACCTTGCTGACCACAAAATCTATATTTTTTAGGGCTCAGCCAATAATAAACTCTCTACCCGTCGTCTACGATAAGGGCGCGTTTCAATAGCGTCTTCATTCTTGAAACATACTGGGGCGTCGACCAACCGTATTCGAGCGTCAACTGCTCCCAGTTGTGAATCGATAATGTCGTCAAACATATCTCGACGGCTTCTTTTCGAGACCACCCCGGCGCAAGATGCTTCTCACCTTTCAGGGCATTGATGGCTTCCCGGCAGGTGTCATTCAATCCACGCATACAGTCATTCCAAACCGCAGCCTTAGCCTCGTCCGTTTCCAGCGTATTCATCATGGCCTTGTCGATGGCGTGTATGTCCGCAATATAATTGCCCCATACATCCACGATCGCCTCAAGCAACTTCGTCCCGGTCGTCGCAGACTGCAGAACCTCTAGCCGTTCCTCCAGCCCTTTTACTTCATCCACATACTTGCGCGTCGCAATCATCAGATCGTCGCGCGATTCAAAGTGGAGATAGACCGCTTGTCGTGAAACGCCGGCAGCCTTGGCAATGTCGCTCATGCGCACGGCCTTGCCGCTGCTTTGTTCCAGTAGCCGACACGCCGCTTCGAGAATGCGGGAACGGGTATCCGATTTGTGACTTGACATAATGTAAACTTTCTAATTGACACCGTGTAAACATTACATTAGGTTGACACATTGTCAATTGACACTGTGTCTAGTTTGAATGGGGTCACGCGATGCGGGATCACAAGAACCCGGAAATCGTCATCAGCCCTCGAAACTTTGGGTTTAACAGCAACTGTCGAAAGGAAATCGTCATGAACAAGTCAATCGCCACCAAAACGTTTTTGGCCATCTCGGGCATCATTCTGATTGGCATCGGTGGGGCTTTGTTGTTCGCCCCTGAGGCGTTTCAAGCGTCGTCCGGCATCGACCTTGGAGGCAACATCAACCTGCTAAGTGAAACCAGAGCCACAGGCGGTTTGTTGTTCTCAGCAGGTTTCGTCGTCGTACTAGGGGCGTTTAAAACAGCAATGGCACAAGCATCGGTCGTGCTATCGAGCTTGATCTATCTGTCCTACGGTGCTTCCAGAATCCTCAGTATGGTAATGGATGGCGTTCCCGACCATTCCCTAGTTGCTGCAACGGGCGCGGAAATCATCCTCGGCACGCTTGGCCTGCTCGTGTTTCTCATCTCAAAAGAGACCAAGTCATTCCGTCAGGCATGAACATGAAAGTTGCCATCACCGGCGCATCAGACAAAACGGGGACGACGCTGGTTGATAAAGCGCCGAAACGCCGACACCAGGTCGTCGCCGTTTCCCGTATCATCAACGAGATCAAGGGCGTCAACCGGGTGAGCTACGATATCACTTCCAATCCGCCCGGAACCATCGAGCGGGCATAGGCTGAGGCCTCGCTCTGATCGTCCGGCACATCCGCAATCACTTGATTGCGCCCATGTTCCTTGGCTTGATAAAGCATGGCGTCGGCAATCTCGAACAACTCCGCAACATCGTCATCGGGCTGCGGCGTCAATGTGGCGACGCCGATGCTGACGGTCACGTGATCGGCGACTGATGACTTTTCATGTTTGCATTTCAGGCACGACACCGCCGCGCGAAATTTCTCCGCGATTATGCGCGCCTGCTCAGCGCCAGTGGCCGGCAAGATACACGCAAACTCTTCCCCACCGTAGCGCGCCAGCAAATCCGTCGAGCGAACGACCACCACACTCATGGCATTCGCCACAGCACTTAGACACGCATCGCCTGCCGCGTGGCCATATTCATCGTTGAAGTTTTTGAAGTGATCGATGTCGATCAAAATCAGAGAGATCGGCGCTTTCAGTCGCATCGCCCAGGCCCATTCCATGGCCAAAAATTCATCAAAGCGCCGCCGGTTGGCAAGATCGGTCAAAGCATCGGTGGTCGATAGCGCCGCCAATTCATCGCGATGGGCGCGCAATCTTCGAATATTGCGCGCCTCACGGATGATCACCATCACCCCGATGATCGCCGCCAACGCCACCGCACACCCGCTTAAAATCAGCATGTTGCGTTGGGTTTGCGCAATTTCACGGGTGGCAGCCTCAGCCTCGAGCTTCGTCTCAGCCTCGACCACTTTGATGAACTTGTTGATCTCGTCAATAACGCCGACCTGCCCGTCGAGCGCAACGCGCATTTGATGCAGCGCTTGATTGTTGTTACCGCTTTCGACCACCAGGGCCATGGCGTTGTCGATGGAGGGGCGCAATTGAGAAATTCGCTTAATCACCCTATCCATGGCTTTTTGTTCCCGCGGGGTGACATGCAAATCAATCAGTCTGTCGCGGGCCAATAAAAAGCTGACAGCCTTGGCATTGTAGGTTTCGCGTTGTGCATCACGATCGAAAAAATCGTCCATGGTGGTCGCGAAGGTCAGATGGAAAGAACGCTCGCGCACCGCCTCGCGCATCAAGAACGCCGCCCGCACCTTTTCGCGAAACAACGCGTCGCGCTGCCAAGCGCCACGAGTTTGCTCCAAATGTTGGAACCCAATGTAAATGCTGCCAAGCATACAGGCGAGAATGGCGGCAAAGCCAAGAGATAAGGCAGCGGTTGTGTGTCGAAAAATATGCACGCTCCCCCCCGGAAGTGTACGGCGCCTCATGTGCTCCATGATTAGGGGCGCATTAAATCAGTCACAACCTAAGATGTCGAGGGTGCAAAAGCATTAACCGCAAATGGTGCTAAAGCGCGGTCTCTTGGCTGGCAACACGCCCAAGGTCGGTCACGCTGGCCTTATTGAACCCAGCGCCGAACGGCTTGACGTTCAACCACCCCGCCGACTCGCATTCCTTTAGCGTGCGGTACAAAACGGTGCCGTTATCTTCTGACGGAACGGCTATATCACCGGATTGTACAATCAGTTCAAGCAACAAGCGTTGCTGCGGCAATACATTCCTCATAATGTCCCCTTGCATATTTTTTTTGCAGATTATGCATTTCTATTTCACTTGAAAAGGCTTGTATGCGTCAACGCCACACGACGCGTTCAGGGGGGAACGTGACAATGGCGTCGGTACCTTTGCCCGGCGCGCTCTGCAACACCAACGTGCCGCCGTGTTTTTGGATCAGTTTACGGCTCAACGGCAAGCCCAAACCGGCACCATCGTACTTGCGTGCTAGGGAACTGTCGACTTGGCCGAACATTTCGAAAACCGTTTCCAGGTCTGGCGTTGCGATGCCAATGCCATTGTCGGCGACCACGATCCGAAACTCACCGCCCGGTTCACCTTCGGTCCGCACCTGGACGGTTCCACCTGAGTTCGTGAACTTGATGGCATTGTGCAGCAAATTCAACAACACCTGCTTAATGCGGCGATGATCCCCTTTCAAAGCCGGTAACGTGCCGGTAGCGCTTGAGCTTAGATCGATGCCTGATTCCGTAGCGCGTATTTGACATACGCCCAAGCACTCCTCGATCAGCTCGCCGACCTCGAACTCTTCCTCATCCAACGCAAATTCGTCCGTCTCGATGCGCGAAACGTCCAGCAAATCGTTGATCAAGCCATAGAGGTGATGACCTGACCCAGAAATGTGTTTCAGATAATCCTTGTAACGATCGGCCCCCACCGGTCCGTACAATTCTTTTTCCATCATTTCGGAATAGCCGATGATCGCGTTCAAGGGCGTGCGCAGTTCATGGGACATGTTGGCCAGGAATTCCGTTTTGGTCCGATTGGCCATTTCCGCACGTTCTTTTTCTTGGCGCAACTCGTCGTCTTTGTAATGGCGGTGAATAACGCCCGCCAGCGTATCGGCGACGGACCATACCAAACGGCGCTCGTGGTCGGTGACTTTATGCGCCAAGGGAATATACAGGTTCAACACGCCCAAATTGTCGTTGGCATAATTGATCGGCACACAAAAATGACCATGATCGTTTGAACTGCTCAGGCGTCGTTCGTGATCGTCGTCGACGCACGA
Organism: Magnetovibrio sp.; assembly: GCF_036568125.1. Classification (NCBI taxonomy): domain Bacteria; kingdom Pseudomonadati; phylum Pseudomonadota; class Alphaproteobacteria; order Rhodospirillales; family Magnetovibrionaceae; genus Magnetovibrio; species Magnetovibrio sp. Next base: position 187,901 of record NZ_DATCTF010000015.1, read on the forward strand.
CTTCTCGACGTCCTGCATGGTTTGCGCCGCACGTCCGCACAGGCACTGCCCCAACCCCACCTCGCTGCACATCGACTGGACGCCTTCGGCAAGGTTGGATTGCGCACGCATTTTGAGACGCCCTCGTTTCCGATCCGTCAAGAAAATGCAGCCCTTGCCCAAGGAAGCGAGGTTGTGACGATCCAAAATCATCTCCAACGCCGCCTGCAAGATGTGGTCGAGATCGTCCGAGTTCAAAGACAGGCGCAAGATCGAAGATACGATCGCATTGTCGTCCGCCAACAGCCGGGCCTCATGCTCGGCGCGCTTTTGCGCGGAGATATCGCTGATCACACCGACGAACTTGGTCAGGTCACCGACCTGCATGCGGCTGATCGCCAACCAAATGGGGAACTGACTACCGTCTTTGCGCACCCCCACCAGTTCCCGCCCGATGCCAATGATTTTCGGATGACCGCCTTCCAGGTAGTTTTCCATATAACCATCGTGATGGCGGGCATCATGGCCGGGCATCAAGACGCTGACGTTACGCCCGATGATTTCTTCGGCCACGTGCCCGAAGATACGCTCGCACGCGGGATTGAAGCTCTCGATCCGGCCACGCCCATCGGTGGTGACGATGCCGTCCGCCGCCGTTTCGATGATGGTGCGATAGTAGGTGTCGCGCTCGCCCAGCTGATTGGTGCGCTCGACCACCCGCTGTTCCAGTTCCTTGGTATGGGCGAGTTCCCGCCGCACCACGAACACCCCGATGACGGACGACAAAGCAAACAGAAACACCCCCAAAACAGGAATAACCTGCATTTCCTTGGTGCGGAGTTTTTCCAAGTTTACGCGTTGCTTGCCGGTTTCATCCTCCACCTCGGCGATAAAGGTGTTGAGCGCATCGTGGACCTTCCCATAATCCGCAAGCGCCTGAGCGATGTGAGCCTGCGTGTCCGCGCTCGATTGGTTCTCCACGGCCAAGTCCATGGCGGCTTCGGAACTGGGTTGGGAAATACGCGCCGCGCTCAAGATGCGATCGAAGGCTGTGCGCTCACGTGGGCTGAGGCTGAGCATGTTCATACGCTGATGCGCAACGATGAAATTTGCCGCGTGCAGGTTCATTTCCAGACGCAACTGATCGCGATCGAAATAGTCGTCCAGCGCCATGACGCGAAACAGGCTGAGGGTGTGCTTGTCCGCAGAGTCTCTCATTTGATAAAGAGCAAAGTTCTTTTCCAGCAGTTCGGCGTTGATCCGGTCGTTTTCTTGGATCGTGCTGATATGAAAGAAGAACAGCCCCACCAGCCCAGCCATGCCCAAAAGGATCACGGCGAAGCCTGCAATCAAAATCGTGGTGTTTTGTATGCGAACGATCATGTTTGCGCCCGATTAATTCGGATAGCCATGATTGTCCTTCTCCCCCTCATTTCGCTAAACGGCTCCGCCAAGTTTGACCAGCAGTCCAACGCGATCTGCACCCCCGTACATTCGGTGTCTTTTACTAAATTTATTGCAATTGTAATACTTAAAATTTTCGCATTCAGGTTGATTAAGTGTGCAAACTTTAATTCTACACCTTCGCCCGCCATGACAACAGAACCCGATTGGCGTTAGCCAAACACGCCCCCACAGTGTATACCGGGGCCCACATTTGAGATAATTCAGGAGCAGATCCCATGTCCGACACCGTTTCCGCCTCTCACATCCTGTTGATGTACGCAGGTTCGATGCGTTCTTCCGCCACCCGTTCGAAAGATGACGCCAAGGCGCAGATCGAAGCCCTTAAAGCCGAAATCGACGGCGGTGCGGACTTCGCCGAACTGGCCAAACAGCACTCCGATTGCCCGTCCGGCGCCGATGGCGGCTCGCTGGGTTCGTTCGGCAAAGGCCAAATGGTCAAGGAATTCGAAGACACCACCTTCGCCATGGAAGTCGGCGCGGTCAGCGACGTTGTGGAAACCGCTTTCGGTTATCACCTGATCCAGCGCACCGGCTGAGCCGTCACACGCGACGCGACGAAGCCCCCTCGGCCGCTTGGCTGCGGGGGCTTTTTCATGCACGTATGACGCGTTTCACAGCGGGAATAATCCGTCCGTCATATGGTCATGCGGACACTGAGCCGATATACGTTTAGGTGCTCTTGTCTATATCGATTCGTGCGATAAAAACCACACGCACAGCCTAGCCAATATGAGAGTGGACCCCATCCATGGACGATCAAAGCCGTCTTGACCTCATCCTCACCCAAGCACGCATCGCCAAAGCCGCGATGACCACCGAACTGAGCCTGTCGCAAGAGCAGCTGGCGCGTAACCTCAACCAAGCCCAGCTTGCGTTGGAAGCCATCGTGTTGCTGGCCGACCCCGATTTCCACAACAATTCCACCGCCACCTGACCCTCCCCTCGCGGTTATTTTTTCTCATCCGGCCATGGTATCGCGGGCGCATCGTGCCTATTATCTAAGGCACTGATTCTTCAACTGCCCAAGGATCCTCCTCCCCGATGAGAGGCATGGCCCGCCCGTCCGCACAGCCGGTCAATCCCGGCCCCAAACACACCCAGCGCAGCGAATGGCAGACCATCCGCGCGCTGCTGCCGTATCTGTGGCCCGCAGCGCGCTTGGACTTGCGCATGCGTGTGGCGATGGCGATGGCGTTGCTGCTGGCGGCCAAGGGCGCGACCGTGGTGGTGCCGGTGATCTTGAAGCACGCGGTCGACCAGCTCAGCGCGCCGAGCCTGGCCGCCGGGCTCGCCGCCGTGCCGGTGGCGTTGCTGTTGGCCTACGGCGCGGCGCGGATCATCTCGTTGACGTTCAAGGAGATGCAGGCCGCGGTGTTCGCCAAGGTCACCCACCACGCGATCCGCGAAGTGGCGTTGCGGACGTTCAAACACCTGCACAAACTGTCTTTGCGCTTTCATTTGGAGCGCCAGACCGGCGGCCTCAGCCGCGCGATCGAACGCGGCACCATGGGCATCGAATTCCTGCTGCGCATGATGCTGTTCAACATCATTCCCACCATGGTCGAAATCGCCCTGGTCGGGGTGCTGTTGTGGACCATGTTGAGCCCGCTGTTCGCGATGGCGACGCTGGGCACCATCGCGGCTTACGTGGCGTGGACGCTGGTGTTGACCAACTGGCGCACGCGCTTTCGCCGCCAAATGAACGACAACGATTCCAGTGCCCACACCAAGGCCATCGACAGCCTGCTGAATTATGAAACCGTCAAATACTTCGGCAACGAAGCGCACGAGGCCAAGCGTTTCGACGTTGCGTTGGCGGGCTATGAAAAGGCCGCGATCAAGTCCAAGACCTCGCTGGCGCTGCTCAACACCGGCCAGGGCGCGATCATCGCGGTGGGCGTGACCATCGTCATGCTGATGGCGGGCTTCGGCGTGCAAGCGGGCGAGTTGACGGTCGGCGACTTCGTGTTGGTCAACACCTACCTGTTGCAGCTGTACCTGCCGCTGAACTTCCTCGGTTCCGCGTACCGCGAAATCAAGCACTCGCTGACCGACATGGAAGACATGTTCACCCTGATGGACGCCAATGCCGAGGTCGAGGACGCGCCCGGCGCGCCCCGGCTCGACGCATCCAGGGGCGAGGTCAGCTTTGAAAACGTCACGTTCGCGTATGATCCGCGCCGCCCGGTGCTGAAAAACGTCAGCTTCACCGTGCCACCCGGAAAGTCGGTGGCCATCGTCGGCGCGTCGGGCGCGGGCAAATCGACCATCTCGCGGTTGCTGTTTCGCTTTTACGACGTCAGCGCCGGACGCATCCTGATCGACGGCCAAGACATCCGCGACGTGGCGCAAAGCAGCCTGCGCGCCGCCATCGGCATCGTGCCGCAAGACACGGTGCTGTTCAACGACACCATCCGCTACAACGTCGCCTACGGCCGCCCCGGCGCGACAGCGGACGAGATCGAGCACGCCGCCAAGCTCGCCAAGATCCACGACTTCGTGCAAACCCTTCCCGACGGCTACGACACCGTGGTCGGCGAACGCGGGCTGAAACTGTCGGGCGGCGAAAAGCAACGCGTCGCCATCGCCCGCACGATCTTGAAAGCGCCGCAGATCTTGCTGTTCGACGAAGCCACCTCGGCGCTCGACACCCACACGGAAAAAGAAATCCAAACCTCGCTCAGCGAAGTCGCCGCGGGCCGCACCACGCTGGCCATCGCGCACCGCCTGTCGACCGTGGTCGATTCAGACGAAATCCTGGTCCTCGACCAAGGCGAAATCGTCGAGCGCGGCGCCCACGCCCAACTGCTGGAAAAAGGCGGCTTGTATGCCACCATGTGGCAACGCCAGCAAGAAGCGTCGGAAGCGATGGAGACGTTAGAGCGGACCGGGGAAGGCAAGGAGGTTCTTGGGGCCGCTCAATAACGCTCAGCTTGTTTCGAAACGGGAAACACTCTTGTTCCGCTGTAACCGCTTATTTGGAAGACCAGGATGGCTATATCTTAGACGAACGAAATCGAGATTCTAAGGATGCCGACATGACACCATTGCCGTCCCTCTTTATCTCTCATGGCGCTCCATCGATTGTCACGGAACCCATTGCAGCGCATGACTTCCTCACCACCTTGGCCGATCGGCTGCCTAAACCGCACGCCATTCTTTCGGTTTCGGCACATTGGGAAACCACCAATCCGACGCTATCTAGAGATCCAAATCCGGAAACGGTTTACGATTTTTACGGATTTCCCAAACACTTATACGACATCACCTATCCCGCGCCCGGCGCACCCGCCGTGGCCGACAATGCGGCGCAGCTTCTACGCGATGCCGACATAGACGCCGACGTGACAGACACGCGCGGGTTCGACCATGGCACCTGGACGCCGCTGGCGCTGGCTTATCCAGATGCGGACATCCCCACCGCCCAACTTTCGGTCCAGCCGGATCGCCCTCCCCTGTTTCATTTTAAGCTGGGTCAAGCCCTGGCCCCACTCAGGCAACAGGGTATTTTGATCCTCGGCTCGGGGGCCCTGACCCATAATCTCCCGGCGGCGTTTCGCCACGATCACGACACCCCGCCCCCATGGGTCATGGACTTCGTCGATTGGGTTCACGACGCGCTGGTGCAAGGGCGCGTTGAGGATCTTGTCAACTATATGGAAACGGCCCCCCATGGCGCACAAAACCACCCGACACCGGAACACTTCCTGCCCCTGTTTGTCGCGTTAGGCGCGGCAAGCCCCGATGCCACGGCCCTGCGGATGCACCACAGCATGGATTATGGGGTTTTGGCGATGGACATGTATCAATTCACGTGATTATCCCGCGTGTGCCCATCGTCAGGACATACGCGGCTTATTTGTCACCGTGCGGCAACGCCAATAAGAGGCGGCGGAAGCGATGGAGACGTTGGAGCGGACGGGGGAAGCGCGAGACGCGCTAGCAGTAGAAGTGGCGGAATAGAACAGCACCTACACTGTCACATTTAACGGACTCTTTTAATTATAAGATTTGCTCGATCATGAGGCCGCTTATTTCGATGATACATAATTAGTTCTTTATCTAGGCGACCTGGTTCCTCACCACTCCCCCCCAGCAACATTTTTTCACGTCTATCAAGAAGGTATGAACAAGTTTCATCCCCATACAGAACTTCATACTCTTCGATGCCTTCAGAATCAGTTTCAGAATGCTGACGTGTTGTTTCCATTACATAAATTCGAAATTGAGATTCCTTACCTATTTTTTCAAGCACGTCATCAGCCATACAGCCTTCAATGACAACACCCCCCTTTTTTATGAGCGACTGCTCCACTTCTTCCTTCAAGGCTTCAACTCTCACACTACCCACGAAACGACCCTGTTCTCTCACCAAGTAATCATCAATATTAATATGAGAAACAGACAGCATGCGAGAAATATGACCGGATATTTCAGACTTACCAACACCATTAAACCCATCCAATGTGATTATTTTTACTTTAGATGGCAGTATGGGCAATATATGTTTCGAGACAAATTCAGAAATAATTTCATCTTTATTGCTCGCATCGGATGGAATTTCATCAATCGAAATTTGAGGAATATCTGGTGGTATCGCCACGAGCTACCCCTTCTCAATCCATCCCCCGCCCAACAACCGCTCTCCATCATAGAACACGCAAGCTTGTCCCGGCGCGATCCCGGCGAAGGGTTCTTTTAGGGTGACCGTGGCGCGGCCGTTTTCTGTTGGGCTGACGCGGGCCGGGACCAGGGGGCTGGTGGAGCGGAGTTTGACGGTGCAGTCGAACCCGTCTTGGGGCATGGCGTCACCGTCGCCGAGCCAGTTGACCTCGCGGATGGTCAGGGCGCGCTTGAGCAGCTCTTCCTTCGCGCCGACCACCACGCGGTTGTTGTCGGCGTCGATTTCCAACACGTAGATCGGTTCCGGGGCGGAGATGCCAAGGCCCTTGCGTTGGCCAACGGTGTATTTGATCACGCCGTCATGCGTGCCCAAGACGTTGCCGTCGAGGTCGACGATGTCGCCGGGATCGAGCGCGCCGGGGCGCAGCTTTTCGACCACATCGAGATACTTGCCCTGGGGCACGAAGCAGATGTCTTGGCTGTCGGGCTTGGCGGCGATGTCGAGGCCGAGGCGCTTGGCTTCGGCGCGGGCCTCGTCCTTAGTGCACGCGCCGAGCGGAAACCACAGCATGTCGAGCGCGGCTTGCGGGGTGGTGAACAGAAAATAGCTTTGGTCGCGGTTGTGGTCCTGGCCGCGATGCAGTTCGGCCCGCCCGCCCGTGTTGTCGGGACCGTCGAGGCGGCGCACGTAATGCCCGGTGACCAGCGCATCGGCGCCCAGGTCCTTGGCCTTGTCGAGCAGGTCCTTGAACTTGACCGTGTCGTTGCAATGCACGCACGGGATCGGCGTTTCGCCTTTGAGGTAGGTGTCGGCGAACACCTCCATCACCTGTTCCTTGAAGCGCTGTTCGAAATCGAGCACGTAGTGCGGGATGCCGATGTGGTCGGCGACGCGGCGCGCGTCGTGAATGTCGCGGCCCGCGCAGCAGGTGCCGGGCTTGTCGATGGCGACCCCGTGGTCATAAAGCTGCAAGGTGATGCCGACGACGTCGAAGCCCGCCTCTTTCAGCAGCGCCGCGGTGACGGAGCTGTCCACCCCGCCGGACATGGCGACCACCACGCGGGTTTCGGACGCGGGCTTTGCAAACGCGCTTGCGGGCAGGTCGAGTTTCATTGCGCCGCGCCCTTTTTATCCGCCGTGCCGGGAATGCCTTCGAGGAAGCCCAAGGTCTGGGAGCGGAATTCGCGGCGATAGACCACGCCGACCACCCACAAGGTGGTGGCCGCGAACAGCAGCGGGTGCAGGAACCAGCTCAGCGCCGCCAGACCGAAGTAATAGGCGCGCATGCCGCGATTGAAGTTGGACACCGCCAGCGCGATCACCTCGGCCGCGCCTTGGGCGAAGGCTTGGGCATCGGGCGTGTCGGCATCCGCCGGCGGCGGTGCCGCACCGATGAGAATGACCGAGTAGTTGAACTGGCGCAGCGACCAGGCGAACTTGAAGAACGTGTAGATGAAGATCAAGATCAGGGTGAGGATCTTAAGCTCCCACGCCGCTTTCGATGCCTCGACCACGAACGGGATCGCTTTGACCAACGCCTGAACCTTGTCCACCGATCCCAAAATCGCCAGCAGACCGGCGAGGATCAACAGCGTGGTGCTGGAAAACAGCGACACGCTGCGCATCAGGGTGCTCATGATGGTGGCGTCGACGATGCGGTTTTCGCGCAGCAACATCTGGCGCATCCAGCCCGCGCGGTGTTTTTTCATCACCGTCAGCAGCGACAGCCCGCCTTTCTTGAGGCGGTCGGCGAAGATGTTGTAGCCGTTCCACATCAACAAAAACCACGCCAACGCGGCCAGATCGATGTTCGATATCTCGGGCATGCCCTCAAAGTCCAAAGTTCAAGAATTCAGCACAGGTTCAGATAGCCGACTTTAGTCTATCGGAACACAAGAAACCCGCATAAAAACGCCCACCACATCAGGGAGCCGCCATGATCGTCGGCAAAAACATCGCCATCGCCACCATATTTCTCGCCATCATCGCCTTCATGGCGCTGGCGTTCCGTCCCGGTTCGGTCAACACCGTCGGCCAAGGCGGCGGCTATTCCATGGGCGGTGAAAACGAAGGCGACAACTGGGGCGGTTGGAACGGCGGCGGGGAACGCGACGACGACGATTAGTCGCGCTCGTCCAGCCACGCCATTTGGATGGCTTCGAGGATCTTTTCGCTCGACTTTTCCGGGTCGTCGTCAAAGCCCGGAAGCTCTTGCACCCATTTCCACAAATCCGTGAAGCGCACGTGCAAAATGTCCGCGTCGGGGTGGGCTTCTTCCAATTCGATGGCGATATCGTGAACGTCGATCCAGCGCATGGTCGGTGTTGTCCTTAGTCTTGTGGTCGATGCACGCAATCTAACACGGTTTTGTCAGTCCGCGTAGTGGTCGCGAATGGCGATGACGCTGTCGATGTTGCTCAGCAAGATGTCGACCAATTGTGGATCGAAATGCCGCCCGCGTTCTGCCTTGAACAGATCGATGATCTTGTCCATCGGCCAGGCTTTTTTGTAGCAGCGATCGGAACCCAAGGCGTCGAACACGTCCGCGACCGCCGAGATGCGGCCATAAATATGGATCTCTTCGCCCTTGAGATTGCGCGGATAGCCCCCACCCGCCCACTTTTCGTGATGGTCGCGGGCGATGATCGCCCCTGCACGCAAAATCCGCCGTTTGGAATTTTTGAGCATGTCGTAGCCCAACTGGGCGTGCGTTTTCATGATTTCCCATTCTTCCGGCGTATGTTTGCCGGGTTTGTTGAGAATGGCGTCGGGAATGCCGATCTTGCCGACATCGTGCATCGGCGACGCCAGACGCAAGATCTCAGCCTCGTCGTTATCCAGGCCGATTTTCAACGCCAACAGTTTGCTGATTTCGGCCACCCGCTTGACATGGTTTCCGGTTTCCTTGGAACGCGTTTCCACCGCCTCGCCCAGCATGTAGACGATTTCACGCTGGGTCTCTTCGATATCTTGGTGCAGTTCGATGTTTTCGAACGCCACGCCGACGTTGTTGGCGAACACGTCCAAAAGCGAACGGTCCAATTCGCTGAGATCGCCGAGCCCCGACATATGCACGAGATTTTCCGTACCGCGCGAACTTTTGAAAAATCCTGTGAAGCGTCCATCCTTGTACAGGTTCCGTCCGTTCTCGATCGCACCGAGCAAATCTGAAACGACCTCGGGGTCCAGGTTCTGGATACCGTTTTGACCGACCAACCTTTCAAAGGCACCGATCCCCGCAATCACGCGCAGATCGTCACCTTCGTGCGCCGCCGCCAAGCCGTTCGCCTTGAGGTACGCGGCGTCGTGATCCAGGTGCAGCAAAGAGGTGATCTGTTCCAACACGCCTTTGGTAAATTGCTGCAAGCTTTGCAGTTCGAAGATGTTCGAGGATGCTTCGATGACGTGCTCCAACCCCCGCTTGTTCGCTTCCAACGCGATGATGTCGCGGTACGAACGCAACGACGCATACATCAGGGTGAACAGCTTTTGCGACGTCAGTTCGGTCTTTTCCTTATAGTCGTTGATGTCGAATTCCGTGATCACTTGGCGTTCAGGGGCTTGCCCCGGCTGGCCCGTGCGCAAGATGATCCGCACGGTTTTGTTTTCCGCACTTTCACGAACGAAACGCGCAAACTCCAAACCCGCATGATCGGTTTCCATCACCACATCCAACAACATCACGGCCGTGTCGGGGTGCTCCATGATCTGGTCTTTGGCCTCGGCGGCGGAAAACGCACTGATGAATTCCACACCCCGACCGTCAAACACAAAACCATCCAAGGCCATTTTCGTGACTTCGTGAATGTCCGGTTCGTCGTCGACCAGCATCACTTTCCATTTGGCGGTTTGGGTGGGTGCTAGGGTATCGTCAACATCGTCGGCGAACATCAGGTCGTCAGTTGCTTCCATTGCCATACTCATGGTTATTCTCCCGCGCGAAGTTCGTTCGCTTTATATGGAATGCTGATTTCAAACGCCGTCCCCCGTCCCGGCGTACTGTGCAGTTCGATCGTGCCCCCCAGGGTTTGCGTCACTTGGTTGAAAAGGATATGCATCCCTAAACCACTGCCGCCGGAACCGCGTTTGGTGGTGAAAAACGGTTCGAATATTTTGCTACGCACATCTTCGTCCATCCCCTTGCCGTCATCGGCATAAAACAGGGAAACGGTGCCGCCGTTGTCTTCGACGCTGATTTGAATGTGTCCGGCATCATCTTCGTCGTAAGCGTGAATGACGGAATTCATCACCAGATTGGTGATGATTTGCGATAGCGCCCCGGGGTGCGTGTCAATCACCACGTCACGCTTACCCGAAATGGATATCTCATGCTTGGTGCGGCGCAGAGTCGGCTTCAAACTTTCCAGAACCTCCTCGACGTAGGCCAAGACATTGACTTCGCGCCGCGCTTCACTGGTCCGGTCGACGGCGACCTGCTTGAAACTTTTGATCAGTTCCGATGCGCGGTTCAAATTGGCCTGAATGATCCCTGTCGATGCGGTGGCTGTTTCGACGAACGCGGCAAAATCACTTTTGCGCAAGCCGCCGCTTGCGTACAATTGCGCGATGCGGTCTGCACTTTCTTTCAAATGTGAAACGGCTGTCACACCGACGCCAATGGGGGTGTTGATCTCATGCGCTACCCCTGCGACCAATCCGCCCAACGACGCCATCTTTTCCGCCTGAACCAACTCGTTTTGAGTATTTTGCAGCTCTTCCAGCGTCGCCTGCAGCCTGTATTCTTCTTGCTTGCGTTCCGTGATGTCGCGAATGATTCCGACGAAGGTCACGTCATCGCCGTGATGGAAATCACTGATAGAAAAATCCGCAAGAAAGGTGCTGCCGTCTTTGCGCCGCGCAATCAGCTCACGCCCCACGCCGATCACCTTGCTCTTGCCTGTTTCGAGATAGTCCTTCACATATTCGTGGTGCTTCTCGGCTATATGGCGGGGCATCAAAATCGAAATATTCTGGCCGATGACTTCGATGACCGAGTAACCGAATATCTTTTCGGCCGAGGTATTGAAGCTGAGGATTTTGCCATCCTGATCCGTGGTAATAATGCCGTCTACGGCAGAATTTACGATCTGGCGCGTTTTCGCTTCCGTTTCCTTCAGCGCGTCTTCCACAAGGCGACGCTCCGCAATTTCCGCACGCAGAGCTTGAGTGCGTTCCCGAACCGTGTCTTCCAAGCCGTCCGCGCGCTCCTTGATGACGCGAGACATGTCGTTAAATGACTTAGCGACAATGCCAAGCTCGTCGTTGCTGTCGAGCGCGATGGCGTCGCCGTAACGACCGTCGACGATGCTCTCGACGCCGGCTATCAACGACGCAAGGGGTCTCTGCACCACTCGGTTGATAAAAATAAGTCCAACCGGGGTCATGCCCAGCAAGAAAATGGCGATACCCCAAAGCGCCGAATCTCGAAACACGGATACCCCTGTAGCATAAGATGCGTCAGGCAACTGAAACGACAACACCACCTGCGCACCATTGACGGGCGACAAGCTCGTCAAACCGACATACCCGTTTCTATCTTTGACCAGGGTGTGGGCGCTGTCGCCTTCTAACGCGGACGGCAGTTTCAGTCCCGCGGGAATTATCCCTTCCGTACTCCCGACAATTTCGAGCGCCGTATCGAATCTATAGAAATACCCGATCTGCAAGCCCGTCTGGCGCATCAATCCAGCCAATACCGATGCATCCAACATATCTATGAGAACCATGGTCCCCAAGAATTCAACGTCGCCGTTCACGCGCTTGCGTTCGATCGGTGTGCGCACGACGATGCCAAGACCTTCGCGACTGACGTAGAGGAAAGTGCCAGGATCGAAACTGTCCATCGGCACCTTTAGCTCATGCGGCAAGACGGCGATGGATGTGGTGGCGGCTTGGGCTTGGTGCGCCTCGTAATAAACGGGACGGGCATCGACGTAACTGACTATGGCGGTGCTTTCATTCACGCGGTCTTCAACCGTATCATGGCCGTGGAATGCGGCCAGACGCTGTTGGCTGTCATATACAGCCATGTAGTGATGCGCAGATATGCCTGTCAGAGTTTCAAGCGTATATGCAAGCTTGCGCTTTTCAGGATCGTAAACCAGAGCTTGATAGGTATTGGGATCTTGATACTTGCTCAGAAGATTCAGTATCGAGATCACGTTGCTGCGCGAAGCGAACTCGTTGCTAATCCGTTTGAGGTGCTCTTCGCGCTGACGTATGAAAGTCAGAAAGGCTCCGTGTGCATCCTCGATCTTCTGACGAGCAAGATCTTCATGGTAGCCGTTCAACGAGAACAAGAAGATTCCGCCGATCAAGGCAATCACCATCAAAGTGGAAATGCCCCAAAATAGCAGGATCTTTCTTGCAATCGAGAATTTGGCTTTCATGTCACCCCCGCCGGAAATCAAAAAATCGTTTCGATTTGATCGACGTTTTCACCGGTAACCATCTGTGACGGCACTTCGATATGGCGAGGAACCTGCTCGCCGCGAAGAATACGCATAGCGACATCCGCCCCAACGTCGCCGCAGGTGGGATATGTGAAACTGGCGAACTGTTCACCGGATTGGATGGCTTCGCGCGCTTCGCGAATGTAATCGATGCCCACGATAGGAATGGTCTTTGGATCCAGTCCGGATTCTTTCAGCGCCAAACGCGCGCCAGCGGCCATGCTGTCGCTTTGGGCGTAAATCGCGTCGAACTTAGTTCCGTTTTCGATCACCTGTTGCACGGCCTTGATGGCCTCCGCCCGCTGGTAATTGGCGGGGATGATGTCGATGATGTTCAGTCCGCGATGATTCTTTATGCGGTTCACGAAACCCGCCGTGCGTGCGATGGCTGTGCTGGCGGTGGGAACACCTTGAAGCACGAGCACGTCGCCTTTGCCATCGCGCGCCGCCGCGATTTGATCGGCGGCCTGTGATGCGATCGCAGTATCGTTTGGACCGATAAAGGTGGTGAATTTGTCGTTGGTCATCGTGCGCGTCAACAGCACGACGGGGATGCCTCGATCATAAAGCGCCGAGATCACTGGGGTCATGGCTTGAGGACTACGCGGGCTCATGATCAGCAGATCAATGCCTCGATCGCCTAAATCCTCGATGTCTTGAATGTTTTGGGCGACGCTGCCACCCGCATCCGTATAAATGAAGCGAACGTTGTCGTATTTTGCGAGCGCCTTTTGCACGGCATGCACCTGCGCCGCACGCCAGTCATTGGCCATGTTGTCTTGCGCGAAACCGATAACGTACGTTTTTTCCGCTGCAAACACACCAAAGCTGGAGCCGAATAGCACGCCAACCGCAATGATCGCTTTCAAGAGAGTACCGCGCATATGGAGTCTCCTACACCTGCTATTTGAATACCCGTGCCGTGTATGCGCATATGCGTACGAACACCCAGCATCTCGTCAGATCGCCCGAGGACACCTGTCTATTCATATAAGCAAGGAGCAGGCCATATTCTGTATTATTTTACTCAGGTAATTTCATGCAACAAAACATATGGATAACCATACACACGCCCTAATATCGCGAATTTTCCACAATTTTCTGGAATATTTTTTGCAAAATCATACGCATCGGGCTTTGCAATTTGCACACAAAAATACCCGATAACCACACAGGGCTATCGGGTATTTCGTTCGCAAAAAAGCGGAAATGTCAGTCCAGAAGCATGTTCCGGGTGCCGGACGGAATGGACACTTCCAGGCCATCCAGTTCATCCGTCATTTTGATCTGGCAGCCGAGGCGCGAGGTGTGGGTCAGGCCAAAGGCCAGATCCAGCATGTCTTCTTCTTCCTCGCTCGCTTCGTCGAGCTTGCCGAACCATTCCTCATCGACGACGACGTGACAGGTCGAACACGCCAGCGAGCCTTCGCATGCGCCCTCGAGGTCGAGGCCGTTTTTGTGGGCGATTTCCAGGACCGAAAGGCCAACCGGGGCATCCACCTCTTTGCGGTTGCCGTCCGCATCAATGAAAGTCATTTTCGGCATGTGTCGTCGTCTCCTCGAAAGCAAAATCTGATTTAGGCTCTGGCCTACATTGGCCTGTATGTACAGTGACTCGTGTGTTTCGACAAGGTCTAAGCGTTTTCACCGTCGCCGATGCTCGACGCCAGTTTATCCATGCTGACCCCGGTCAGCGCATCGCGGATCCCCTTGTCCATGCGTTTTTCGGCAAACACCCGGGTGGCCTCGTCAAGCGCCTCGGCGGCCTTGTTGATGGCGTCGCGGTCGGTGCCCTTGATGGCGTCGATGACGCCGTCCATCCGTTCGCCGATGGCTTCGCGTTCTTCGACCGACAACAACGAACAGTCTGCCTGCAGGGCCGCGCGCACCGCCAACATGGCGCGTTCGGCTTCGACCCGCGCTTCGGTGAGCAAGCGCAACTCCATGTCGTCCTTGGCGTTTTTCATGCTGTCGTAGAGCATCGTCGACATTTCGTCTTCGCTGAGCCCGTAGGACGGCTTGACCTCGATCTGCGCTTCGATGCCGGACGTTTCTTCGCCTGCCGACACCGTCAGCAAACCGTCGGCGTCGACCTGAAAGGTCACGCGAATGTGCGCCGCGCCTGCCGCCATCGGCGGAATGCCCTTGAGGGTAAAGCGCGCCAACGAGCGGTTTTGATCGACCATTTCGCGTTCGCCCTGCACCACATGGATCGCCATCGCGGTCTGGCCGTCTTGGAAGGTGGTGAATTCCTGGGCCTTGGCAACCGGAATGGGGGTGTTGCGCGGAATCACTTTTTCGACCAGACCGCCCATGGTTTCCAGCCCCAGAGACAACGGCGTGACGTCCAACAACAAGGTGTCTGAGCCCACCGTCAAGGCTTCGGCCTGCAACGCCGCGCCCACCGCGACCACTTGGTCGGGGTCGATGTCGGCCAACGGTTCGGTGCCGAAATACGACGCCACCGCCGCGCGCACCTGGGGCACGCGGGTCGAACCGCCGACCAGCACCACGCCCTTGACGTCGAGCGGGTCGTAACCCGCCTCGGTCAGAACCTCATGACAAATCTTGATGGTGCGGTTCACGTCGGCTTTGATCAGGTCGTCGAAGGTCGCACGGTCGAGCTTATGCTTGGTTTGCTTGTCGCCCGCCGTCAGCACCCATTCGCCGCTGTCTTCCGTGCTCAAGCATTCTTTCGCCAAGCGCCCGGTCATCAACGCGACTTTGACTTCGCCGGCGCTGAGCTCGCTTTCGCCCAGCAGCTGTTGACGTTCCTTGAGGAAATAATCGGCGATGGCGTGGTCGAAATCGTCGCCGCCCAGGGCCGCGTCGCCGCCGGTCGCCAACACCTGAAACACGCCCTTTTCCATGCGCAACAGCGACACGTCGAAGGTGCCGCCGCCCAGATCGAACACCGCGAACAAGCCTTCCGCGCCCTTATCCAGGCCGTAGGCCAGCGCGGCGGCGGTGGGTTCATTGACCAAGCGCAGAACCTCCAGTCCCGCCAGACGCGCGGCGTCCTTGGTGGCGGTGCGCTGGGCGTCGTCGAAATAGGCAGGCACGGTGATGACGGCTTTGTCGACCTTGGCGCCCAGTTTGCCCTCGGCGCGATCTTTCAGCGCACGCAGGATGTCGGCGGAAATTTCGATCGGCGTCAAGGTGTGCCCGCCGATGTTCAAGCGCACCAATTGGCTTTCGCCTTCGTGTTGCGGTTCGATGTCGAACGGCAATTGCCCGCCGAGGCTTTTGACGTCTTCCGCGCCTCGGCCCATCAGCCGCTTGATGGAGCTCACCACGCTATCGGGGCGGCTCAGCAACAAACGCTTGGCCAGTTCACCGACGATGGCCGAGCCATCCGGCGCATAAGCGACGATGGACGGAACCAGCGCTTTGCCGTCGTCATCCTTGAGAACCTCGATTGCGCCCTCGGAACTGATGGCGACCACCGAATTGGTGGTACCCAGATCAATGCCCACCGCGATCTGCGCCTCGTCCTGATGAGGTTCGGGCGATTGTCCGGGTTCGTGAATTTGCAGCAACTGAGCCATAATCGGGGTCGTCCTGGTTCTAATTATTTATGAAAGCAGGCGGGCGCGGCCTTGGCGCACCTCACCCATCATTTTGTCCAAATATTTCAAACGCGTGGTGAGCTGACACGCCCCTTCGATATCGCCGCCCTTGAACGCCAGGGAAAGGCCCGTCAACACGTCGTCGATTTCAGCCTTGGTTTCACGTTGAATGGCGTTCAGCGCTTCCATGGTGTCGGCCGACGCAAGACGCTCGCGCATTTCCATCGCTTCCATCAGGATCGACTGATCGCGCACTAGGTTGCAGCCTTCGGGCAACACGTCCACGCCCAAAAGATGCACCAGATAATCGGCACGCTTCAACGGATCCTTGAGGGTTTCGTAAGCGTCGTTCAAAGCCGTCGCCTGCTGTTGGCTGAGCGCTTTTTCCTTGGGCGATTTGGTGGCAAAGCGGTCGGGATGCAACTGGCGTTGCAGATCGAAATAGAGACGGTCCAGCGCCGGAACATCGACGTCGAAGCCCTGCGCGACGCCCATCCGGGCGAACAAATCGACTGGCGCCGGGGGCTGCACGGCCTTGCAGGTCGGACAAAACAACGACGTCACCGAGGTCGGACCCTTGCATGACCAGCACGGCTTGAGTGTGGTTTCCGTCGTATGTGCGTTCACTTCGATCATCGTCTACCCGTCAATATGGCGGTCAAACCCTAGGGCCACAAAACGCAACCGCCCCGAAGGGCGGTTGCGCGGCGTGCACAGGAGAAAGCCCCTCAAACGTGAAAAGACTCGCCGCAACCGCAGCGGCCCTTTTCGTTGGGGTTGGTAAAGACAAAACCGCTTTCCAGCGTGTCTTCCACATAGTCCATTTCGGTTCCGATGATGAACATGGTGGCCTTGGGGTCGATCAGGATGGTGATCCCGTCGACTTCCATGCTTTCATCGAACTCGTTCTTTTCATCCGCGAACTCAAGGGTATAGGACAATCCCGAACAGCCCTTGGTGCGCACGCCGATGCGAATGCCCACCGACGGCTTACCGCGACTGTCCAGCAGCGCCTTCACCTGATTGATGGCGGCGGGTGTCATGTTGATCGGCGCGGGTAAGTTCATGCTCGTTTATCCTCTGTTCGCACGAAAAAGCTTATTCGGCGGCGTCTTGACCTTTGTCGGAGGCGCCGGATTTGCTTTTGTAATCTTCGATCGCCGCCTTGATAGCATCCTCGGCCAGAACCGAGCAATGAATCTTCACCGGCGGCAAAGCCAGTTCTTCGGCGATGTCGGTGTTTTTGATCGCACCGGCTTCGTCGATGGTCTTGCCCTTGACCCATTCGGTGACCAGCGAGCTGGACGCAATGGCCGAGCCGCAGCCGAAGGTCTTGAACTTGGCGTCTTCGATGATGCCGTCCGGGCTGACTTTGATTTGCAGCTTCATCACGTCGCCGCACGCCGGTGCGCCGACCAGACCGCTGCCGACATTGCTGTCGCTGTCTTCCATGGACCCGACGTTGCGCGGGTTTTCGTAATGATCGATCAGTTCTTTGCTATAGGCCATGTCTCTTCTCCTGTTGCATCCCTTCTTCGCGGGGACGGTGTTGGGGGGGGTGTCTCTTAGTGTTCAGCCCACTTGATGGACTTGATGTCGATGCCGGCTTGCGCCATGTCCCACAGCGGGCTCAATTCGCGCAGGCGGTTCACTTCCTTGGAAATGCGTTCGATCGCGTAATCGATGTCTTCTTCCGTGGTGAAACGGCCGAGACCCAAGCGCAACGAGGTGTGCGCCAATTCGTCTTCGACGCCCAAGGCGCGCAGCACGTAGGAAGGTTCCAACGACGCCGATGTGCACGCAGATCCTGAAGACACCGCCAAATCCTTAATGCCCATCATCAGGCCTTCGCCTTCGACGTACGCGAACGAAATGTTGAGGTTGCCGGGAATGCGGTGTTCGGGATCGCCATTGAGGAAGATTTCCGGAATACGCTGACGCAGACCTTCGTACAAACGGTGCTGGAAGTCGTGCAGGCGCTCGGCCTCGGCTGCCATTTCCTTATTCGCCAACTCGCACGCCTTGCCCAGGCCCACCACCAGCGGGGTCGGCAGGGTGCCCGAACGCATGCCGCGTTCCTGGCCGCCACCGTGGATCAACGGCACCAAGCGCACGCGCGGCTTGCGGCGTACGAACAGCGCGCCGATGCCCATCGGGCCATAAACCTTGTGGCCGGAGATCGACAGCATGTCGATGTTCATTTCGTTCACATCCAAGGGGATCTTGCCCACCGCCTGAGCGGCATCGGTGTGGAAGAAGGTCTTGTTGGCGCGGCACAGTTCGCCAATTTCCTTGAGCGGCTGGATCACGCCGATTTCGTTGTTCACCGCCATGATCGACACGATCAAGGTCTTGTCGGTCATCGCCGCCTTCAACTCATCGAGATCGATCAGGCCGTTTTCCTTGACGTGCAGATAGGTCACGTCGAAACCGTCCTGCTGCAAGGAACGACAGGTTTCCAGCACACACTTGTGCTCGGTCACGCAGGTGATGATGTGGTTGCGCTTGTCGCCATAGAACTTGGCCACGCCCTTGATGGCGAGGTTGTTGGACTCGGTCGCGCCGGAGGTGAAGATCACTTCCTTCGGCGAAGCGCCGATGATGTCGGCGACATGGCCGCGCGCGATTTCGACCGCGTCCTCGGCTTCCCAGCCGAAGTGGTGGTTGCGCGAATGCGGGTTACCGAACTTTTCGGTCCAGTAAGGGGCCATCGCCTCGACCACACGGGGATCGGTCGGCGTGGTGGCCTGATAATCCAGATAAAGGGGGTTGTTCTGGGTCCACGTTTTGGCCGTCATGTTTTTCAACCTTGTTCTTTTTTCTATGGTTAAAGCTGTTGCTTACGCTGCGGAGCGCGCCGCGCCTTTGCGCTGATATAAGTCGCCCCAAGCGGAAATAAAGCGTTCGATGTCGTCTTCGGTATTGGTATGGGCAAGGCTCACGCGCACCGCCGACTTGGCAATGTCTTGGCCCAGGCCCATCGCGCCCAAAACGGCGCTGGATTTGGTTTTACCCGATGCGCACGCCGATCCGGCGCTGACGCAAATGTTTGCCAAGTCGAAGGTCATGATCTGGGTTTCGGCATCGACGCCGGGCATGCTGATAAAACTGGTGTTGGGCAGACGGTCAGCCATCGCCGCGATCACCGTGGCATCCGGCGCGATTTCCTGAATGCGCGCCTCGAGCCGGTCGCGCAGGACTTTGACCCGCGCCATGTCGGACAATCCGGCCACGGCGAGTTCAGCGGCAACGCCGAAACCGGCAATGCCCGGCACGTTCTGGGTGCCGCCGCGCAGGCCGTTTTCCTGCCCACCGCCGCCGTTCAGCGCGGTGAGTTCAACGTCCTTGCCCACGATCAACGCACCCACACCCAGCGGGCCGCCGATCTTGTGAGCGGAAAGGCTCATCATATCGACACCCAAGGCCGTAAAATCCACGTCCACCTTGCCCAAAGCCTGCACCGCATCGGTGTGAACCAAGGCATGATAGCGGTGCGCGATACGCGCGATGCCTTCGACCTGTTGCAAAACGCCGGTTTCATTGTTGGCCAGCATCACCGAAACGATGGTGTCGTCACCCCCGCCGGCAAACATTTCTTCCAACTGAAACGGGTCGATCAGGCCGTTGACGTCCACGGAAATGCGCACGATTTCAGTCCGCGCGCGCATCACCGACGGATGTTCGGTGGCGCCCACGAAGACGGTCTTACGCCCGCAGCCTTGCAGGGCCAAGGTGTTGGCCTCGGTCCCGCAGGAGGTAAAGACCACCTGAGCGCTTTTCGGCGCGTTCACCGCCGCGCGCACGTGTTCACGGGCATCTTCGAGCACCCGCAAAGCCTTGCGGCCCATGGCGTGCACGGATGACGGATTGCCGCCGGTTTGCATGGCGCGCACCACCGCATCGACCGCTTGCGGGCGGGTCGGCGACGTTGCGTTATGGTCCATGTAAACCGTCTGGCTCATGGCGTCAGATGCCTTTTCGATCAACAGATGAAATAAAAAGTCTAAGCGCTCGGCGTTACTCTGCGGCGATGGTGTCAGACGGCAGGTCGCTGGGAATTTGCGAAACCATGTCTTCGAACAGGGCTGGTTGCGGCCCCAGAACCCGGCGCGCGCATACGTCCGCCAAAGTCACAGAACTGAGATACAGATGAATCTGGTAGCTCAGGGCTTGCCACAAATCATGGGTCAAGCAGCGCGCTTTGTCGGAATGACACCCGCCGGCGTCGGAACAGCGGGTCGCCGAAATGGGCTCGTCCACCGCCGCGATCACGTCGGAGATGCGAATTTCACTGGCGGCACGCGACAACAGATAACCGCCACCGGGACCACGCACGCTTTTAACCAACTCGGCGCGCCGCAGCTTGCCGAACAGTTGCTCCAAGTACGACAGAGAGATTTCCTGACGCTCGGCAATATCGGCCAAAGCCACCGGCTTTTCGGCTTCCATTTTACCGAGATCCGCCATGGCCATGACGGCGTATCGTCCTTTGGTGCTCAATTTCACGTTCGTTCTCCTAAATAGTCGGTCGACCCAATCCCGCCGCAAGGCAGACTTAGGCATCACCCCCGGAAATCACCACTTTTTTCTTTTTCCCGACGCCGGACGTGTCTTGTTTCTGCGCTGTGTCGTACTGACTTTCCAGTTCATCGACACGTTCCATCAACGTCGCCACTTGGGCGCGCAGATTGTCGATGGTGCGCAGCACCGGGTCGGGGCAGCCGTCGGTCGGCGTGCCGTAAGCGACGAAGTCCTTGGCATGTTCTTTGTCGCGCGGCATAACCACGCGGGCCGGAATGCCGACCGCCGTGACGCCCGGCGGCACATCGCGCGTGACCACCGCGTTGGCGCCGATACGCGCATCCTTACCCACCGTAATGGGGCCGAGAACCTGTGCGCCCGAACCCACGATGACACCGTCTTCCAAGGTCGGGTGACGCTTTTGGTTGACTTGCATGTGGCTGTCGACGCTGGGGGAAATGCCCCCCAACGTGACGATTTGATACAGCGTCACGTCATCACCGATCTCACTGGTCTCGCCGATCACCACGCCATCGCCATGGTCGATGAAAAAACGACGCCCGATGGTCGCACCGGGATGGATCTCGATGCCGGTGAAAAAACGCCCCGCTTGCGACAAAAGACGGGCAATAAAGTGAAATTCCCGTTTCCACAGCCAGTGGGACATGCGATAAACTTGGATTGCGTGAAAGCCTGGATACAGCAGAGCCACTTCCAAACGCGACCGCGCAGCGGGGTCGCGGGCAATAAACGAATCGATATCTTCTTTAAGCCTCTTGAAAAACATGGCTCATCCAATATGTTTGTGTTCAAATGTTCGCGGGACGCAGAGTGGATTAGGTTCCAATCAGCGTCTAGCGCAACACACGCACTCAATGTTGCAATACATGTCAGGAATATAATATACCCGACTACAGCAGTCAAGTATTCTACCCCCGCATTTTTTTTAAAAAACGTGCAGCGGTGCAGCATTGTACAATTTGGCGCAACCTGTTGAAATTAAATGGTTAATTAAACCCTATGCCTGAAGTCATCTTCAACGGTCCCGAGGGACGCCTCGAAGGGCGTTACCATCACTCGAAGAAACCCGGAGCGCCAATTGCGCTGATATTGCACCCCCACCCGCAGTTTGGCGGAACCATGAACAACAAGGTCGTGTACGCCATGTACAAGTCCTTCGTGAAGCGTGGTTTTTCGACTTTGCGGTTCAATTTCCGCGGAGTCGGACGCTCGCAGAGCACATTCGACAACGGCCAAGGGGAAATGAGCGACGCGGCATCGGCGCTCGATTGGATGCAAGCGCACAATCCCAACGCATCAAGTTGCTGGATCGGCGGCTTTTCCTTCGGCGCGTGGATTTCCATGCAGCTGATGATGCGCCGTCCGGAAATCACCGGCTTCATTTCCGTCGCTCCGCCCGCCAGCCAGCACGATTTTTCCTTTTTGGCGCCGTGCCCGGCATCCGGCATTCTGATTCACGGCGATCGCGATGAAATCGTCCCGGTCGATAGCGTCGACAAACTTGCGGCGAAGCTGAAAAGTCAGAAAAACATCACCATCGACTACGAAGTGGTCAAAGGCTGCGATCACTTCTTCGGCGATCACATGCCCCAACTGACCAAAATCATCGATGATTATCTCGACAAGTCTTTGACCACGGCGGCCTGATCCGCCTTGCTTCAACGACTATGACGTCCTGGCGCGCCCCCGGATGCGGCTCAACGCAACCGGGGTGATGCCCAGATAGCGCGCGATGTCCGCTTGGGTGACCCTCTGAACGATATGCGGGTTATCTTGGACGAACAGCCGATAGCGCATTTCCGGCGTAAGACACAAAAACTCAAACTCCCGGCGTTCCTTCTTCAGCGCCAGGGCAAAGAAAAATTCGTACAAAAACCGCAAAAGATGAGGGTCTTCGTCGATCATTCCCTTAATTTGATCGAACGCCAGCACCTCGACCTTTACGGGTTCCAGGCAAGCGACGGAAAACGGACTTTCACCCGCTTCCACCTGAGACGACAGCGAACCGGTAAACTGTCCTTCGGCGATGAACGACTTCACGAATTCCTTACCCTCGGCGGTGATGTAGAACATCTTCACCAATCCTTCGGTCAAGAAATACAGATCCGGCGCGCACTCGCCTTGACGGATCAGGTATTCCCCCACCGCCAACGACCGTTTTCGGATATGCACCTCAAATGCATCGAGCGTGCGTGGACCGATCCCAGCTTGGGCAAATACCTGCGTCATCTGAAAAGTCATCGCCATTAACCTGAGTTAATTTCAAACGTCTGGTCTTCGGCAATCCTATCGCAACAGAAAGGAATTGCCATGCATCTTCACGATCGAACCATCCTCGTCACCGGCGCGACATCCGGCATCGGTAGGGCTCTCAGCTTGCAACTGGCTGCTCACGGCAACCATGTCGTCGCCGTGGGTCGGGACGCAGACAAACTGAGCGCGCTGCAGCACGAACTACCAAACGCAACGACCATGCGCTGCGACCTGACATCCAAAACATCCGTCATCGAATTGGCCCTGCGCATTGAAGCCGAACAACTTCCGGTATCGGTGCTGATCAACAACGCCGCCGTACAGTTCACCCCGCGGTTCACCGACGACGACTTCTCCTTCGACGGCATTGAGGCGGAAATCACCACCAACTTCACGGCGGTGGCGTGGTTGACGGCGTTGTTGTTGCCGCGCCTGCTCGAACACAACAACGGCAGCGCGATCGTTAACCTGTCGTCGGGGTTGGCGTTTTACCCCAAACCTTCGTCCGCGCTGTATTGCGCCAGCAAGGCCGCGCTGCACAGCCTGTCGCAAGCGCTGCGCTATCAGTTGGACGGCACCAACGTGCGCGTCAGCGAGGTCCTGTTGCCGCTGGTCGACACCCCCATGACCGAAGGGCGAGGAACGAACAAGCTCACCCCCGAATTCACGGCGCAGAAAATCATTCAAGGCGTGGCGCGGGACGTTGATGAAATCTACATCGGCAAAGCGCGGATTTTGCCCATTCTCAACCGGATCTCCCCGGCCCTCACCAGACGCATTTTGCGCAATGTATAGGAGCGTCACGCCATGACGTCATTACTCAAACTTGGCCTTGCCCTGGCGCTGGCCTTTTTATCCACCTTCATCGTCATCAAAGCCATGGGCTGGATTACGGTGGACGACGTGCGCGGCTGGTTGCAAGCGGGCCAAACCGCATCGCCGCATATGGTCGGCCTGATTGTCACCGGCTTGCTGTTCGCGGATTTGTTCATCGCGGTGCCGACACTGACGGTGACACTGCTGAGCGGCCATTTTCTGGGTTTCGAACTGGGCTTTGCCTACGCCCTAAGCGGCTATTGGCTGGCTGGCGGCACCGGCTATGCGCTGAGCCGCGCCTACGGGCGGCGCGCCTTGGTGCTGGTCACCAAGGACGCCGAAAAAATTGCCGAGATGGAGAGCATCTTCAACCGCCACGGATTAATGGTGCTGTCCATGGCCCGCGCCATGCCGATCCTCGCCGAGGTCAGCGCTTGCCTAGCGGGTGCGACGCGCATGCCTTTCCGGCGTTTTGCCTTGGGTTGGGCAATCAATTCCGTGCCTTATGCCGCCATTGCCGCGTATGGCGGATCGGTGAGCAGCCTAGCCGATCCCAAACCGGCCCTTTTCACCGCCATCGGCTTGACCGGCGTACTGTGGTTGGGATGGTATATTTTTACCAAGCGCGCCAAACGCGCCGCGAAACCGTCATCATGACGGCTGATGCAATTGGCCGCCGCTCATCGGCTCCGACACCCCGGTGGTGGCGGGGAAGGTGATCGGCAGCCAACGTTGCGCACGCACCGCCAGATAAGCGAATGCTTGCGCTTCCATGGCGTCGCCGTCCCAACCCACACCGTCGGCGGAACGCACGTCCGCGCCGGTGGCTTCGCGCAGGTGCTTCATCAACACCGGGTTGAGCCGCCCGCCACCGGTGACGATCCAGGTGGTGGCTGGCTCAGGAAAGTGTTCCGCAGCCCGCGCCGAGGCCCGCGCGATAAACGCGGTGATGGTCGCGGCACCATCTTCAAGCCCCAAACCTTCGGCGCAATCGTGGCAAAATTCTTGGCGATCCAAGGACTTCGGCGGTTTGCGGTCGAAAAACTCATGCGCCAGCGCTGCAGCCAGCACCTCTTCGTTCACCGTACCCGCTGCGGCCAATGTACCGTCCTTGTCCAAATCTGCGCCTGTGTGGCGCAGCACCCATTCGTTCAAGGGCGCATTGCCGGGACCGGTATCGAAAGCGATCAGGCCACCATCGCGGTCGCCCACCCACGTCACGTTGGACACGCCGCCGATGTTGAGCACGGCTGCCGGCAACTCGATATCGGGAGCACTTTTAAGCAACGCCGCATGAAACACCGGCACCAACGGCGCGCCTTCGCCGCCGGCATTGACATCGCGGGAGCGAAAATCGCTGACCACCGGAATGCCCAACCAATCGGCCAACAGGGAACCTTCGCCCAACTGAACGGTGATGGCGTTTTTGGGATCGTGATGCACGGTATGACCATGAAAACCAACAACGTCGATGTCTTCCGCCTCCAAATTGGCGCGGCTCAGCAGACGTTTCACCGCTTCGGCGTGCAAAATGGTCAAGTTGCGCTCGACATCCTTGGCGCCGGGCGCCGCCCGACCCGCGGGACCGAGAACCCGGCGAAGGCGGTCCTTAAACTCATCTTCATAGGGAACGGTCAGGGACGGACCGAATTCAACCACGTCCTCGCCATCCGTTATGATCAGGGCCACATCGATGCCGTCCATGGACGTACCGCTCATCAGGCCAACCGCCGTATAGATTTTGGCTGTGTTCATGCCCTTCAAAGGCCCGAAAGCCCCTCCCTGTTTTTGTTGGCGCACGTTGTGCGTTTGCAGTCATTGTGCTAAGTCCCCCCTCAACATGCAACAGGCTTGAGAGCAGCCCCCAACGGAATTCGTTAAGGCCATGAGTGAGCACAAATCCGATTTTTTGAAAACCGTCATCGAACGCGGCTATATGCACCAGTGCACCGACTTGGCCGAATTGGACAATCAGGCCGCACAAGGCGTAGTGACCGCCTATATCGGCTTTGACTGCACCGCCCCCAGCCTGCACGTGGGTTCGCTTTTGCCGATCATGATGCTGCGCACGCTGCAAAAAACGGGGCATAAGCCGATCGTTTTGATGGGCGGCGGCACCACGCTGGTGGGCGACCCGTCAGGCAAGGACGAAAGCCGCAAGATGCTCACCGAGGCCGACATTCAGGCCAATATGGACAGCATCAAGCAAGTGTTCGCCAAATTCCTGACCTTCGGCGACGGCCCCACCGATGCGGTGATGGTCAACAACGCCGATTGGCTCAAGGGTCTCAACTACATCGATTTTCTGCGCGATTTCGGCCCGCATTTCACCATCAACCGCATGCTCAGCTACGATTCCGTGAAACTGCGCCTGGATCGCGAACAACCGCTGACGTTCCTGGAATTCAACTACATGATCCTCCAGGCCTACGACTTTCTGGAGCTCAACCGCCGCACCGGCTGCGCGCTGCAAATGGGCGGCTCGGACCAGTGGGGCAACATCGTCAACGGCGTGGAACTGACGCGTCGGGTCGATGGCAAGGAAGTGTTCGGCCTCACCACACCGTTGCTCACCACCTCGTCGGGGGCGAAAATGGGCAAGACCGCCGCTGGCGCGGTGTGGCTCAACGCCGAACAGCTCAGCCCTTACGATTACTGGCAGTACTGGCGCAACACCGAAGACGCCGATGTGGGCCGTTTCCTGCGCCTGTTCACCGAACTGCCGATTGATGAAATCGAACGCCTGGAAAAGCTTGAAGGCCAAGAGATCAACGAAGCGAAGAAGATCCTCGCCGATGAAACCACCCGTATGTGCCATGGCGAAGAGGCCGCGAAAGCCGCCCACGCCACCGCGCAAAAAACCTTCGAACAGGGTCAGTTGGGCGACGACCTTCCGACCATCGAAGTGACCAAAGCGGAACTGGAACAAGGCATCCCTGCCTTTGCCGCGTTGGTCAAAGCGGGTTTGTGCGCGTCCAATGGCGAAGCCCGGCGTTTGATCAAAGGCGGCGGCGGACGGCTCAACGACAAGGCTTTTGGCTCTGAAACCGACACCGTGACGCTCGCCGATCTGAACGCCGACGGCGTGGCCAAGCTGTCAGCTGGCAAAAAGCGTCACGCCCTGCTGCGCGCGATTTGATTTTGCTTATTGAACCGGCGCAGGGGTGACCGTCGCGCGCGGCGCAGCTTTCGGCGACGGCGGCGTGAGCGGCTCTTGAGACTTTTGGGGCTCTTGGGGAGCCGGCACCGTTTGCGGCGCGGCTTTTTCAGGAATTTCTTTTTCCTTATCCGAGCCCGTAAAGATGCCGCGCAACAATCCGGGCGCCAAGGCGCTCAGCGGATTGACGGTGATCTCGACGTTTTCGCCGACGCCTTTCATCGTGTAAGTGGCGGCGAACAGTCCGCCGCCCTTTTCCGGGCCGGTGAACAATTCGCCAATAATGGGAATTTTACCCAGCAACGCGTTGATGACATAGGCAGGAACCACCGTGCCTTTGATGTCCATGAGCTTATTGTCCATGTCCACCGTGCCGCTGGCGGTGACCCCGATGGTCGGGCCCGAAGCGCGGGATTCGCTCAGCGTCAACACGCCGTTATCAAGCTTAAACGGCGCATCGAAGATGTCGAAGTTCAAGCCTTCCCCTTGCAGGGCGTCCAAAACCCCGGTCAGCGACATGATGCCGATCAGTTCGGCGAACGCCGGGGCGTCTCTCATGGCGTAGTCTTCGACCTTGAGCACACCTTCCAACGGCGCGTCGGGACGCGGGTTCGTGTAGGCGGCCTTCATGTCCAGCGTGCCGCCTAAGATGTTGTCGTACAAATCCAGCGTCCTCAGCGCCGCCCCGGCGTTGTCAGAGGTGATCGACAGATAACGCAGTCCATCGGTGTCGGTATCGAGCATAAACTCGATACTACCGCCGCCTTTGGCGCCGCTGACCACGCCGGTGACGTCAATTTTGCGCCACCCGCCCTGTTCGCGGTAAACCGTACCGATCAAATCCGTCAACACCCGGTCCTTGCGGATCATCAATGTGTGAATGTCCACCGCGACACTGACCAACAGGTCGTCATCGTCGATATTTTGGCGCGCCGGTACGTCGCGGATGCCGAGGATCTCATCCCACAGCAAACTCGCATCGAGGCTTTCGCCGCGCAGAACCAACTCCCAAGTGTTTCCCGGCGCCGGCGTCAGCGATGCCGACACGTCGGTGCTGCCGGAACGCATGGTGTTCAAATCAATCCGTTCCAAAGTCCCGTCGGGGAAAAACGTCGCTGAACCTGCGATGTCCATATCCGGGGCAGAGACCTCGAATTTGGGAATTTCCTGGGGCGCGCCGTCTTTTAAGCGGAATTCCAACACCGCCGTTCCCGGCACGCCCTTCGGCTTGCTCCAACCCAATTCCGGTGCGGCAAGGCTGATGTTGGCCAGATCGATACGCGCCGACATCGATTGGCGTCCGTCGGCCAATTCGGTGTAGTTGACGTTGGCCTCGGCACCGCCGGACAGATAGCGCGACAAGATCCCGGGGACTTCGATGCCCAAGGCGGATAAATTCAGCACATCTTTGATGGTGCCCGACAATTCATAGCGATCGCGAAACAGCGCTCCATCGCGAAAATCGTGGTTCCATACCAATTGCACCGGCACGTTGCCGAGACTTGCGTCCCCCTTCAACTCCAACCCATCATTGGTCACCGCCAGGTCTAAATCGCCTTTGACCAGGTCCTTGTCGAACAACGCCCCCTTGATGCTGGCCGCGCTAAGCCGCGCCTGAGCTTCGGCCACGACCTCGGCGGCCAAAAGGTCGGCTTTCAGCGGAAATTGTAACCGCACATGAGCGGCCACCGTGCCGTCGGCGTTTTTCGGCTTTATGCCGAGATCCGACGCGAAGCCCAGCGGCTGATGATCGATCAATTCCAGCGCCGCGGGAACCGGCCCCAACACATCCATGCTGATGTCGGCTTCGGGCAGATCGTGTTGCAAGTTGAACAGCGCGATGTCGCCGCCCATGATTTTCAGGCCTTTGTAGCCGTCCGCTTCTTCGACCTTGATGTCGAAACGCTTTTCATTGAACGTGGCGCTGCCCACGGCGTTTCGAACCGGCGGCATCGGCGCCAGATAATCAACGCTCAAGCCGTGGGCGTGAATTTCACCCGCCATCGACGCCAAGGTCAATGCGTCGTCACGGCCGGGACGCAACGCCAGACTGATCGAAGCGCGGTCCGCCACCCCGTCGCGCAAGTTCGGAATCACCCACGTGCGGGCATCCACGCCCAGTTGCTCCGGCCAATAGGATGGCAAGTCGTTGAACGCCACATCGGCAATCGAACCGGTGATGTCCACCGCCAATCCCGTGCCCATCACCCCCGCCCCATCGGCGGTCAAACCGTCAATCGTGGCGGTGAGGGTGGCGACCGGCCCGGCCGTGGCGCCCGCATGACCGCCACCGAGACCGATCTGCATATCCTTGATCACCACTCGTCCCGCCTGACGCGAATAACTGAGCGCGGATGAGATGGATTTCAGCGGCATTTCGTGATCGATGGGGGTGGGCAGGTAAAAGGTTTCGCCATCCTTGAAGACCACGTCCAATTCGGCAATATCGATCGCCCCCGTCCCACCTTCGTAGCGGCCGTTGATGTGAAGCTCACCGACCGCCATGCGCTGCGCCCAGGCCAGGGCATCCAGCTTGGCCGCCAAGGGTACCGGCAAGGCCACGGCCCCCGGTCCGCCGCTGAGATCGAAGCCGACCCCTTCGACACGTCCGTTTTGTTCCATGCTCAAGGTGATGGTGCCCGACAGAGGCACATCGACCGCACCAAACACGTCCATTTTCGGCGATAAGGATACGAAATCGGCAGGCGTGAGCTTGTCGAAGCTGACGCCCAAATCAATCCGCTTGCCCGCCAGCAGGTAGCTGCCCTGGATCGACACCGCCGCCAACTTATCGCCCGCTTGCAGATCCAAATCCAACTCGGCGTTTAGTCCGCCTGCCGCACGGATGAACTGGGCGTTGGCATTGGGCGCATACCACGTGGTGCCAAGCGTCCGGTCCTCATAGGTGATCTCACCGGCGACGATGGAAATACGCTTAAGGAAACTCATCGCCTGCTTCGGGTCGGGTTCTTGCAGCATCAACAAGATCATCGACGCGACAAAATCGTTGGAGCTTTCTTTTGTGCCTTGTATGCCCAGGGCGAAGCTGCCGTCGGCGTCGCGCACGACGCGAAAACGCGGGCCGAAAAATTCGACCGAGCGCGGCGCGACCGCCCCCTTCAGCAATGCCTCGGCACTCAGCGAAATCGACACTTCGGGAACGGTGGCGATTTCCTCGCCGTTGGGCAACGAGGTGCGCAGGTTGACGATGCGAATATCCAGGGTGCGTTCCCACCCCGCCCAGGTGAGAATCGTGTCGTCCACGGCCAGCTTGACCGAACCTTTGTGGACCTCGGCCAGCGCCCCTTCGATGTAGGGGGTGAGAAAGCTGATCGAAACGGGCCCCGACGCCAAACGCCAGGCGACCAACAGCGTCGCCACCAGCAGACCCACGCCGAGCCCGCCGATGACCTGAACCATGCCTCTGAAAACGCGTTTGACCAGTGGACTTTTCCCTCTGCCTCAAGGCATGCTGATGACACATCCTGACGTCAACAGACTTAAAGAATTCAAAATATCATGCGGCTTTTCGACTACACCCCCCAAAACCTGCCAGAACCCGCCCATCAGGACCGTGTCACGACCGGCTGGGAACGCTATTTGGAAGCCGCCCAAAAGCAAAACGAGGATGCCGCCGAACTCGCCGCCTTCGTTCAAGACCTGAAAACGGACCCGGTCGGCGCCAAGCTGGCCGCATCCGTATTCGGAAACTCTCCGTTTCTTAGCGCATGCTGGATCAATGATCCACAGTTCACGAAGGACTTACTCGAACGAGGTCCCAACGCAATGCGCGACGCGGTACTCAAAGCCACCCGCGAAGACAGCAAGAGTCTCGACGAAGCGGCGCTGAAAAGTCATTTGCGACGGCAAAAAAAGCGCCTCGCCCTGACCGCCGCATTGGCCGATATCTCTGGTCAATGGGACTTGTTCGACGTTACCGGCGCACTGTCGGACTTTGCCGACGCCGCCACCTCGGCGGCTTGCGCGTTTCAGCTCAAGACCCTGGAACGGCGCGGCAAAATCAAACTCAAAAATCCCGACGACCCGGAACACGGTTCAGGCCTGGTGGTGCTGGGCATGGGCAAGCTGGGTGGGCGTGAGCTCAATTATTCATCCGACATCGACTTGATCTTGCTGTTCGATCCCGATGTGATCGAGACCGATGAGCCGATGGAGTTGCAACAGAGCTTCATTCGTTTGGCGCGCGGCCTGGTGAGCATGCTCGATGAACGCACCGCGGACGGTTACGTATTTCGCACCGACTTGCGCCTGCGTCCGGACCCGGGTTCCACGCCGCTGGCCATTTCCACCCACGCGGCGGAAGTCTATTACGAAAGCATCGGCCAAAACTGGGAACGCGCCGCCATGATCAAGGCCCGGCCCATCGCTGGCGACAAACAGGCAGGTGCCGCGTTCCTGGCGCACTTGAAGCCGTTCGTGTGGCGCAAAAGCCTGGACTTCGCCGCCATCCAAGATATTCAATCGATCAAACGCCAGATCAATGCGCACAAGGGCGGAACCCGCATCAAGCTGCACGGCCACAATGTCAAATTGGGCCGCGGCGGCATCCGCGAAATCGAATTCTACGCCCAGACCCAACAGCTGATCTGGGGCGGGCGCGATCGCAATCTGCGCAGAATCCCCACCCTCGACGCACTCAACGCCCTGGTCGCGGCGGGACATGAGCAACCCGACAATGTCCTAATTCTGGATCAAGCCTACCGCTATCTGCGCCGGGTCGAACACCGCCTGCAAATGGTCAACGATGAGCAGACCCATACCCTGCCCGAAGACGAAGCAGGACTGAAGGACATCGCCACGTTTCTAGGTTACGACACCCTCGATGCCTTCGCCCAGGAACTGCTGGCGACATTGGGACGGGTCGAAACCCTGTACGCCGAACTGTTCCCCGAAGGCGAGCAGCTTTCCGACGCAGGCAGCGATGGCGGCAATCTGGTTTTCACCGGTGGCGAAAGCGATCCTGAAACGCTCAAAACCTTGCGCAACATGGGCTATCAAAACCCCGAAGCCGTCGATGCGGCGGTGCGCGGTTGGCACCACGCACGGTATCGCAGCACCCGTTCGGCGCGCTCTCGGGCGATCTTGACCGAGCTGATGCCGAGCGTGCTGCGCGCCATGGCGTCGACTGCCGAGCCCGACACGGCGTTGCTGCGCTTCGACGAATTTCTCTCAAAGCTGCCTGCCGGCGTGCAGTTGTTTTCGATGTTCCAGTCCAATCCGCAAATGCTGGAACTGATCGCCGAAATTCTCGGCACCGCGCCACGCTTAGCCGAACATTTGGCGCGCAAAGCGCATCTTCTGGACGGTGTGCTGACGCCGGGCTTCTTGGATGAACCGCCCAGCGCCGAAGAGATGCGTACCGAGCTGGACGAGGTGTTGCAAGACGCCACCTGCATGGAAGACGTTCTGGATCTGGCGCGCCGCTGGGCCAAGGACCGCAAATTCCAGGTCGGCGTGCAGATCCTCAAAGGCACCATCGACGAACGCGAGAGCCAGCGCGCCTTGTCGGATGTTGCAGAAACCCTGCTGGGCGCTCTGCAGCCGCGCGTCGAAGCCGAATTCAGCGCCCGTCACGGCGTCGTGCCCGGCGGCGCGATGACCGTGGTCGCCTTTGGCAAGCTGGGTGGACGCGAAAAAACTCCGACTTCAGACATGGACATCACCTTCGTTTACGATTGCGACGAAGGCGCCACCACTTCCGACGGCGAGAAACCCCTGGCCGTCAGCCAATACTTTGCCCGTCTCAGCCAGCGCCTGATCAACGCTCTTTCGGCGCAAACGGCGGAAGGCGACTTGTACGAAGTCGATATGCGCCTGCGTCCCAGCGGCAACGCCGGTCCGATCGCCACCTCGCTGTCGGCGTTCAAGCAATATCTCGCCAGCGACGCCTGGACGTGGGAGTTCATGGCCTTGACCCGCGCCCGCGCCCTGACCGGCCCCGAAGAGTTTCACCACCGCGTGCAAACCGTGATCCGCGATGCGTTGACGGACAAACGCGATCCCGACAAGCTGGTGGTTGACGTGTCCGATATGCGCGCGCGCATGGATCAAGAACGCCACACCGACATCCCGTGGGAAATCAAAGACTATCGTGGCGGCTTGGTGGATATCGAATTCATCTCTCAATACCTTCAGCTCAGGCATGCTCACGCCCATCCCGAAATACTCTCGCCGACTACGCGCACCGCATTGGGTAACCTCAAAAAAGCCGAGCTGCTCGAATCCGACGTCGCCAATCGGCTGATTTTGGCGTTGGATCTTTGGCAGTCGGTTCAGGGCCTATTGCGTCTGACCTTCACCGCACAACAGCGCGCCCGCCACGAATTCGTCATGCCCAAGAGCCTGGAACGACAAATTTGCCGTGTGACACAGACCGAGACCGTCACCGCCGCCGAAGAGCGCATCAAAACCACTGCTGCCTGGGTGCTGGAAACATTCCACGACCTGATCGACGCCCCAGCGGAAGCCGCCCGTCCCAATGTGAGTTCCGACCTCAGCTAACGCTTTGAATAGCATGGAAAGCAGCACGCTTATTTTACAGTTTTTATTGTGTTATATTGCATTTAGGTATAGACTCTCACACCTTGCGCGTCGAATGGACGCTGACGTAATTCTGTGGGATGGAGAACAAGCATATGGCGGCTGGCGAAACCGAAACCAAAATCGAAGCAGCGATCGCAACTGAGAAAAAAGCAGCTGCAAAACCCAAACCGGCAGCCAAGTCGAAAGACCAGTCCAAAGCCAAATCGGCCCAGCCAGCGACCAAGCCCGCAGCCAGGCCTGCAACCGCTAAATCACACGGTCTGCACCCCGCTATTCACAAAAGCCACGCGCTGTTGCAGCACGACCGCGAACAGAACAAAAAATTTCCCCTGCCCGACAACTACCCCTACAAAACCCGTATGCGCCGCCCTCAGTACGAGGCCCGCAAGCAGGAACTGCAGATCGAACTGCTCAAAGTTCAGAACTGGGTCAAGGACACCGGTCAGCGCGTGTTGTGCATCTTCGAAGGTCGCGATGCTGCCGGCAAGGGCGGCACCATCAAGCGCTTTACCGAGCATCTCAACCCACGCGGCGCACGGGTGGTGGCGTTGGAAAAACCCACCGACGAAGAACGCGGCCAATGGTATTTCCAGCGCTACGTCGAGCAATTGCCGACCAAGGGCGAAATGGTCTTTTTCGACCGCTCTTGGTACAACCGCGCCGGGGTCGAGCGGGTGATGGGCTTTTGTTCACCCGCCGAATACATGGAGTTCATGCGCCAAGTGCCGGAGTTCGAACGCATGCTGGTGCGCAGCGGCATCCGGCTGTTTAAATTCTGGTTCTCGGTCAGCCGTGAAGAACAATTGCGTCGGTTCCAATCGCGCCAGAACGACCCGCTCAAGCACTGGAAGCTGAGCCCGGTGGACGTGGAATCGCTCGACCGCTGGGACGAATATTCCGAGGCCAAGGAAAGCATGTTTTTCTACACCCACACCGCCGATGCGCCGTGGACGGTGGTGCGCTCCGACGACAAAAAACGCGCACGCATCAACTGCATGCGCAACTTCCTCTCCAACATGCCCTATCCCGGCAAGGACGACGAAGTGAACACCACGCCCGATCCGCGCCTTGTCGGTTTCGCCGATACGTTCTATGAAACCTTGGATGACTTCGATCCGGAGAAGAAAAAGCTCCGCATCTGATAAAGCCAAATTCTAAGAGGATGATTATGAGCGTAACCATCGGCGACAAAGCCCCTGCCTTCGACCTGCCCACGGATGGGGGAGGACGACTGAAGCTGTCCGATCTCAAAGGCAAGACTGTGGTGCTGTACTTCTATCCCAAAGACAGTACCCCGGGCTGCACCACCGAAGGCAACGACTTCGCCGCCTTGCATGACGCGTTCGAAAAGGCCGGTGCGGTGGTCCTCGGCGCCAGCAAGGACAGCGTCAAACGTCACGACAACTTCAAGGCCAAGCAGGGCTTTCCATTCACCTTGCTGTCTGACGAAGAAGGCACCCTGTGCGAGGCCTATGGCGTGTGGGTTTTGAAAAAGAACTACGGCCGCGAATACATGGGCATCGAACGTGCGACCTTCGTCATCGACGCCAAAGGCAAGATCGCTCACGAATGGCGCAAGGTGCGCGTCAAAGGTCACGCCCAAGCCGTCTTGGAAGCAGTGCAAAGCCTGTAATGGCTGTGACGACCCTGATGGCTGTGACGACCCTGACCGAGGCCGCCTTGGCCGTTCTCAATGCAGCCGCACCCGCAGACAAGGTGCGCCTGACCTACGATTTTGCCCAGATGTGGCGCGACGGCGATATTGCCGCCGTCGGCGACACCCAGCCGCCCGAACGCCCCGCACGCCCGGCAAAGCCGGAACTGTGCAGTCCCGGCGACATGCCCAAGCGCTCCGCCGGTGGCGGCAAGCGGCGCGTCAACTTGATCCACGCCATCGCCCACATCGAACTCAACGCCATCGATCTGGCATGGGATGTGGTGGCGCGGTTCACCCACGAGGATTTGCCCAAGGGCTTTTTCGACGACTGGGTTCAAGTGGCCGAAGACGAAGCCCGCCATTTCGAAATGCTCGAACAGCGTCTTGGCGAACTCGACGCACATTACGGCGATTTGCCCGCCCACGACGGTTTATGGGAGGCCGCCGTCAACACCGCCGACGACATCCTGGCGCGTTTAAGCCTGGTGCCGATGGTGTTGGAAGCGCGCGGCCTCGACACCACGCCCGCGTCGGTGGAACGCCTACGCGCCAACGGCGACGACGCCACCGCCGCCATCATGCAGCAAATCGGCGACGAAGAAATCGCTCACGTCGCCGCCGGGGTCCGCTGGTTCGAACATGTCTGTGCCGCGCGTGGGCTCGATCCGGTGCCGACCTTTCAAGCCCTGGTGGCGAAACATTTCAAAGGCCGACTGAAACCACCGTTCAACACCGCCGCCCGAACCCAGGCGGGCATGGGACATCACTATTACGCGTTTGACTGAACACCAAGAACCCGCAGCAGTAGTGGGGCTTGAAACATCACGTCCAGCCCGTTAGTAATCATGTGATGATACTTTGTCTGCCGCCCCCTCTTGAAAGAGTCCCCCATGAGCGAAGACGCAAAGCCCGAAGAGCCAAGAGAAGCCCCTGAAACCGAGGAGACTGAGGAAGCTGAGGAGTCCACCGAGGAGCAAGCCCCTCAGGGACTAAAAGCAAAGCTGGCAGGCAAGCTCAAATACATCCTCGTCGGCGTGGTGGTTCTGCTGCTTGGCGGCGGTGGCGCAGGCATTTATTTTTCCGGCATTCTGCATACCGAAAAACTTCACGAAACGGTCGTGGCATTGCCCGGCCCGCCGGTATTTCACGAAATTCCGCGCATCACCGTGGACTTGAAACCCAGCCCCGGGCGTGCGCGGCCATTCATCCGCCTCACCATGCAGGCCGAACTGCAAGGCGATAGCGCAAAGGATGCGTTCATCGCCAACGAAGTCAAAATCATGGACGCCCTGCAAGCGCACCTGCGCACCGTCACCGCGCCGGAACTGAGCGGCGAAGCCGGGACCGAACGCTTGCGTCAGGATTTCATCACCATCATCAACCGCATCATCGAACCGGAAATCGCGATTTCGGTGTTCTACAAAGATATTTTGGTGCGCTGATCTAGCCCCGACATAATGAAAATGCGGACCGATTTTCAGGTCCGCATTTTTCAAGATCAGAGCCGACTAGGGCTCAGATGAGCCCCTTCATCTTACGTCTCAGTTTTGGCCCTTCCGTTGCCACGGATTGCTTCCGCCGCGATGACAGGCGTTGCAATTGGCCATCGATTTTGCGCGTTCCATAGAGGATCGCGAAACCTCGCCACGGTGCTCACTCATGAACCAGCTTTGCTCGGTGATGCGGATCGGTCCGTCACCCGGTTGCGCACCGGACACAAGATAGTTTTCGATGTGCCGGCGGGTCGGCTCATCCAAGGTCGCGTCTTCGCCGAAGTGGTTTGGCAGGTTGCCCATGAGCTTACGCCACGAACCCTGCGGCAGGGCTTCCGGTCCATAAACCATGTGGCAATCGCCGCATTCGGTGGCGGTAATTTGATCGGTGATGACAAAACCGCCGCCGCCGGAACCGAAACCGCTGAGGCCGCCCTTGCCGCCGCCGGAGCCGCCACCACCCATGCCGAAAAAGCCGCCGCTGAAAAAGCCGCCGCCATTGCCGCCGCCGGATGCATGCGCTTGGCCCAGCAGGGTCAAGGCCGGGGTGGTGTAGGCCACCGTCGCCGCGACGCCTAACATCGCCAGTGCTTTGGCGTATTTGATTTTTTTCTTTTGGGGTTGAGGTGTGTTCGTCATAAAGGAAGCCTCTCTTTTTTTGAGCGCTGTATCGTTGTCATCATACTACAACAGAGCACCTGAATTGAGACTGAATGGTGTTGGCACGTCCCACGGTCGTGCTAAAACAAGCCATGTGGTTACGACTGGACGGTATTAAACAGCCCCTGCGATTCGATGGGACCGACGAGCTGGTGGACGTTTTGAACGACGTCCTCAGGGGATGGCGTCTGACGCGACTGGACTCCAGCCCGGACATGGGCCTGATCCATCTCTCCAAAGGCCCCAAGGGTTATCAACGCCGTTCACCATGGATTGAACGCGGCACTGCCGTGGTCCATCCCGATCCGGTCGACGCGGTGTGCGACCTGCTGCTCGACCTGCATCACGCCTTCATCGAAGACAGCGCCAAGCACGGCGGCGAGGCGATGCTGACCCTGCACGCCGCCGGTGTGCGCATGGGTGGCGGTGCTGACGCTGGGTTGGTGGTGTTTCCCAGTACCCACGCCAGCGGCAAAAGCCTGCTCACCACGGCGCTGGGCGCGGCCAGGCACCGGGTGTTCGCCGACGACCAATTGCCGATCGTGCCGGGCACACCGACGCTGGGAGTATCGCCGGGATTTTTGCCGCGTGTACGCCGTCCCTTGCCCGACGATCTAGACGACAAGCTGGCGGAATTCATCCGCGGTCACGCGGGGCCGACCAGCGACCAGTTTCGTTATGTTGATTTAAACGCTGATGCCATGGCGCCGCGGGGTGAAAAAGCGCCTATCAAGGCGGTGGTATTGTTGGACCGTCGTGACGGCGCAACGCCGACGCTGACGCCCGCCAGCGAGAGCGCGATACTCAAAGCCTGCATCTTGCAGAGTTTCGGGCGCACGTTGAACGCGTTGGAGGTGCTCGACCATCTGCACGCGATGATCCAAGGCATCGACGGCTACACGTTGAGCTACGCCGACGCCCAAGACGCCGTGGCGGTGTTGTCGGAGGCCTTCGCTTAAAGTCCGTCAGTCGATGTCTTCGACCGCCGCGTCGCCGCCCTTGACCCGGTGCGCCAAGGCCGCTTCCATGAACTGATCGAGATCGCCGTCCAAAACCGCAGAAGTGTTGGACGTTTCCACCCCGGTGCGCAAATCCTTGACCATCTGGTAGGGCTGCAACACGTAAGAGCGGATCTGGTGTCCCCAACCGATATCGGTCTTGGCGTCGTGTTCGGCCTGAGAAGCTTCCTCGCGCTTTTGCAGCTCGGCCTCATACAGGCGCGCATTCAGCATCTTATATGCCGCCGCACGGTTCTTGTGTTGTGAACGATCGTTCTGACACTGCACCACGATGCCGGTGGGAATGTGCGTGATGCGCACGGCGCTGTCGGTTTTGTTGATGTGCTGACCGCCTGCACCGGATGCGCGGTAGGTGTCGACACGCAGGTCTTTGTCTTCGTAATGGACCTCGATGTCGTCATCGATTTCCGGATAGACCCATACCGAAGTAAAGCTGGTGTGGCGACGTGCGCTGGAATCGTAGGGCGAAATGCGCACCAGGCGGTGCACACCGCTTTCGGTCTTCATCCAACCGTACGCGTTCTCGCCTGTGATTTTAATGGTGCACGATTTAATGCCCGCTTCTTCGCCCGGGCTTTCTTCCAGCCACTCGGTTTTGTAACCGTGCTGCTCGGCCCAGCGCACATACATGCGTGTCAGCATTTCCGCCCAGTCCTGGGCTTCGGTACCGCCCGCGCCGGCATGGACTTCGAAATAACAGTTGTTGGCGTCGGCTTCACCCGACAGCAAGGTCTTCAACTCGGCCTTGGCAGCGCGGTCGCGCGCATCAATCAGGGCGGTTTCGGCCTCCTTGATGATGTCGTCGTCGCCTTCCATCTCGCCCATCTCGATCAGTTCGAGATTGTCGGCCAGTTCGGCGACAAGATCGTCGATTTCCTTGATCAACCCGTCAAGCTTGGTGCGCTCTTTCATCAAGGCCTGGGCCTTGGCGGCGTCGTTCCACAAGTCGGGGGCTTCGGCCAGCGCGTTCAGTTCTTCCAGGCGTAAAACAGCTTGGTCGTAGTCAAAGATGCCTCCTCAGCAGTTCCAGCGACTGCTTGAGGTCTTGAGTAACGGCTTCGATCTCGGCGCGCATGGGGCGGCGGTCCTTGTTGTAATTGGATCGGTGCGAGGTTTGTAACCAAAAGCCGCGACCGACACAAGCCGCGTTTCCCGATTACAACGCCCCTTCACTTACGTGGCCACGCACACCCGATTGCGGCCCTCATCCTTGGCCCGGTACAGTGCCATGTCGGCTTGGCGGATCAAATCGTCGATGTGGTGCTCTTCGTTCATGGCCGCAACGGACATGACGCCCAAGCTGGTCGTAACGCGCAAGGCGCTCTCGCCGATCTGAAAAACTTCCGCCTCAACCGCCTTGCGAATGCGTTCGGCAACGTGGCTGGCCTCGGTCACGGTCGTGGCGGGCAGCATCATCGCGAATTCCTCGCCGCCCAGTCGCACCAGAACGTCTTGGGCGCGCAAGACCCCTTGCACCAGATCGGCGACCCGTTTGAGCACCATGTCCCCCGCGACATGACCATGAGAATCGTTGACAGCCTTAAAGTGATCCAAATCCAAAATCACCAAAGACACCGCGTGGCCAGTGCGCCGTCCGCGCGCCATAACATGCCCGGCGACGGTATCGAAAGCGCGCCGATTGTAGACGCCGGTCAAGGGGTCGCGTTCGGCTTGCCGTTTGAGGTCCTTCTTCAAATGCTCCATGATCATCGCCATGAAAGCCATCGCCGATGCCATCGACATGGCGAGCCCACCCACCAATGTCACCTGAATGGCAAAGGACGGCTCCAACAACGACTCGCCACTGCGCCCCCACAGAGAAATACCCATGCGCGCAACCTGCAGGACGCCACTCAAGGCGAAGGTGATCGCCATCAGTTTGCCGAAAAAATAAACTTCTTCGTCCTTGCGCGGCCACAACGCCCGCATGGACAACCAGTCGAATGCCAAAATGACCAACGAGGAAAGCGCTATCCGCGCCGCAAAATTGGACTCGACCATCGTCCAATAGATCATCCCCGCCATGACCACACCGAAAAACAGGGCGAATGGCGTAAGCCGAGGGGTCGCACGTTCCATGAAGGCAAGATTACCCCGCCACACGAAGAACATTCCGACGAACAAAAGCGCATTGCCCAGCAGTACCGATGGCGTCAGGGGACTGATTTGACGAAACGAAAACACGATCAAGCCGATCAAAACACAAACGCGTCCCACGGACCACCACCCCACGCCGGGCAGAGATCTGTTGAATTGCCAGACAATGATCAAAATGATTGTGCCGATAAAATGGGTGACGACCAACGCAACCAGTAATGTCAGCGGGTCAAGCATCAATACAGCCCGCCCGTTCCCGCAGCGGGCGCTTCGCCGTCGTTTGCGCTGACGCCTTCGCCACCCAACACTTGGCTGGTGTCGCGGGGAACGGTACCGGGTTTAAAC
Source organism: Magnetovibrio sp. (assembly GCF_036568125.1). NCBI lineage: Bacteria > Pseudomonadati > Pseudomonadota > Alphaproteobacteria > Rhodospirillales > Magnetovibrionaceae > Magnetovibrio > Magnetovibrio sp. Next base: position 228,595 of record NZ_DATCTF010000015.1, read on the forward strand.
GCTTCCAAGATGATGCCCTTGTCACCGCTATGTGCCGGCAAGCCGGTGGTGGCATTGACGCGAACCAGATGGATGCCCGATGGCAGGCGGAACGGCACCGGGGGTTGGCCTTCCAACGCTTCTTTCATGAAATCGCGAAAAATCGGCGACGCCACCGACGCCCCCTGCTCGCGCGGTCCCAAGGATCGCGGTTCGTCAAACCCGGTAAACACGCCCACCGTCAAATCGGGCGAAAAGCCGATGAACCACGCGTCACGGGCGTCGTTGGTGGTACCGGTCTTGCCGCCAAGCGGCTTGCCGACCTCCTTGACCCGCCGGCCGGTGCCGCGTTGCACGGTGCCTTCGAGCATCGATACCATCTGATAGGCGCTGGTGGGATCGGTCAGTTGCTTACGCTCGTCAGGCACCACAGGCACCGGCTGATTGGTCCACGCCATGGCTTCACAGCCCACACAGGGGCGTTTGTCGTGGCGGTAGACGGTGTGGCCGTTGCGGTCTTGAATGCGGTCGATAAAGGTCGGCGCGATTTCCTTGCCACCGTTGACCAGCATCGCATACGCCGCCGTCAGGTCGAGCAACGTCGTTTCACCCGCGCCCAACGCCATGGACAGCTGTTCGGGTAAATCATCGATAATGCCAAAACGCCTGGCATATTCGGAGACTTTCTCCATACCCACGGTCTGCGCCAAGCGCACGGTCATCAGGTTGCGCGACTTTTCGATGCCCAACCGCATCGTCGAAGGGCCATAAAATTTCTTGGTGTAGTTGGCGGGACGCCATTTCGGCAGACCCGGCCCCTGGTCGATGACGAACGGTGCATCGAGAATCAATGTCGAGGGCGTGAACCCCGAATCCAATGCCGCCAGATAGACAAACGGCTTGAACGCCGAACCCGGCTGGCGCTTGGCTTGGGTGGCGCGATTGTATTCGCTGGCGTCATAGTCGAACCCGCCCGACATCGCCAACACCCGTCCCGAATGTGGGTCGAGCGCCACGATGGCGCCTTGAATTTCGGGAATTTGGCGCAGTGCATAAGTGCCTTCGGGATATGCGACGGTTTTCTCTTCCTTGCCTTGACCAGAGGTGTAGCCGCTGACCCGCTCCACCGCGACCACATCGCCCACGGCCAGAACATCGGCGGGAGCGTGCACCACCTTGTCCAGATACTCGCCCTTGATCCATTTGCGCGCCCATTTCAGCTCACGCAAAGGCACGACCGCAGGCCCGACACCTTGAACGATGATGAAAGCCTGTTGTGCATCCAACCCCGTAACCACCGCAAGCTGCCACGCCCCCATGCCCTTGGGAGGCTCCATGGTCTCAAGCGTCACCGCGAACACGGCCGCATCTTCGATACGCGCGATGGGACCGCGCCAGCCATGACGGCGATCGTAGGCGATCAAACCGTCGCGCAAGGTGCGCTCCGCGATCTCCTGCAAGCGCGGATCCAAGGTGGTGTGGACGCTCAAACCGCCGGTGTAGAGCGCCTGCTCGCCATATTGGTCGTACAGTTCGCGGCGCACTTCTTCTGCGAAATAGTTGGCGGTCACGAATTCAGCTTCAGCCCGGTTTTCGACCACCAGATCGTCGGCCTGTGCGATGCGTGCTTCGGCCGGGGTGATGTAGCCGTCCTCCGCCATGCGCCCGATGACCCAGTCACGCCGTTCAAGGGCTGCGGCTTTTTTGCGCACCGGATGGTAATTGCTGGGCGCTTTAAGCAGTGCCGCGAGGTAAGCGCTTTCGGCGATGGTCAATTCATCGAGCGATTTGTTGAAATAGTTCAACGCCGCCGCCGCGACGCCGTATGAGCCCGAACCGAGATAGACCTCGTTCAGATACAGCTCCAAAATGCGGTCCTTGGTAAATGCCCGCTCGATGCGAAACGCCAAGATCGCTTCCTTGATCTTGCGCGAATAGGACACTTCGTTGGTAAGCAGGAAATTTTTCGCCACCTGCTGGGTGATCGTCGACGCCCCCACCGGACGCCGCCCCGATCCGTAATTTTTAATGTTGGTCAACACCGCACGGGCCAAGCCTAACGGATCGATACCCGGATGGGTGTAGAAATGCTTGTCTTCAGCCGCCAAAACCGCATGGATGATGCGCCGGGGCATGGCGCGGATCGGCACGAATACGCGTTTTTCGGTGGCGTATTCCGCCAGCAAGCGCCCATCACCCGCGTGCACACGGGTCATCACCGCCGGTTCGTAGTGCGCCAGTTGCTGGTAATCGGGCAATCCCTTGCCGAAATGCCAAAACACGTACACACCCGCCCCTGCCGCCGCGAAACCGCCGAACAGGACCAAGCCGAACAGAACCAACACGATTTTTAACAAGCGCTTCATTGTGCCCAAAACTTAAGTGAACCCGGTCTGTTACTCAATACGCCGATAATATGGCTTCCATATGATGATCAATGCGCCCTTCCGGCAAGGCGAAAGGCGGAAGTTCATCAAAAATAACGAGAAAAATTAGTGCGAGCGCGCTTCTTGCGTGCCGGTGAAGTGACGATCGATGCCCTTGACCATGGCTTCGGCCATTTTGCGCCGGTACTCGCGGTTGAGCAAATTGCGCTCATCCTGACGATTGGACAAGAAACCCGCTTCGACCAGTACGGAAGGCATATCCGGCGCCTTCAACACCGCAAAGCCCGCGAACCGGTGTGTGTTGGGCAGCAACTTGACCTCGCGGCGCAGCTCGCCGACCAGTTCCTGAGCAAACCGCGCGGACTGGTTCATGGTTTCGCGTTGGGCCAGGTCCAACAAGATATTGGTGACCTCCCGGCTTTCGGTGGACAGGTCGATCCCGGCGATCAGATCGGCCTTGTTTTCCTTGGCCGCCAGCTTCGCGGCTTCTTTATCCGAAGCGTTTTCGGACAAAGTGTAAACGGAAAGTCCTCGCGTTTTGCGGTTGGGCACCGAGTCGGCGTGAATCGAAATGAACAGTTCCGCCCCAGCATCGCGGGCCACTTGAACCCGGTCGCGCAACCGTAAAAAGATATCGCGATCGCGCGTCAGCACCACTTTGTAGCGCCCGGTGGCTTCCAAGGCCTTGCGTAAATCGCGCGCCAGCGCCAGCGTGACGTTCTTTTCATAGGTCTTGCCGATGCCGATGGTGCCGGGGTCGACGCCGCCATGACCGGCATCGACGGCGATGATGCGCTTGCCGGGAATCGAAGGCTTGCGCGGCGGCAGCAGCGCGGCTGTCGTTTGCGGCGCGGGCGGCGTCACGGCGGGCAAGACGATCGCGGGCGGGCTGTCAGGCGTCACCTTGGCGACCAATTCGTCGAGACTTTTGCGCGCCTTGGCGCGCTGCGCGGCCAGCGCCTCGAGGAATTCGGTCTCGGTCGTCGGCGCCAAATCCAACACAAATCGCCACGGACCGCCGTTGACGGGCTTGAGCATGAAGCTGTTTTGCACGTTCACCGGCGCTTTGACGTCCAGCACCATGCGAGACGTGCCGGGCGAAAACAGGCCGTAGCGCATGCGGCTCAGCAAGCCCTTGTTTTCGGCCATGTGTTGATTGTCGAACTTCCAATCGACTTCCGGCAGGTTGACCACCACGCGGTAAGGGTCGGGCAGGGTAAAAACCTCGAATTTCAAGGAACGGTCGACATCCAAGACGATCCGCGTGCGTTCGCCGTGCTGGCCGATGCGCACGTCCGACACCTGTGCCGAGGCAGGCATGGTCGGAAGCTGCGCCGCGTTCACGGGCTCAGGCGCCAAGACGTTGGCCACCGCCAAGACCGATGCAATCAACGCAAAGCCCGTCAACAGCCACCGTTTTGGCCCGTTTATCCGTGCGCGAAGGCTCATCGGTTTGATCGGCTCCCGTTTGATTTTCTCGGCGACGATGGTCATTCTCGGTGCGCGCTTAGGCGTTTGGGCAAACTGAACCCGCCCAAACGCCTATGATCGTCGTTATTGGACGGCAATATAAATCAATAAGATGATTGTCTAATCAATTTACTACCGTTATCTTAACCCCGACTGGAAATAAATGGGTTAATTCCCGTTATGTATCCGGTTTTCGAAAGTTTTCCGCAAGCGCGGAAAGCGGAAGGCGGCCATTCCCTACTAATCCTCGCCGCCAAGAGGTTCCGCCAAAGGGCCCCTGTGTGCATTGACGCTCTGTCAACGTTACGCCGATTTCCCTTGGTTATCAGGAATACCCCCGCAGGACTGCGCTTGCTATTGATTGAAGGTTTCAACCCTATGCTTGCCAGCAGCGCGCAAGCCGCAATGACACTGTTCCCTGCCGTCTCGACGACGGTGGACGTGTTTGCATGCGCGCCTGGCGGCAATCAAAATAGCGCGCCCACCAATCCCTCACGCTCAGGCTCTGCCCTCGGCGTGCGCGCTAATGGGCGCCATTGGAGTTCCAATTTAAATGACCAAACGCATGCTTATCGATGCGACCCACCCGGAAGAGACCCGGGTCGCGCTCGTGGACGGAAATCAGCTTGAAGATTTCGACGTAGAGGTATCTTCCAGAAGGCAATTAAAGGGTAACATCTATCTCGCTAAAGTCGTCCGTGTGGAGCCGTCGCTCCAAGCGGCTTTTGTCGATTATGGTGGAAACCGCCACGGATTCCTGGCCTTTAGTGAAATACATCCCGACTATTATCAAATTCCGGTTGCCGACCGCGAAGAGGCCGAGGCTCATCACGCCGCCGAAGAAGCCGTCCATGAGGACGCGCCCGAACACGTCGATGCCGACGCCACACCAGCTGGCGATGAAGACGATCATGGCGAAGACGTCGATCCGGGTGAGAACGCTGAAAACGGCGAGCTCGACATCGAACCTGAAAACGGCAACGGCGGCTCCGTCGAAACCGTGGGCGGGGACGAAACCGACGAGGTCGGCGAAACCCATCACCGTCGCCAACCCAGCGCCAAGCAATACAAGATCCAAGAGGTCATCAAACGCCGTCAGGTGTTGCTGATCCAGGTCGTCAAGGAAGAACGTGGCAACAAGGGCGCGGCGTTGACCACCTATATGTCGTTGGCCGGACGGTATTGCGTGCTGATGCCCAACACCGCGCGCGGGGGCGGCATTTCGCGCAAAATCACCAACTCCGCCGACCGTAAGTCGCTGAAAGCGATCTTGTCGAGCCTCGACGTGCCCCACGGCATGGCCGTGATCCTGCGCACGGCAGGCATCGGCCGCACCAAGGCCGAAATCAAGCGCGATTTCGAATACCTGATCCGTCTGTGGAACAACGTGCGCGATTTGACGCTGCAATCGACCGCGCCGACGCTGGTGCACGAAGAAGGCGACATCGTGCGCCGCTCGATCCGCGATCTGTATTCGCGCGACATCGAAGACATCCAGGTCGAAGGCGAAGAAGCCTATCGTGCCGCCAAGGAATTCATGAAGCTGCTGATCCCCAGCCACGCGCGCCGGGTCAAGCTGTACAAAGAAACCTCCGCACCGCTGTTTCGCAGCGCCGGAGTCGAAAATCAGTTGGATGCGATCCACAACCCGGTCGTGCACTTGCCGTCCGGCGGCTATCTGGTGATCAACCCGACCGAGGCGTTGGTTTCCATCGACGTCAACTCGGGCCGCTCCACCAAGGAACGCAACATCGAGGAAACGGCGGTCAAGACCAACCTCGAAGCCGCCGACGAAGTCGCGCGCCAGCTGCGCCTGCGCGATTTGGCCGGTCTGGTGGTCATCGATTTCATCGACATGGACGTCAACCGCAACAATTCCCAGGTCGAACGGCGCATGAAAGAAGCGCTCAAGCATGACCGCGCGCGCATCCAGGTGGGCCGCATCAGCCCGTTCGGCTTGCTGGAAATGTCGCGCCAGCGCCTGCGCCCCAGCCTGATCGAAACCTCGTCCGAGCCCTGCCCGCACTGCGGCGGCACCGGCATTCGCCGTTCCACCGAAAGCACCGCGCTGGTGGTGCTGCGCGCCATCGACGAGGAAGGCGCCAATCGCCGCGCCGCGGAACTGACCGTGCACGTGCCGACTTCGGTGGCGCTGTACATTCTCAACCACAAACGCGATGCCTTGGCCGAACTGGAAGCCAAATACGGCATGCAGGTGATGCTGACCAACGACGATTCGCTGGTCCCGCCTGACCTGCGCTTGGAACGCACCAAGAATCAGAACGGCGAAACCATCTCCGAAATGGTTGCCAACGTGCGCCCCGATGTGGCTGAGGACGCCGGACGCAAACGCAAACGCCGACGCCGTGGCCGCAAACGCGACGACATGGACGGACTGGATACCCAATACGACGCCGCCGACGCCGCCGAAGACGAAATCGAGGCCGGCGACGAAGAAACGGTCGAAACCGCTGAAACCGCCGAGACCGGCGAAGAAGGCAAAAGCAAACGCCGCCGCCGTTCGCGTCGCGGTGGTCGTCGCCGTCGCAAATCCATCGATGCCGCCACTGAGGCCGCTGAAGGTGCCGAACCCGGTGACACAACGGACGAGGCTGGCGACAGTGAAACCGTTTCCGGCGCGGACGAAGACAACCTTGAGACCGCAGCCATGGCCAGCGGTGAAGAACGTCCCAAACGCCGCCGTTCCCGCCGTCGCCGCAAACCCGCTGGTGCAGAGACGGGCGAACCCGCCAACAGCAACGACGAAACCGCTGAGGACGTGGCCATCGCTGCCGACGAAACTGTGAGTGATGCCGTTGAGGGCGAAGTTTCCGAAGGCGGCGAAGAAAAGCCCAAGCGCCGTCGTCGTTCGCGCCGCAAGCCCGCCGCAGCCGAAGCCGCTGCGGACACCGCAGTCGCCGATGATGCAACCGAAGCCGTCGCAGACGACGTTCAAGCGGACGCCCAGGCGGAAGATGACACGGACAAACCCAAACGCCGTTCGCGCGCCCGCAAAAAGCCCGAGCCGGCAGTCGAGGCCGAAACTGTTGTCGAAGCTGAAGCTGAGACCGAAGTCGCTGCCGAAACCGAACCGCAGGTCACAGCCCCGGAACCCGCTGTCGCGGAACCCGCCGCTGAAGAACCTGCCGCCGAAGAATCTGCAGCAGCAGAGCCCTTGGCCCCCGCGCCGGTCCCCGGCGTGGAAACCGTGGTGGTCGGCGAAGTGGCTGAGAAACCCAAACGCAAAGGCTGGTGGAACCTCGGCGGCTAACGCCTTCCACCTTTCCGAAAACAAAAAGGCGCGGACCTGGGTCCGCGCCTTTTTATATGCTCGATTTATATACTCGATGGCTGGCTCAAAGGGTTTGGCGAAACACTTTCAGCCGTTTCGCCGCTTCGGCCATGTCTTCGGTGCTGCCGGCGAACGAGAACCTGACGAACTGGTGGCCGCGTTGCGGGTCGAAATCGACCCCGGGGGTCACCGCGACGCCGGTTTGGGCCAAAATCTGCTGGCAAAAGGCTTGGCTGTCATCGGTCAGGTGTGCGACGTCAGCGTAGACGTAGAAGGCCCCTTGGGCATGGCTGAGCTTGTCGAAGCCGGCCTTGGGCAACTCATCCAGCAACAGGTCGCGGTTGGCCTTGTAGCGCGCCACGTTGGCGTCGAGTTCGGCTTGGCAATCGAACGCGCTGATCGCCGCCATCTGCGACAAGGTCGGCGCAGATATAAACAGGTTTTGCGCCAAGCATTCGACCGAGCGCGCCAAGCTTTCGGGAAACACCAGCCAACCCAGTCGCCAGCCTGTCATCGAATAGTATTTCGAAAAGCTGTTGACGACGAAGCACTCGTCATCGAACTCGGCCATGGTGTGGGCCGGTTCTTCGAAGGTAATGCCGTGATAAATTTCGTCCGACACCACCCGCATGCCGCGTGCGCGGCAATACGCCGCCAAGGCCTGCAATCCATCACGGTCGATCATGGTGCCTGTGGGATTGGATGGCGAGGCGATGATGAGACCGTCCAAGCGTCCGTCCACTTGGTCGAGCAGATCCGGGGTTGGCTGAAAATCCGTGTCAGGCCCGGTGAGGATGTCCACCACTTCGATATCGAGCGCGGTCAAGATGTTGCGATACGCCGGATAGCCGGGGCTCGCCAGCGCCACCCGGTCGCCGGCATCGAACGCAGACAAAAAAGCCAACAAAAATCCGCCGCTTGATCCGGTGGTCACGGCGATGCGCGCTGGATCGACATCTACTCCATACGTGTTGCGGTATTGCGCCGCGATGCGGTCTTTCAGGGGCGGCACGCCGAACGCGTCGGTGTAGCCCAAGAGTTCACGGTCCAAAGCATCGCGGGCGGCTTGCAGAACCTTCGACGGAGCGGCGGTGGACGGTTGGCCGACCTCCATATGCAAGATGTCTTCGCCTTGAGCTTCGCGCGCGTTGGCGGCACGCATCACGTCCATCACGATGAACGGCGAGATCGCACCGCGCTTGGCGGCTTTCAGGGTCATCGTCTTGCTCCGCTTTACAGCATCGACCCGGCGGCGAGCCCCGCGCCACGCGGATCGGTCGCCATCTGGCACGTCAACGGTTGGGTCGGCAGCCCGTCGGGACAATACAGCACGTTCACTTGGCCGAGCGACGGGATTTGCGACAAATTGTGCCCCGCCGTCGCCAAACGGCTTTGCGCGGCCGGATCCAAGGTCGGTTCGATATAGGTCACATCGGGGTCACCGCCGTTGTGCACGCGCGGCGCATTGACCGCCTCTTTGGCGGTTTGGCCCGCTTCAGCGATGCGTGCGACCACACCAGCCAGCGCACCCGGTGCAACGACGCCACCGCTGGCTGCTGCGGCCATACGAAATTCCTTGGTCGGTTCATTGATCAGCAACATTGGCGCCAAACCGGTCGGCCCACGCCCGCTGTCATCGGGAGCCGCGGCCAACAACACGCCGGTGCCCGCAACGACGCGTCCGGTGCCGAAGCTGGCGTTCATGCTCACCGAGCACGCCACCGCATTGCCTTGCGCATCCGCAGCCACGAACGAGGTCGCCGCCGGGCTTTCGTGACGGTTGACCGGACGCGGACTCAAGTTTGCCAAAGGCGTTTTGCGGTCCGCTTGAACCTTGCCACTCAGCGCCGCGATCCGTCCAGATTCCGCCAGCGCCCCAACGTCTTTGGCGGTAATCCAGGTTTCGCGATCCGCGAACGCATGCGCGCCGATTTCCGCCAACAGATGGGCGCGTGTGCCCTCGTCGCCGCCATCGAACTGGCCCTGTTCGATCAACATCGCCAGCATCACCGCCGCTTGGCTGGAGGCTACGGCTGGCGGCGGGGCGAAGTGGGCGACTTCATTGCCGACCTTAACGCGCACCGTTTTACGCCATTCGGGGCGGAAATCTCGCAGTTCTTCGATGGTCAATGAGCCACCTGCACGTTGGGTGCTTTCGACGAAATGGGTGGCGAACGGCCCGGTGTAAAACGGCCCTACCCCCCGCGCACGCAACATGCCCAGGGTTCCAGCCAGATCCAGTTGTTCGATTTTTTCGCCTTCAACGGCAACGCCCGAACCCGTTCTGGACGCATACATGGCCTGCGCACCCGGATCGGCCAACACCGCCGGACCGATGGCGGCCAAATCGCGCGCAAACGCACGCGACGTGGGATGGCCAAAGCGGGCGAAATTTTCCGCGGGGGTGATGACTTGACGCCACAACAACCGGCCGTGGCGCGCTTGCAAAGCAAAGAAGCCGCGCGGGTTCGCGGGGACGGCGCTCGGCCGGTCTGCCCCGGCGGGAATCGCTTTTGGGCCTGTGGCGGTGAAATCGAGAACCTCGGTCACGCCGCTGGCGCGGTCGAAAGCCACGCACATGCCGCCGCCGCCCAGCCCGGCACGCGACGGCAAGGTCACCGCCATGGTGAAGTACATCGCCGACACCGCATCCGCCGCCGTGCCGCCGGACGACAGAATGTCCCGCCCGACCAGCGCGGCGCGCGGTTCGTCTGCCACAACTCCGCCTAAAAAGCCTGATACAAATCCGACTGAGCCTTTCTGCAACTGCTTTTCATTGGAGCCGCAGGCCGCCACACCAAGCGCCAGCGCCGCGACACTCAATTGACGGGTCAGGCTGCGGGTCTTAGGCTGCCAGAAAGACAGGTTCGTACGAACGGTCTCAGAGATTTTAAAAATGGTCTTGAATGTGTTGAAGCGACTGCTCACCCCGGTGTCCTTTGTTATCTTGTTCCGCCGAAAGGCGGTGTCTCAAGGGGTGCAGCGCGTCGATCGCTTTCATTCCCCAATGCGGCGTTTATGTTCGGTCGCCTTAATCGTGGCGTTGGCCTGGATGATGCCCAATTCGACCGCCTTTGCGCAAGGGGGTCAAACCATCATTCGCGATGCCGAGATCGAAGGTATCATCCGAGCCTATTCGACACCACTGTTCGTCGCCGCCGGGCTGGACCCCAAAAGCGTCAATATCCGTCTTATTCAAGACTCCACCCTCAATGCGTTCGTCGCGGGTGGACGCAACATCTTCATCCACACCGGCCTGTTGCTGGCCAGCAAGGATCCCAACGCGTTGATCGGCGTCATCGCTCACGAAACCGGCCACATCGAAGGCGGCCACCTAAGCCGCACCCGTAACGCCATCGAAGGCGCGTCGATGGTGCAGTTGATCGGCACCCTGCTCGGCGTGGCGGCGGCGGTCGGCAGCGGCCGGTCGGACGTCGGTCAGGCGGTGATTATGGGCAGCCAATCCGCCGGCCAACGGATTTTCATGAAGTATTCGCAAACTCAAGAATCCGCTGCCGACCAAGCTGCAATGCGGCTTTTGGAGGAAACCGAGCGTTCCGCTCGGGGCCTGGAAGGCTTCCTCAGCCAGTTGGGCGATCAAGAAATTCTCAACCCGCGCCTGCAAGACCCCTATGCCCAGACCCATCCGCTGAGCCGCGAACGCATCGACACCTTGCGCGCCTATATCGCCACATCACCCTATTCGGACAAACCACCGTCCAATGAGGACGTCGAAGCCCACGCCATTATGGTGGCGAAACTCTTTGCGTTCATCAATCCGTTCATCCAAACGATGCGCAAATATCCCGAGACGGATCAAAGTTTTGCCGCCCGCTACGCACGTGTGATCGCCCATTACCGCAAACCCGACCTCAAGACCGCCCTGCCGCTCTTGGACGAACTGATCCACGAAATGCCGCGCAATCCGTTCTTGCTGGAACTCAAGGGGCAGATGCTGTTCGAACACGCTCGTCCCCAAGAAGCGCTGGAAGCATACCGTAAATCCTATGAACTGTTACCCGACGAACCGCTGATCATCATGGAACTGGCCCGCGTGGAGTTGGAGGTCGGCACCCCCGAGCTTATCGATCAATCGATCGAGCATCTATCCATCGCCCACCATCTCGGTGCGGCCAACGCCTTTTCGTGGCGGCAATTGGGCATTGCTTATGGGCGCAAGGGCGAGATGGGCTTGAGTTCTCTGGCGCTGGCGGAATCGGAATACCGTACCGGTCAGCTCGCCAACGCCCAGTATCATGCCGGACGCGCGGTTTCTCTTTTGAAAACCGGATCACGCGAACACCTTCAGGCCCAAGACCTGGAAGAAGCCATCAAAGTCGCCATGGCCCGACGCGCCGCAGCGAAGAAGTGACGTCATGAGGCCGTCTGGTGTTTTCAATCTGCTCATTCTCAGCGCGCTTGGCCTCGGCCTCGCCGCCTGCGCGACACCCACCAAAATCGCCGTGGTCCCCGATCAACCCAGCCCCGAAGGCCGCTTGACGGTGATGGGATCGTTGCGCAACTTCAGCCTCGACGCACCCCCTGCGGATTGGATCATATCCGGCGGCGGCAGCGCGCAATCTTCATCGTCTCTCTCAACTGTGATGCGCGATGGCGTGCCCGCCCTGGAACTCAAGAGCGGGCTGGAACGCATCATTGCGGTGCGCCAAGTGGACGCAATGATGCTGGCGACCCCGTTTCTCAGTTGGAACTGGCATCTCAGCAACCACGGCGAAGGCATCCACCCCATACGTCTGATCGTCGGATTTCACGGCGGGGCCGCCGCCCCCAACGTCGAACGCGCCTCTCAAGGTTTGGGGCTGCCGCCTCATGATCGCGCTTTGGCGCTGGTGTGGGGCGACACCGCGCTGCGCCGCGGATCACTGAGTCTGCCACCTGCCGACAAACCCTACGTGGCGCCGATCTATACCGTGCGCGGCGGGCGTGAAAACACCCGAAAATGGTGGCTGGAACATATCGACCTGTCGGAGCTTTACGCCAAGGCATGGCCGAACGACGATCGCACGTATACCCGCATCGCCTTTATCGGTTTGGCCTCGGCCCCGACAAGCATGCCGGTTCGCGGTCGGATATCGGGAATTTTATTGACACATTGAAGCCACGATCGTTCTCTACCCATAACGCAATGGCCCTGCACGTGGGGCGCAATCTTCATAGGGAGACTTACATGTCCTTTGTCAGGACCTTCATCATCGCCACCGCCATGGCGATCGGCGCGCCGCTTGGCGCTGCCCATGCCGATACACTCAGTGCGGCACAAAAAACGGAAGTCGAACAGGTGGTGCGCGCCTATCTTCTGAAAAATCCGGAAGTCATCGTCGAGGCGATCAACGAATTGCAACGCCGCGATGAAGCCGCTGCCGCTGAAAAACAGCGCATCGCCATGCAGGCGATGTCGGCCGACCTGACCGCCAGTCCCAACGATCCGGTCATGGGCAATCCTAATGGCGACGTCACGATGGTGGAATTCTTCGATTATCGCTGCGGGTTTTGCAAACGCGTTTTCGACGACGTGCAGACATTGATCAAAGAAGACGGCAACATCCGTTATGTGCTCAAAGAGTTCCCCATTCTGGGCGACGACAGCGTCTACGCATCACGCGCGGCACTGGCCGTATGGCTACATCAACGTGATAAATACCCCGCCCTTCACACCGCCTTGATGACCAGCAAAGGCGCGCTCAGCAACGACAAGGTGATGGAACTGGCCAAGGACGCCGGTATCGACACGCAAGCCTTGGCCGAACAGATGAACGACCCCGAAATCGGCAAAACAGTCAATGCCACCCATGCTCAGGCTCAGGCCTTGGGCATCACCGGAACGCCGGCGTTTATCATTGGCGACAATATCGCACCCGGTGCGATCCCGCTTGCATCGATGAAGAAGATGGTCGATGCGGCGCGCGGTAAGGCGACCAATTAATCGCTGCCATCCAAATGAAAACGGCGCGGTCCCTTGCGGTCCGCGCCGTTTTTTTGATCCACGATCTCGTGCGTTCAGCAGTCGGGTTTGGGCAGAATTTCCACCTTGGTCATGCCCATTTCGACGGTGAAATCACCGTAATCCAACATCCAGCGCACGGGAATTCCGTTATCGAGGTAATCGGCCTCGATTTCATAAAGCGGCTCGCCGGTCTGGCTCGCGGGATCGAAGTACGCCAAGCGAAAATTCCACCCCGGATGCGTCAAGGCTGCATCCTTGAAACGCGCCGCCATGGTTTGCGCGCGTGCTGACAAAGGGCTGACGAAGCTCACCAAAAGCTTCTCGCCTTCGACGTCGGTGCCTTCGAACACCGAATTTTCAAATTGCGACTTGCCGAGGGCGGCTTGATCGAGAATGTGGACCGTGTGTTCCATCGGGAACAAGGTACCCGCCGGTAAGGCGAAGGTCGCGGGCTCGGGTTTGGAAAACTGAGCCTCGCCGCCGTTTGGTGTCTTCGACATGCTCGCCGCGCCCAAAATGATGTCGCTATCGGTTTCGTCACCCATGACGGAGAAACGGTAGCGGGTTCCGTCGACGGATTCCCACGATGAAAAGTTCAAGCCCTGCGGCACGACATCACCGGTCGCGGTTTGCAGGTACATGGTGCCGGTTTGGTTGACCAGCCATCCATCGCAGGTTTGCTTGACGCCATAAGCGATTTGACCGCTGGCGGCTGAGACGTTCGAGCCGCGTTTGGCATCCGCCAGACGCACATCGTAGACCGCGCGGTAGGAAACCAAGTCCGCCGCCTGAACTGCGCCTGCAAAAACCACAATGGCGAGGGCGGAAGATGCGCATACGAAAGCGCCTTTAAGTAAACGAGACATCTGATACAGGCCTTGCTGTTGTCATTTTCATCAGCTTACGACGAGGTCGGGGCAAAAGAAAGGCAACAAGCCACATCGCCGCATTGCGCATTGCCCCTGCCTCCCCTAGGCTATCGGGACATGGAGTCCCGTTCGAACTGAGGAAATCATCATGAAGGTCACCATCAACGTTGAATGCACCCCCGAAGAAGCACGAACCTTTTTCGGGCTGCCCGATGTCCAGCCGCTACAAACTGCGATGATGGATGAAATGCAAAAACGGATGAAAGACGGTATGGCGTCCATGGACATGGAAAACCTGATGAAGATGTGGATGCCGGGCACCGCAGCAACCGCGATGCCGGGACTGGATCAGTTTCAGAAAATGTTTTGGGATTCGATGGCCGCGGCGACCGGCACCGCCAGCGGCAAAAAAGGCGGCTCGAAAAAATCCTGACGGCTTAATCCGTATCGCGCACGCGGACCCGGGCGCGGGTTTTCTTCACGTCGGCGCGCTTTTGTTTGCCTTCCAATCGGCGCTGCTTGGCAGCCATGGTCGGCCGCGTTGCGCGGCGTGGCTTGGGCGGTTGAGCGGCCTCCCGGATCAATGTCACAAGCCTTTCCAGCGCGTCGGCGCGATTTCGTTCGCGATTGCGAAAGCGCCGCGCCGAAATCACGATCACGCCGTCTTGGGTCATGCGCCGCCCCGCCAAAACTTTAAGTCGGCGAAACACCGCCTCACTCAAAGCCGGCGATTGCGCGGCGTTAAAGCGCAGCTGAACGGCGGTTTCGACTTTGTTGACGTTTTGGCCGCCAGGACCAGGGGCGCGGATGAAACGCTCTTCGATCTCGTCGTCGGACAAAATAATGGTGTCAGTCACGCAGATCATGGCGCAGACTCGCAAGTCTCTCCCGCGCTGGGTGAACTTACAGTTCCGGCAGCGGCGGAAGATCCATTTCCAAAATGCTCATGACGAAGGAATACGAAACTTCACCCTCGTCTTCGTCACGATGCAACACGCCGATGAATTCATCGCCGATATAGACCTCGATCGGCGCATCGGCCTTCATGGGCGGCGGCACGGCGATGCGGTTGTTGCTGAAGGCTTTGCGCAGATATTCCTGCACACGGGCGATTTCGGTGGTTCTCATAGCGTTCTCGTCATACTTGAAGGGTGAGAATCAACATTTAGCACAGCCGACGCGCTGACGCCATGGCTGTTGCCCATTAGTGGGGGGAGCCCCCCATGAACAGCACCTGCACCGTGATCGAAACGCTCAGCACGACGCCAAGCCCCACCATCACCCGCGCGGCCACGGCGAACGACTTGCCTTCCGCCAAGGTCAAAACCCGTCCCGCCGAACGCCAGATGCCGACAAACACGATGGTGAAATAGAGGTATAGAAAGCCGATCCAGCCCAACAGCGCCCAACCGATATGGTTGCTGGGAGCGTCGGGCAACGCCAGAAGCAAGGCAGAAAACAGGGCGATTTGGCCACCACCACCAAGCGCGCCCCACAACCAGAACGCTTTGGTGAGGCTGACATCGCCGTGAAACAGGGCGTTTGGGCCACGCCGTTCGCCGTTGATCACTTTAACTTCTCCATCCCTACTTTAATCCAACACCCAGATCACCTATCTATAGGTATGACAATCTTGGTAACAAATCCAAACATTACGAGAAAATCATATGGCAAACATTCTGGTCATTGATGACGACCCGGCTATCCGCGATCTGCTGACCATCCACATGGAAGATGCGGGACACACCGTTACGCATGCCGTAAACGGCCAAGACGGCATCGGTCAAGCTGGACGGTCACACCCAGATTTAATCATCCTCGACATCAACATGCCGGTGATGGATGGCACCCGTGTGCTACAGGCCTTGCGCGGCGCGCCTGAAACCTCAAAGGTTCCGGTCATCGCCCTGTCTGCAGTCGGAGGGACGCAAATGCGCGACGACATGCACCAGATGGGATGCGACGGTTTCGTCGATAAACCGATCAACTTTGACGTCTTGTGCGGCAAAATCAAAAAGCTGCTGGATCTCTAAGCCTCTGACGTCGGCGATCAGACAGGCGTAATCATGACGTCGTTCGCACGCATCAGGTCAAACATGTCCGCCAACGCCATATCGTGCTGTCGATAGCTGATCACCGCCAATATATTTGTAACCCGCGCGCCATCATCGGATAACGGCAACCGCACGACGTTCAAGAACGCGCCGAAGCCGTTGTGGGTGTCGGTGCCGTAGGCGGAAAACAACGGTATTTTATTTTTTTCAACGCGGAGAAATTCATCTTTGATGGATCGCGACAACGTCGAAACAGGCACATCGTCAGGCGTTTTGCCCGTCAATTCGACGTTGTGTACCGAGCGTAGCCCCGAACCGTAAAAGCGATATCGGAAATTGGGGCCTTTATCGTCCTCGAAGCAGTCAACCACCACTGTCGTCGGAACAAGTTGCAAGGGCAGTTGCAGCATATCGACCTCGCGCCATTTCGGCGCAATCCGGTCCCCTTTCAATCCCCGCCAATAATCAACCGCTTGGCGCAGATCCGTGGGCAGATCTTCATAGTCTATGGGCACATCGCGAACGTTGACCATCTGCGCTCTCCTGTCTTCGCCTCAGTGTCAGATCCACTGGCTTCAACAAACCTACACGCGCTCCATGTACGATTCATGACATGCCAATTCGGCTATTGCTCAGGAAAATCAGCCGTGCCCATGGCGGCCACCAATGCCAGCAGCTCTGCCAGTTGCGCGGACGAAATGGAATCGACCTTGTGGTAACCGTTCAAGCGTTCTTCATAAAACGCCTTGGTCCGTTTGACGGCATGATCGAACGACCAATCGCCGCGATCTTGTCGCGCGGTCCGGCATGCGATCAGTTGGCGATGGTCGCTGATCACCTCGGCGCGAAATTCTTCGAACCACGATTTGGGCCGGTCATTCGGCAGGGATCGGTAAAAGCTCATCTGTTCGAAACACCCTTCACCCCGCCCCTCATCCGGGACGGCCGTCGATACGCGGACGCATCAGGATCGGCGCATAGATGACGACAAACGCAGCAAACGCCACCGTCCACGCCACCCCGGACACCATCACCAACTCCACCGCATATTCCGGCCACACGGCTGCCGCCAAGCGTGTCACCGTTGCGACCGAGATCAGCACATAGGCCGCCACGATCATCGGCGCGGCCTTGATCACCCGGCCCGTATGGCCCAGAGAGGCACGCGTCATCACGCCCATGGTGAACGTGCCCACGGCGCCGATGGTCAGGGCGTGCAGGGCGTCAGGTGCCGCCAACAGGTCGAACCCGCTCAGCCCGCGCAACGCCAAGCCCACGATCAACCACACATAACCCAGATGCAGCACCCACAAAATCGGATTGGACAACGTGCGCCAGCCCTGCCACCCCGACAGGCGCGCCGCGTGCAGCGCCGCCACGAACAAGGTCACCCCGCCCGCCACCGGATGGTCCGGCGCCAATTGATTGATCACCAGCATACCCCACGTCGCATTCATCACCAGACGATCCAGTTGCGCGTTCTGACGCACTTTGATGTTGGGATCGCCGTGGCCCAAAAAGCTCGAGGTGAAACTCGGCGTCACCCGTCCCCCCATCACCGCAATCAGCACGATGATGGCGTCGAGCCCAAGGGTCAGTCCATGTGCGCCCCAGTCCACGCCCAACCCATCGAAACCGACAATGCCAAGGTGCGTCATCGCGTTGGCGGCGATCAACGCCACCAAGATCGGCACGAATACGAACTGGCGTCGATGTTGAGGGTCGAGCAAGGGCCGCAACACCAACGCCGTGAAACCGACCAAGAACAACATGTCGGCAACGATCACCAAGCTGTAGGGAAGATAGCCCTGGGCCCAAAACGCCACTCGACCAAGCAGCCATAAGGCGCTCAATGCGATCAAAATGTTGCCCTTGCGCGCCTTGACCTTGGTCCAGTTCGGCACCACGGTGAGAAAGAAACCCGCGATTGCCGCGGCGGTATAGCCAAACAGCATTTCGTGGCCGTGCCACAAATAAGGCGCCGCCAACAAATTCAAGTCGATATGGGCGCTATAAAGCCCGACCCATAGGGGCACGCTGACGACGCCAAACAGCCCCGCCAACAAAAAGAACGGGCGAAAGCCGTAATTGAACAGCGCAAAACTGGGTTGGATTTCAGGTTGTTCGGCAAACGGGTCTTCGATGCGTATGGTCGGGGTCGCGGACATCAGAGGAACACTCCACAATGAAACGTGCCGCATTGTGGCACACTGGCGCACGCCAATCACCCACCAACATGTAAGGTTATTTCCGCTTTGTGACTCTCGTCACTGCGACAAAGTGCGCATGCCGGTTATATCCTTGGGGAACGATGAACGTATTGGAAAAATCCTATGTTTAAGAGCTTCAAACCAACCTTTGCCGCGCTTTCAGCCGTTCTCATGCTCGGCGCGTGCGCCGATGCCGGCACGCCCAAGCCTACGACATCGACGACACCGGAGGAAATCGCCGCGTTCGGTGAAGCCATCGATCACTACAGAACCCTACTGGCCCAAAACCCCGATGAAATCGAGGCGGTCTTGGGGTTGGCGCGCAATCTGCGCTGGGCCGGACGTATCGACGAAGCCGCCGAGGTGTTAACCGCAGCCGTTCCCATGCTCGCCTCACAGCCCCGGTTCCTCGCCGAATTGGGTAAGGTGCGCTTGATCCAAGGCGACAGCGCCACCGGTGTTCAGCTGTTGCAGCGCGCCACCGTCAACGGCACCGACGACTGGCGCTTGTATTCGGCGCTCGGCATCGGCAACGACTATTTACAGCGCTACACCGAAGCTCAAGCGGCTTACAAAAAGGCCCTCGAAATGTGTCCCGACGATTCCGCCGTGATGAACAATCTCGGCGTTTCCCAAGGTTTGTCCGGGCATGTCGATCAAGCCATTTTCACATTCCAAGAGGCGCTCAGCCATGGCCGCCATACCGACAAAATCACGCGCAATCTCAAACTGTTTCAAAACGCCCGCGACTTGTGCGACAGCTGCTCGAGCGATTATCTCAGGCAGAGTGGCGGCATGATCCTGGCCGCGGGACTGATGGGGACTGACCGCGAAGGCCCCTGTGCCCCCGCCCCGCAATACACCGAAGCCGTAGCCCCTGTGATGGTGGAAAAGCTGGCGCCCGAGGCCCCCGCCCCGTCCATCAACATCAAGGTGTTTTTCGAATTCGACAGCGCCATCCTCAAGCCGGAAGCCATGGACGTGCTGGATAATCTGGGTGAAGCGCTGACCTATGGCGAATTAAACAACTATCGCTTCCAAATCGCCGGGCACACCGATGCGGTCGGCAGCGAAGGGTATAATCAGAAACTGTCCCAGCACCGCGCCAAGTCGGTTTTGGATTATCTGGTCACCACCTTCGGCATCGATCCCGCACGCGTGGACCCGGTTGGATACGGCGAAAGCCAACTGCTCGATCCCGAAAACCCCGAAGGCGATATCAATCGACGCGTTCAGGTCACGCGCCTTGAACGCATGGCGGAAACTCAAAAACCTTGAACACCATGGGGCCAAGCTGAACGCAACCTGAACAAGGGCTTCAGCTTTGTTTCAGGTCCAGCCTCTCATACTGAGGCTCAGACAGTCTGATCTATTTACAGAAGATCGTCAGTTCTGGGCCTCTTCCCCCCCTTTTCCCGCGGGTCTGGTTTTGACGACTGATGGCGCTGCCCTCAACAGGGGCAGCGCCATCTATTTTCGGCCTCTTATCGATTGGCTTTTTCGTCCACTCCATAGGCCCGCTTAACGATGTAAAGCGGGCGGCCTTTGGTCTCGCGGAAAATCCGGCCGATGTATTCGCCCAACACCCCAACCGATATCAACTGTACCCCACCGAAGAACAAGATCGCCACCATCAGCGAAGCATAGCCTGGCACGTCGATGCCATACACCCACACCCGCACGACCAAAAACAAGGCGTACGAAAGCGCTATCAGGGCCGTGGCGATGCCGATCCAGGTCCACAAACGCAGCGGTACGGTGCTGAACGAAAACAACCCGTCCAACGCGAACCGAAACAGTTTGAAATACGGCCATTGGCTTTCGCCCGCCTGGCGTTCGGGACGGTCATAGGGCACGCCGATCTGTTTGAAACCGACCCAGGCAAAGATCCCCTTCATGAAACGCGAATGTTCCGGCAGAGTTGTCAACGCCTCGACCACTGCGCGGTCCATAAGCCGGAAATCTCCCGCATCGGGCGGCAGCTTGGTATCGCTCAGTTTGTTGAACAGGGCATAGAACGCCTTGGCCGTGGTGCGCTTGAGCCAACTGTCATGATCGCGGGAGCGGCGCGCGCCATAAACTACCTCATAGCCGTCTTGCCACTTGGCGATCAAATCAGGAATCAATTCGGGTGGATCTTGCAGGTCTGCGTCCATGACCACCACTGCGCTGCCGCAAGCGTGATCGATACCCGCCGTCAGCGCGGCCTCTTTGCCGAAGCCTCGTGACAGTTCGAGAATACGTACGGATGGAAATTGCTGTTGTTGCGCAAGCAACCGCGCTTGGGTGTCGTCGTCGCTGCCGTCGTTGACGCAGACGATTTCGTACGCTTTGCCCGTGGCGTTCAAGACCGCTATCAATCGGGCGAACAACGCACCCACCATGGGCCCTTCGTTGCGCATGGGGATAACGACAGATAGTTCGACGGTCTTATTCGTGCTCATGACGCTAAGCTAGCGCGCTTTGCGCCGCCGCGTCCAGACACGCTGAAAGTGGCGGCGCAATCAGAGCGGTCGGCTTAGTCGTCGCCGTTCAGTTCGGCCTGAGCCTGGGCTTCGGCGATCTTCTTGCGTACGTCGTCCATGTCCAGCGCTTTGAGCTGTTTGATCAGTTCTTCCAACGCTTCTTGCGGCAACGCGCCGGGTTGAGCGAACACCAAGACTTGCTCACGAAAGGCCGCAACCGTCGGAATGGACTGAATGCCAAATTGCGCGGCGACAACTTGCTCGGCTTCGGTGTCACACTTGGCAAAGGTGACGTCGGCATGCTTTTCGGAAGTCGCCTCGAAGATCGGCCCAAACATTTTGCACGGTCCGCACCATTCAGCCCAAAAATCGATCAACACAATGTCATTGTTCTCGATGGTGCTTTCGAGATTATCGGCGGTCAACGCAATGGTGGCCATATCCATTTCCTTACAATATCACGAGGCCTTGCCAGCACGGCCTAATGCGCACGCCGGCTCCGCCCTTAATTAAGATTTTCCGAATATAATGCCCTGTGGGCACAATTACCACCCCCCAGGGTACTCTGAGACCGCTAATCAGTCATTGCGGACCTAATGCGATTTTTTGGACTCGTGAGCTGCGCCGATGGCGCTTTCATAGGCCATGCGCCCCGGCGGGAAATGGGCGCTGACTTCAGATCCCTTTCCAACCTCGCTTTCGATCACCAGCTTGCCGCCGTGCAGCTCGATGAAGGTTCGCGACAGGTGCAAGCCCAGGCCTGTGCCTTCATATTGACGCGCCAAGGAACTGTCGACCTGTCCGAAGGGGCTGAGCACCTTGGGGATGTCCTCTTTGGCGATCCCGATGCCGGTATCTTTAACGGCCAAAATCATCCCGCCACGCCCATCCAGGCGCGCTGAGACCGTTACATGGCCGCCACGAGGCGTAAACTTGACGGAATTGGACAACAGGTTGATCAACACTTGCTTAATGCGCCGTTCATCACCGAACAAATTCGGCAAATTCTCATCAATGTTGCAATCGATCCGAATGCTGTTTTGTTTTGCACGTTCATTGACCAGACGTAGACACGCTTCGGCGACGGACTTAATGCTGACTTCCTCTTCATGCATTTCGAATTTCCCCGCCTCAATGGCGGATACGTCGAGGATGTCATTGATCAGGCTCAATAGGTGCTCACCGGACGTTTTGATATGTTCCGCATAATCCAGATAGGTGACCGCGCCGATTTTACCGAACATCTCGTGCTTGATGATGTCGGAAAAACCAATAATGGCATTTAACGGCGTGCGCAGTTCATGGGACATATTGGCCAGAAATTCCGATTTCGCACGGCTGGCCATTTCTGCACTTTCCTTAGCCACGACCAAGTCACGTGTACGTTCGCGTACGCGCACCTCCAGCACGTCATGAGCCGCCTTCAGGGTTTCCTCTTCCCGTTTGCGTGTGGTGATGTCTTGGGCCACCAACATCAATCGATCTTCGCCATCGAAAGCGATCACTTCGCCATTGATCAGGAAATCGCGAATTTCACCTGATCTAGTCCTAAACTTGACTTCAAAGGCATTGACGCGACCATGTTCGGATATTTCCGCAACCACCCGTGCCCGGTCCTGAATGTCCGCCCACACGCCTAACTCTATGGCAGTCTTGCCAATGACTTCCTCACGTTTGTAACCCAGCGTCTCAAGCCACATTTCGTTCACATCGTGGTGAATGCCGGTATTGATACCGGAAATGGCCACCAATGCCGGGCTGGCGCGAAACGCCAAGGAGAACTGCTGCTCGGATCGTGCGCGGTCTTGCTCGGACAATATCCAGTCGGTGACGTTGTTTCCGGTACCTCTATAGCCCTTAAAAATGCCATCCGCATCAAATACAGGCACGCCGTTGACGCGAATGTAGGTGAGTTTCGGCGCCCCATCCAAGGCATAGATAAAATCACGAAATGGTCGCCGTGCTTGTAAATCGGCGAGATGGGCATCCCATTTCGCCTGGTCGGTCTCCAGCCCCTTGTTCAAGATGCTGTCACGGGTTTTGCCGATGAGGTTTTCGATCTTCACCCCAAGTATTTCTTCGACGCGATTGCTGTAATAGGTGAATTTGTGATTCTCGTCGGTTTCCCACAACCACTCAGAGGCCGCGTCCAAAAAGCTCTGTAGACGTTCTTCACTGTCCCGCAACGCCGCTTCGACTTGGCGGCGCTCTTCGATCTCCATCTGTTTTTCGGCATATTGCTTTTTCAAAATGCGGTCGGCCCGCAGCACAACAGCGTACAGCACTAAAAACAGAACTCCGAACAACACGCCCAACAACATCACCAGTTCCATGGTCACGGCACGGATACGTGTGACGGTCGAAGTCACGTCTGAATACACTTCCAATACGCCTATGACATGTCCGTCTTCGCGGATCGGGACATAACTGGCGACCAGGTCGCGATCTTCGATCAGTCCTTCGAAAGCATTGAACTGGGAACGGAACACCAGGTCGCTGGCAACGTCGCCACCCAGCGCGCGTTGAAATCCGGAATTGGCGGCCTTGTCATCCCCCAATTGAGAAAGATCGGAGGAATAAACGGTCAAACCGTTGAGCGGATAGAGTTTGATTTTCAGAACGTCCAGTCCGCTTGTCGCCTTATGGAAATAAGCGTCAATATTTTCATATTGAGGACTGGCGGCCAGCTGGTTAGGCGGCACGGTTTGCGCATGATCGAGAAAACGCTCGAGGTCCGCGCCCAGCGTGTTGGCGAGTGAGCGCGCCAGCGATGTGTTGCTGAGTTCCGTCTCCACAACCATTTCGGCCATCATTTTGCCGTGCAAGACGTAAATCAAGATGGCGCTGCAACACACGATGACCACGGCGCTGGCGAGCGAAAAATTACGGACCAAACGATACATGACGTAAGCGCTATAGCCGGATCACACCGGCCCTCCGTTGAAACCGCAGACGCACCGCGCAAATTGGTTATCCAATTCATGCTGGCCGAGGATCACGTTGCCGCAAACATTCCCGAAACGCCACGTGGCGTAACGTTTTTAGAACCGTTTGAGAAGTACGACAAAGCTTGTAAACAATAGCACAGCGGCCCCGACACGCAACGACCTTACCGCTGATTCGGGTCCGGTTTTTCTATGCTGCGCTTTCTCCGCAGTTCACGCGGCAACGGGCCGCCGGGCACCGCCAACGTGTACTCGCCGTGCTGGTCCATAAACTGGGTGAGAAACACCACCGGATCGACGCATTCCATGCAGCCTTTCCATTCATCCCACCAGTTGCGGTCAGTCTTGGAACGCACGGTGAGCACCAACGCGTCGCCGCCACATTTGGGACAGGGGCCCGGTTGAGTGTAAGCCCCTTGAGGAATGTCGAATTCAGCCATTTTCCATCCTTATTCGTATGCGTTGGAATATGGGATCAGAATCAAATAATGCAAAAAGAAACCCCGCTCACCACGGAGCGGGGTTTGCAAAGATCGTGGCTCAGACAACCTATTGAGCGGCTTTTTTTGCGGGTGCCGGCGTCGTCGCAGCCGGGGATTGTGGCTGCGCAACGTACGGATACGCATACGGCGCGTAACCGTAGCCATAACCGTAAGCCGGATAGCCGTAACCGTAGCCGCCGTAAGGATACCCATACCCACCATAAGGATAGTAACCACCATAGGGATAGTAGCCACCGTAAGGATAGCCATAACCACCCCACGGACCACCGCCCCACGGGCCGCCACCCCACGGGCCATCGTCCCAGTTGTTGCCCCAGTTCCATGGCCAAGACCATGCCTGGGCGTCGCTGGGAACCGCGAACAGAGCAAAAGCGGCGATAAGTGTTGAAGCGAGAAATACAGATAGTTTCTTCATGTTCAAACTCCCTCCCTTGTCGGCATCTCTCCAAGACGTCCGACAGTCGGTCTCAACGCGGGCGCGGACCATCCACCCCCACAAGTCAAACATTAGAATATATTAATATAAAGCCCCTATTGAGGGCAATATAAAGGTATCGCACCCCTAATGCGTTATTCGCACTTACGCACTTGCGTTCGCATAGGCCCGCGTCTCAAGGCCGCCCGCCTCGATGATGAAGTCGATGATCTGGTCCACACCGTCACCCTTTTGCACATTGGCGAACACGAACGGACGCTCGCCGCGCATCTTTTTGGCGTCGCGGTCCATAACCTCCAACGACGCCCCGACCAGCGGCGCCAGCTCGATCTTGTTAATCACCAACAGATCCGATCGGGTGATGCCTGGTCCACCCTTACGGGGGATCTTGTCACCCGCGCACACGTCGATGACATAGATGGTGATGTCGGCGAGTTCTGGCGAGAATGTGGCGGATAGGTTATCGCCGCCCGATTCAACGAACACCACTTCCAGGCCCGGAAATTTTGTCGCCATGTCGCGCACGGCGGCCAAGTTCATCGAGGCATCCTCGCGGATGGCGGTGTGTGGACAGCCACCGGTTTCCACCCCCGCGATACGTTCAGCATCCAACGCACCCTCGCGGGTCAGGAACTCGGCATCTTCGCGGGTATAGATGTCATTGGTGATAGCGGCGATGTCGTAGGTATCGCGGATTTTTTTACACAATGTTTTGAGCAACGCCGTCTTGCCCGATCCCACCGGTCCGCCGATACCAACGCGCAAGGGGTTGCTGGGTGATGTTTGGGTCATGATCTGAACAACCTCGAATATTGAGTTTCGTGTTTCATGGACAACCAGTCCACCATGAACGCCGCCGATCCGGTGTCGTCGGGATCGCGTTCCAAAGCGTTGGCTAAGGCGCGTTCGATAATCGGTTCCATGGCGGCGATGATTTTCTGCCCGTCGCTTTGGCCCAGCGGCACCAGACGGACGATGGCGCTGGCTATGTTGGCGCCGAAGGCATGAAGATACGCGCCCAGCGCCGCCTGCAAGCCGACGCCGGCGAACGCCGCCGCCGCCGCGACGGAGGTGGCGTAAGACGGCGAGACATCTGCCGCCTTAAGCGCCTTGCAAAATTCGCCGAGTCGTTCATCCGCCCATGCGCCCTGCACCGCGTCTAAGAATGCTTGGCCTTGGGCACGCGATTCCAAGCCCAACTCCGCCGTGCCTTTGAGCGCATCTGCCCACGACGCCATATTGACGAACTTGTCTGCGTTGTTTTCTTCCGCCGCCAGATACGCACCGACGAACAGATCCGCATCGACGCGGCCCGTACCGAATTCGACCACGAACGCAATCCAGTCCAGCGCGGTTTCGCGGTTGGTGATACGCCCACTTTCCACGCCGGCTTCCGCGCCGTGGCTGTAGGCGTAAGCCCCAACGGGAAACGATGGCGATAGCCATGCCAACAGGCGCAACAAACCACTATCCGTGATGGGAATGGGTGTGGCCATGAGCCGCTCCTTCGTTCTCATCGGCATGGCTGGAACCGTGACCGTCGTAGGCCCCCGGTTCGGGCACGAACGGGGCTTTCTTACGTTCCAGCGTCGCTCCCAGACCTTCCAGCATATGCGATAAAACGTGATCGTATTGAATGCGCAAATGACCGCTGGCCAACACCTCGACGGGGGTGTGGCGGTTGCCGATGTGCCATGCCAAACGTGCGCTGTGCTGGGTATCCGTGCCCGCCACATCCAAGACGTCTTCCAGTGCCGCGCGCACCAACAACACACCGCCGCCGTCCAGTACCAAGCCATCGCCGTCTTCGAAGCGGGTCGCTTGGGCCAGGTCCAGCAAGAACGCTTCCCCCGCGTCGTCATGCAAGCGCACCCGACGGCGAAAGCGATCTTCGAAACTGAGCGTAACCGTGCCTTTGACGTCTTGCGGCGTCCACTCGTTCTCGGTGATCACACGGATGGCGCGGCGCATGTTCAAGGCTCCTCAGAACAAGAAATAGCGCTGCGCCATCGGCAGCACGTCGGCGGGCTCGCACGTCAGCAACTCGCCGTCGGCGCGAACCTCGTAGGTTTCGGCATCGACCTCGATGTGCGGCGTGTAGTTGTTCAGCACCATGTCGGCCTTTTTCACCGTGCGGCATCCTTCCACCGCCACCATCGCTTTGTCGACGCCGTAGACGTTGTCGATTTCTTCCGACAGCGCCAACTGGCTGACGAAGGTCACCGAGGTCTCGATCCGTGCGCGGCCCAGGGCGCCGAACATCGGACGGTAATGCACCGGCTGCGGTGTCGGGATCGACGCGTTGGGATCGCCCATCGCCGCCGCGGCAATGGCGCCGCCCTTGACGATCACGTCCGGTTTGACGCCGAAGAACGCCGGCTTCCACAACACCAGATCGGCCATCTTGCCCACCGCGATGGAGCCCACATGATTGGCGATGCCGTGAGTGAGCGCCGGGTTGATGGTATATTTGGCGATGTAGCGTTTAACGCGGAAGTTGTCGTTATTCCCGGTCTCTTCGGGCAACCGTCCGCGCTGGCGTTTCATCTTGTCGGCCGTCTGCCAAGTGCGGATGACGACTTCGCCGACCCGGCCCATGGCTTGGGAATCAGACGCGATCATCGACATCGCGCCCAAGTCGTGAAGGATGTCTTCCGCCGCGATGGTTTCCTTGCGGATGCGGCTTTCGGCGAACGCCACGTCTTCGGGAATGCGCGAGTCCAGATGATGGCAGACCATCAACATGTCGAGATGTTCGTCGATGGTGTTGACGGTGTAAGGCCGCGTCGGGTTGGTCGACGATGGCAACACGTTTTGCTCGCCGCACACCTTGATAATGTCGGGTGCATGACCGCCACCCGCGCCTTCGGTGTGGAAGGCGTGAATGGTACGGCCCTTGAATGCGGCGATGGTGTTTTCGACAAAGCCGCTTTCATTGAGCGTATCGGTGTGGATCGCGACGCCGATGTCGGTGTCTTCAGCAACGCTCAAGCAAGTGTCGATGGCGCTGGGCGTGGTGCCCCAGTCTTCGTGCAGCTTCAATCCGCACGCCCCGGCACGCACCTGTTCCAACAGCGCTTCGGGGCGGGACGCGTTGCCCTTGCCGAAAAACGCCAAGTTCATCGGCAGACCTTCGGCCGCCTGGATCATTTTTTCGATGTGCCATGGACCGGGCGTACAGGTGGTCGCGTTGGTGCCTTCCGCCGGGCCGGTGCCGCCGCCCAACATGGTGGTGACGCCGGAATAGAGCGCGTCTTCGACCTGCTGCGGGCAGATCCAGTGGATGTGCGCGTCGATGCCGCCGGGCGTCACGATGCGCCCTTCGCCCGCGATCACCTCGGTGCCGGGACCGACGATGATGTCGACGTTCGGCTGGGTGTCGGGATTGCCGCCCTTGCCGATGGCGGTGATGCGCCCACCCTTGATGCCGATGTCGGCCTTGATGATGCCCCAATGATCGACGATCAACGCGTTGGTGATGATGGTGTCCACCGCGCCTTGTGCGCGCGACACCTGGGATTGGCCCATGCCGTCGCGGATGACCTTGCCGCCGCCGAATTTGACCTCTTCGCCGTAAGTGGTGCGGTCTTCTTCGACCTCGATGAACAGTTCGGTATCGGCC
This sequence comes from Magnetovibrio sp., assembly GCF_036568125.1. Lineage (NCBI taxonomy): Bacteria > Pseudomonadati > Pseudomonadota > Alphaproteobacteria > Rhodospirillales > Magnetovibrionaceae > Magnetovibrio > Magnetovibrio sp. The sequence continues at coordinate 256,792 of NZ_DATCTF010000015.1, forward strand.
AAGCGCACTTTGTCGCCCACCGTCGGGCCGAACATGGAGGCATAGGACGTGCGATCGATTGTATAAGCCATGTCTTAGCCCTCCAGTTTGCCGTCGACTTTTGCGTTGAACCCGATGGCGACGCGATCACCCGACAGCGCCACCAATTGCACGTCGCGGGTCTGGCCCGGTTCGAACCGCACCGCGGTGCCCGCCGGAATGTCGAGGCGAAAGCCGCGCGCGGCTTCACGCTCAAACGACAGCGCTTCGTTGGTTTCATAAAAATGATAGTGACTGCCAACCTGCACCGGACGGTCGCCGGTATTGGCGACGCTCAGCGTCACGGTTTCAAGATCGGCATTCAAAACGATGTCGCCAGACGCTGTGATGATTTCTCCCGGAATCATTTTGGGGGTCATGGTTTCATCTCCTCAACGAATGGGTTCGTGAACGGTGACCAGCTTGGTGCCGTCGGGAAACGTCGCTTCGACTTGGATGTCGTGGATCATTTCCGCGATGCCGTCCATCACTTGGTCGCGGCTGAGCACCGTGGCGCCGTCGCGCATCAACTGGGCCACCGACTTTCCATCGCGCGCACCCTCGACCACGAAATCGGTGATCAGCGCGATCGCTTCGGGGTGGTTTAATTTGACGCCACGCGCCAAACGTTTGCGCGCCACCTCGGCCGCCATGGCGACCAGCAGCTTATCTTTTTCACGGGGTGTCAGTTTCACCGCACAACCTCTCTGTTAGACATGCCAAAGCCGGGGCATCTTGCCCGGCAGGTTTCGTGTGTGGGCGCGAAACGCGGCCCAGAAATCACCAAAAGCGGCGCGCATGCGCTGGGCATCGTCGGCCAGCCATCGCACCACCAAAACACCGTTGACCACGGTTGCGCCGTTGCGCAAACCTTCGTCGCCTTCACCCAACAAGGTGCGCGCCCATTCCAGACGTTCCACCGCCAGAGGACCAACATGGACGAACGTCGCCACCGCGCGCGCGCCGTCGAAACCCGCCGGGTGGTCCAATTTAGCGGCAATGTCGCCATCCAGATGCAGCGCATCCGCCCATACCCGCTTGCCGTCTTGGCGCACATCCCAGACGTCGCGGATCAGACCCGTGTTCACCCGTTCACCCATGGCTGTGCGGCCGAACACCAGCATCTCCGCCCCGCAAAATTCTCCTCCGCGCGCCACATCGACGGACGTCGTGCGGCGCAGGCGCGATTGATCGAAGACAATGGTTTCTTGCGGCAGCCATTCCAGATAACCGCCCCCACCGACGTTCAGGTCGGCGTTGAAGTGCGTGTCCGGTCCTTTGGATCGATATACCTTTTCCGCCGCTTGGCCCATCACTTGAACGGCGGCGCCGGTATCGACCGTGACCCCCACATCCAGGCGATCCCCTCCTACAAGGCCGCCCGAAGTCGTCACCAGCACCGCCGAGGTCAATTCATCAGCCGGCAAGGTCGGGAACAAAACCCGAAACGGCGAGGTCTGGTACAGGTCCTTCAGCCGCGCCTTGCCGCCTCCTACGTCGCCAAAACGCAATTCGACGCGTCCGTGCATGCCCTCGACAGACACATCGGACAGAACTGCTGATACCGTTTTAGACGGTGAGGTGGCGACGAACATCTTCTTCCACCATATCGGCCTTGGTCCCGGCCAAAATCACTTCGCCACGATCCATGACGCAGAACGCGTCGGCCAGATCGCGCGCAAATTCGAAATATTGTTCGACCAGCAGCACCGCCATGTCGCCGCGCGACGCCAGCAAGCGGATCACGCGTTCAATGTCTTTGATGATGGACGGCTGGATGCCCTCGGTCGGCTCGTCCAACACCAACAGGCGCGGACGCGTGACCAAGGCGCGGGCGATGGCCAACTGCTGTTGTTGACCACCGGACAAATCGCCGCCGCGGCGATGCAACATGTCTTTGAGCACCGGAAACAGATCGAAAATTTCGTCTTGGATATGGCGCAGCGTGCGCGGCACGGCGGCAAAGCCGGTGCGCAGGTTTTCTTCGACGCTCATCAACGGAAAAATTTCCCGCCCTTGAGGCACGAAAGCGATGCCGCGTCGGGCGCGTTCGTGAGGGCTCAGCTTAATGATGTCTTCGCCTTCCCACATCACCTTGCCCGCACTTGCGGCCTGCTGGCCGACGATGGCGCGCATCAACGAGGTCTTGCCCACGCCGTTGCGGCCCATGACGCAGGTCACTTGACCGATTTCAGCGTTCAAGTCCACGCCGCGCAACGCTTGGGATGCACCGTAATGCAAATCGATACCTTGTACGTTCAACATGATCAGCGCCCCAAATAGACTTCGATGACTTGTTCGTTGGCCTGCACCGTTTCCAGCGATCCTTCGGCCAGGACCGAGCCTTCGTGCAGCACATTAACACGACAATCGAGAGATTTGACGAATTCCATGTCGTGTTCGACCACGACCACGGACCGGGTCTTGGCGATCTCTTTCAAAAGCACCGCCGTGGCTTCGGTTTCCGCATCGGTCATGCCGGCGACCGGTTCGTCCACCAACAACAAATCGGGGTCTTGCATCAACAGCATGCCGATTTCCAACCACTGCTTTTGACCGTGCGACAAGGACCCGGCCTCCATGTGACGGACTTCGGATAAGTTGGTGGTGCTGAGAACTTCGTTGATGCGTTCAAGCTGATCCGTTTTCAAGCGGAAGAACAGGCTGTCTTGCGGGCGGCGATTGCCCTTCAGCGCCAGTTCCAGATTGTCGAACACCGTGTGGCGTTCGAACACCGTCGGTTTTTGAAACTTGCGGCCAATGCCAAGATTGGCGATCGCCGCTTCGTCCAGCTGGGTCAAATCGACGCCGCCGTTGAAAATCACGTCGCCGGTGTCGGGGCGCGTCTTGCCGGTGATAACGTCCATCATGGTGGTCTTGCCCGCGCCGTTGGGGCCGATGATGGCACGTAGTTCGCCTTCGTTGACATAGAGGCTCAGTTCATTAAGTGCCTTGAAGCCGTCGAAGCTGACCGAAACGCCATCGAGGTACAAGATCGTGTCGTGCCTGTTTTGCGTGCTCATCGTCCGTCTCCTCCCTCGACATAATCATAAGGCCTGAGGAACTTCGCCAGCCTGAGGCGTTGGGTTTCGAACGCCGCAATGATGGCTTCGGTGCCGACAATGCCCTTGGGCAAAAACAGCGTGGAAACGATAAACAGGCCGCCCAGCATGAACAGCCACACTTCCGGCAGCGCCCCGGTGAAGTAGCTTTTTGCATAGTTCACCGCCAACGCGCCGATGATCGGGCCGACCAGCGTGCCGCGTCCGCCCAGTGCCACCCAGATCACGATCTCGATGGAGTTGGCGGGCGAGAATTCGGACGGGTTGATGATGCCCACTTGCGGCACATACAGCGCCCCCGCGACACCGGCCAAAACGGCGGACACGGTGAAGACGAACAGCTTGTAGTATTCGACCCGATAACCCAAAAACCGCGCCCGGCTCTCAGCGTCGCGAATGGCGATGATCACTCGCCCCAATCGGGAATCGACGATAAAGCGGCAGATCAGATAACCCGCAACCACCGCCATCGCGGACAAGAAAAACAACGTCGCGCGCATGCCGTCGGAGCGCAGATCGAAACCCAGCACGTCCTTGAAATCGGTCAGACCGTTGTTGCCGCCGAAACCCATGTCGTTGCGGAAAAACGCCAGCAACAAAGCGTAGGTCATCGCCTGGGTGATGATGGACAGATACACCCCGGTGACGCGCGAGCGGAACGCGAACCAGCCGAACACGAACGCCAACAAGCCCGGCGCCAACACCACCATCAGCATGGCGAAACCGAAGTTATCGAAACCGTACCAGTACCACGGCAATTCCTGCCAATTGAGAAACACCATGAAGTCCGGCAGCTCCGCATTGCCGTACACGCCGCGATCGCCGATTTGACGCATCATGTGCATGCCCATGGCGTAGCCGCCGAGCGCGAAGAACGCGCCGTGGCCGAGGCTGAGAATTCCGCAGTATCCCCACACCAGATCGACGCTGAGCGCCAAAAGCGCATAGGTCAGGTATTTACCAAGCAACGTCACCACATAGCTTGGCACGTGCATGGCGCTGTCCGGCGACACCATCATGTTGAGCGCCGGGACCGCGAATGCGGCAACGACCAACGTGCCCAACACGGTGACCGCCATACGGTCGTGGAGAATGCGCATGAGAAGAGGTTGGTGCGTCATGGCTCAGGACTCCACCGCACGGCCCTTGAGGGCGAACAACCCACGAGGACGTTTTTGGATGAACAAGATGATGCCGACCAGAACCAAGATCTTGCCGAGCACGGCGCCCGCGTACGGTTCCAGGAACTTGTTGACGATGCCGAGCGAGAACGCGCCCACCAAAGTGCCCCACAAGTTGCCGACGCCGCCGAACACCACCACCATGAAGCTGTCGATGATGTAAGTCTGCCCGAGGTTCGGCGATACATTGTCGATCTGGCTGAGCGCCACGCCCGCCATCCCTGCGATGCCCGAACCCAACGCGAAGGTCAACGCATCGACCCAGCCGGAGCGAATACCCATGGAGCTGGCCATGGCGCGGTTCTGCGTCACCGCGCGCATCTGAAGCCCGAACAGCGTCTTGCGCGCGATCAGGCCCAACAGCAGCAACACACCCAAAGCAAAGACGATGATCCAGATGCGATTGTAAGTCAGCACCAAGCCGGTCGAGGTTTCGATCGCGCCGGACATCCAGCTGGGGTTGCCGACTTCCTGATTGGTGGGACCGAAAATGGAACGAATCAATTGCTGCAAAATCAAGCTCAAGCCCCAGGTCGCCAGCAGCGTTTCCAGGGGGCGCCCATAGAGCCAACGAATGATGCCCCGTTCGATGGCGATGCCGACCGCACCGGTAACCAAAAACGCCGCCGGCACCGCGACGGCCAACGACCAGTCAAACGCGCCAGGGAAATAGGCGCGAAACACTTCCTGCACCATGAACGTGGTGTAAGCCCCCAACATGACCATTTCGCCGTGCGCCATGTTGATCACACCCATCACACCAAAGGTGATGGCAAGCCCCACGGCGGCCAGCAACAGCACCGAGCCCAGCGACACGCCTTGGAACAAATTGCCCAAGAACGCCCATGCGGCGAGGCTGCTTTCAACCGAATCCTGGGCATCCTTTGCGGCCGCGAGCAGCACCGGATCGGTCGCATTGGCGACCATTTTGCCCAGCAGTGCGGCGACTTCCGGATCGGTGAAATCTTCCAAGGTTTTCGCGGCTTGAAGTCGCGCGTCGATGTCATCGCCGTATTCGAGAACGATGGCCGCCTGAGCCCGGATCATACGGTCCTTCACCCCCGCGTCTTCTTCACGCGCCAATGCTTTTTCCAATACAGGCAGCATGCTGGGGTCGTTGGCCTTGAATACTTCATCGGCGGCTTTGAGGCGTTTGTCGACGTTTGCGCTCATCAACGTCAAGGCGCCGAGCACGCCTTTCAACTGACCGCGCAGCTTGTTGTTGATGGGGATCTTCTTGGCTTCGGATTTTTGCGCCTCTCCGGCTTCCTTACCGGTGGCCGGATCGGTGAGCACGTAGACGCTGCCGGATTGTTCCGTGATGAACACCCGCTCATCGGCTTTGCGATAAAACAGTTTACCGTTCAAGAACGCGCTCAAAACCGCTGCCGCGCGCTCGTCGCCGGTGGCGACCAAGGCATCGATGGCTTTGGCTTTGGCTGAGTTGCTTTTGGCGTTGAGCGCTTGCACCGCATCCGTAAATTCGTCTGCGTGTGCCGACGGAACCGATGACAAACCCAGACCCAATATCAAGGTCAACAGCATCAGCCAACGCGCTTTAAACTTGCTCGGATACATCTGTTCCCCACATTGCCCGTACAAATTAAAAAACGATCGGTCTTTAGAAAAGAGAGCCGGAGCGAGGTCGGCGGACCGAACCCGCCCCGGCTTGAAGTTTATGAGACAGAGAGTCGTAGAGTGTTACTTCGCCGCGTAGACCGGCTTTTCACAGTTGCCGCAGACCCAAGGGAAGGTCCAATCGGCGGTCAGTTTGGCGCTTTCGGGCAAGAAGTCGGACCAGGCATCGCCTTTGACTTCACCGTCGGTCTTCCAAACAATATCGAACTGACCATCACCCTGGATTTCGCCGATCAGAACCGGCTTGGACAGGTGGTGGTTGGTGTTCATAACGGCCATGCCGCCGGTCAGGTTCGGAACCTTCTGGCCGTACATGGCTTGACGCACGGCATCGACGTCTGCGGTGCCGGCTTGTTCAACGGCCTGGGTCCACATCTTGAAGCCGATGTAGGTTGCTTCCATCGGATCGTTGGTGACGCGCTTGTCGTCCTTGATGAAGGTCTTCCAGGTCTTGATGAATTCGGCGTTTACCGGCGCATCGACGCTCATGAAGTAGTTCCAGGCAGCCAAGTGACCGACCAGCGGCTTGGTGTCCAGACCGGCGAGTTCTTCTTCACCGACCGAGAACGCCACCACGGGGATGTCTTCGGCTTTGATGCCCTGGTTGCCCAGTTCTTTGTAAAACGGCACGTTGGCGTCGCCGTTGATGGTGGAAACCACAGCCGTCTTTTTACCGGCGGAGGCGAATTTCTTCACGTCGGCGACGATGGTCTGCCAATCGGAGTGACCGAACGGCGTGTAGTTTTCCATGATGTCGGCGTCCATGATGCCTTTGGAATGCAGGTAGGAACGCAGGATTTTGTTGGTCGTGCGCGGGTAGACGTAGTCGGTACCCAACAGAACGATGCGTTCGGCTTTGCCGCCGTCTTCGCTGAGCAGGTAATCCACTGCCGGGATCGCTTGCTGGTTCGGCGCGGCGCCGGTGTAGAACACGTTGCGCGAGCTTTCTTCACCTTCGTACTGAACCGGGTAGAACAGCATACCGTTGAGTTCTTCGATCACCGGCAGAACCGATTTGCGCGAAACCGAGGTCCAGCAGCCGAAGATCACATCGACGTTTTCTTTTTCGATCAGTTCGCGGGTCTTTTCAGCAAACAGGGGCCAGTTCGATGCCGGATCGACGACCACGGCTTCGAGTTTCTTGCCCAACAGGCCACCCTTTTTGTTCTGCTCGTCAATCATCATCAAGACCGTGTCTTTCAACGTGGTCTCGGAAATCGCCATGGTCCCGGACAGGGAATGCAGAACACCAACTTTAATGGTGTCGGCGGCCTGTGCGGCGGTGGCGGACATCACCGAAATGGCGATTGCGCCGGCGCCAGCCAGGGCTTTCATGGTTTTCTTCATTGAATCACTCCTCCAATAGGGAAACTGCATTGTTGCACCGTCCCCCTAAAGGCAAGAAGCGGGCCAAATTGTAACAAAGCCGCCAAATTGATATTTTTACGTTTAATTTCAGATGACTAACAAATTTATTCGACTCACTCCACGAACCCAATTGCCCGACCTACCCGCCCACAACTGCACGCGGATTAATCACAGCCTGCATTTATCGAATGTTTTGAATGGACTAGAAGTGTTGACGCGGCGAGGTGTCGAGCCCATGCTCCAGACACGGGATGATGGAGTCACTCCACCGCCCGAGAGGCGTTGTTGCACCGAACAAGCCTCGGCCCCCGCAGGCGAAAACCTGCGGGGGCTCTTCGATTCCAGCCCAGTTTGGGCGCCTAACCGCGGGTCTTTTCACCACCAAGGCGCAAACAACCTTTCTTCGATCTCACACCCCACCTTCCATACGCCCATCTCTTGAGCATATTTTTTAATCATCCATTAATTTGCTGATTATTTTTTATGCAAAAATGGACGCTTTGAAAATTCACATTCAATAATATCAATGGATTATGCGTTGGCACGGGACCTGCAAGACTGGGGGTGCATCTAGGGTTCCGGCTCCTGCCATATGGGGGCGTCTGGTCCGAGGGATGCAATCCGCTCTCATATCCAGCGGACACACGGCGGGACAAAAGCCCGGGAGAACGCCAGCCGCGAAGGTGATATTCGCGGGGTAACGTTTCTCTTGGCTGTACCCCGCCCTCTCCTTCCTTGTTGGTTTTCGATAACGCAAGGAGAACAACATGACGTTTCCCAAGAACAAAGCACTCAGCCTCTTCGTCGGCGCACTGGCTCTTATTTCAGCGGGCACGGCGTCGCTCAACGACGCGCTGGCCGCGGAAAAAACCTCGTTCAAGGTTGCCTGGTCGATTTACGTCGGCTGGATGCCGTGGGGCTATGCTTCCGACCACGGCATCGTGAAAAAGTGGGCCGACAAGTACGGCATCGACATCGAGGTCGTGCAGATCAACGACTACATCGAATCCATCAACCAATACACCGCGGGCGAATACGACGCTTGCGTGATGACCAACATGGACGCCCTAACCATTCCTGCGGCGGGCGGCGTGGACAGCACCGCACTGATCCTCGGCGATTTCTCCAACGGCAACGACGCGGTGATCTTGAAGGGCAAAGACAAGCTCGCCGACATCAAGGGGCAAAACGTCAACTTGGTCGAACTGTCGGTCTCGCACTATCTACTGGCGCGCGGTCTGGAAAGTGTTGGCATGGCGGAAAAGGACGTCAAGGTCGTCAACACCTCGGACGCCGACATGGTCGCCGCTTACGCCACCGACGACGTCACCGCGGTGACCACCTGGAACCCGTTGGTCGCGGAAATCACCGCCATGCCCGGCGCGAACAAGGTGTTCGACAGCAGCCAGATTCCCGGTGAAATCATCGACATGCTGGTCGCCAACACCTCCATGGTGAAAGACAACCCCAAATTCGCCAAAGCCCTGGTCGGCGCATGGTTCGAAACCATGGCGTTGATGAGCCAAGACGACGCCGCAGGTAAAGCCGCCCGCGAAGCCATGGGCAAAGCATCCGGCACCGATCTGGCGGGCTACGAAATGCAGCTCGACAGCACCAAGATGTTCTACATGGCCAAGGACTCTTTAGCGTTCGCCAAAAGCGCGGACCTGCCCGCGACCATGGACAAGGTCGCCAAGTTCTCCTTCGACCATGGCCTGTTGGGTGATGGCGCGGCGGACGCGGGCTTCATCGGCATGGCGTTCCCGGGCGGTAAAACGCTGGGCGACACCGCCAACATCAAGCTGCGTTTCGACGACGCTTATGTCGGCATGGCGGCCGCAGGCGCGCTCTGATGCATCACCGTCGGCTCATAAACCGACACCCCGGTCGGGCAAGCGCGGCATGGTTGGCCGCGCTGCCCTTCGTGCTGGTGGCGGCGGCATACTTGATCGGTTCGGATATTCGTCTTGAGGCGAACCCAAGCGACAAGTTGCTGCCGTCTCTCGGCACCATCGCCGACACCATTTATCGTCTGGCGTTCACCCCCGATAAACGATCCGGCGCATATCTGTTTTGGGACGACACCTGGGCGAGTCTCTTGCGCTTAGGCCTGGGTATGTTCGTCGCCACCTTGGGCGGGCTCGCCATAGGCATTGCGGCGGGCTTGGTTCCTTATGCGCGCGCGGCGCTATCGCCGTTCATAGCGGTGCTGTCGATGATTCCGCCACTGGCGGTGCTGCCGATCCTGTTCATCGTCTTCGGCCTTGGCGAAGGTGCGAAAGTCGTTCTCATCGTGTTTGGCGTGATGCCGTTTTTCATGCGCGACATCCAACTGTGGGTGCAAAGCCTGCCCGGAGAGCAATTGATCAAGGCGCAAACCCTGGGCGCCAGTTCGTGGCAGGTGGCATTACGCGTGGTGCTGCCGCAAACCATGCCGCGTCTGATCGACAGCGTGCGCCTGTCGCTCGGTCCCGCGTGGCTGTTTTTGATTGCCGCCGAGGCCATCGCTTCGACCGAAGGCCTCGGCTATCGCATCTTCTTGGTGCGCCGCTACATGTCCATGGATGTGATCTTGCCGTACGTGGTGTGGATCACCCTGCTGGCCTTCGTCATGGATTTTGTCTTGAGCTGGATCAGCCGCAAGGCGTTCCCCTGGGCAAAACTGGGAGGCCACTGAGATGACGAAAATTTCAGTCGTCAACCTGTGGAAGGAATACCCCGGTCAAATCGTGCTGGAACGGGTCAACCTCGACCTCAAGGAAAAGACCTTTTGTTCCATCGTCGGCGCGTCTGGCTGCGGCAAGAGTACCTTTTTGCGCATCTTGCTGGGCCAGGAAGCGCAGACGCGCGGATCGATCACCATCGACGGCGCACCGCTGCCCGACGATCCGGGGCCGGATCGCGGCATCGTGTTTCAGCGCTATTCGGTGTTTCCCCATTTGACCGCCGCACAAAACGTCGCCTTCGGTTTGGAGACCGAACGCGCACCGTTCTTGGGCCGCTTGTTCGGCGCGCCCCGCAAGGCCGCGTTGGACGAGGCGCGCACGTATCTGGAAGCCGTCGGCCTCGACCACGCGGCGGACAAATACCCCGCAGAACTTTCCGGCGGCATGCAACAGCGCCTCGCCATCGCCCAGGCGCTGGTGAAGAAACCGAAGGTGTTGTTGCTCGATGAGCCGTTCGGCGCGCTAGATCCCGGCATCCGCGCCGACATGCACGACCTGATCACCAAGCTGTGGAACGACAACGACATGACCGTGTTCATGGTCACCCACGATTTGGAAGAAGGCTTCAAGTTGGGTACGCGCCTGTTGGTGTTCGACAAGGTGCGCATCGATCCCGACGAACCCGGCGCGTACGGCGCCACCATCACCTACGACCTTCCGCTCGCAAGCAAAACCAAAGCCGAGCTGAAAGACATTCAAAACCTCGACCGCAAAAAGAAGGACTAACACCATGTTTTTCCAACATGACAAACACACCCGCGCGCATGCGGCGTTCACCGGAACGGAAAAACGATTTCACCACCCCGACTTTTCCAAGATGCAGGCCCAGGGCTGGAAGTCCGCGCTTAAAGAAGCCGAACTGCCCGAAGACGCCTGGAAAGCGGAACAGAAATGGGCGTTGGACAACGGCCTGCAAGGTGCGGATTCGATTGAGGATCGCTCCATCCCGACTTTTTCGCGCGGCGAACTGCCGCACTTTGCCGGCATCAACACGTTCTTGAAAGCGCCTTACGCCGAAAACGTCCGCGACGTAGGGCGCTACGACGCCGCCATCATGGGGGTGCCGTTCGACGGCGGCACCACCTATCGTCCGGGCACCCGTTTCGGCCCGCAAGGCATGCGCCGTATTTCCGCGCTGTACACCCCTTACAACTACGAGATGGGGGTAGATCTGCGTGAACAGATGACGCTGTGCGACGCGGGCGACGTGTTCACCATTCCCGCCAACATCGAAAAGACCTTCGACCAGATCACCAAGGCCATGAGCCACGTGTTCTCAAGCGGTGCCATGCCGATCATCTTGGGCGGCGATCATTCCATCGGTTATCCCACCGTGCGCGGCATAGCCGAATGCACCACCAAGAAAATCGGCATCATCCATTTCGACCGCCATGCCGACATCCAGGAAAAAGACTTGGACGAACGCATGCACACCACGCCGTGGTTCCACGCCACCAACATGCCCAACGTGCCCGCCACCAACTTGGTGCAGATCGGTATCGGCGGGTGGCAGGTTCCGCGCGAAGCAGTGAAGGAAATCCGCAAGCGTGACACCAACATCCTAACCATGCGCGACGTCGAGGAAATGGGCATCGATAAGGTCGCCGAAGTCGCACTCGACTTGGCGTGGAAAGACGCCGATGCGGTGTATCTCAGCTTTGACGTCGATTGCGTCGATTGCGGTTTCGTTCCCGGAACCGGCTGGCCGGAACCGGGTGGCTTCCTGCCCCGCGAAGCGTTGTCGCTGGTCGGCAAGGTCGCGGCGGAGGGACTCTGCGGCATGGAAGTGGTCGAGGTCTCGCCGCCTTACGACACCTCCGACATCACCTCGCTGTTCGGCACCCGCGTAGTGGTCGATGTGCTCGGCACCTTGGTCGCGCACGGCAAGATGGGCGCACACAAACACATCATCGACAAGCCGGTCAGCTTTTAAGGGAGCGCCTACATGAATGCCGATGAGATCATACTGTTGGAACACGCCTTCGTCGAAGGCTATCGCAGCGCCACCGACAAGCTCGGTTTCATGCGCCTCGCGGGCTTGCCGATGGAACTGAACCTGGACGGTCAACCGCCCAGCAAACTGGTCGAGGTGAAGGTGTCCGACACCTTCACCGTCGGCACCGCCGCGCCGGGCTTTGGCTCGACAGAGCTGGTCTACCATCCGCTGCCCAGCGAAATGGTCACCAGCGCCCTGCTGTTGGAATTCCTGTACGTGCACGCCCACGGCAGAGAAAGCTATTCGCTCGCCCAACTGCTGGCCGTTCGCGACGGCCGCGACCCCGACGAAGCGGCGCACGACCATGCCCACGCCCATGGCCATCACCATCATCATCCACATTGAGGAGAACACCTATGATCCGCACACTGACCATCACCATCGCCACCTTGGCCCCGACAGCTGCGTTCGCCCACACCGACGGACACGCTGAAATGGCCCTGACGGCGGAGCTTGCCCACATGCTCAGCGATCCGCTGCACGTGGCTCTGATCGCCGCCGTCGCGGGTGCCGTCGCGCTCGGCTACAAAGCTTGGCGCACCAAGACTCCCGCCCGTCAAAAGACCAACTAAAGCGTCTGTAACGCCCTGAAGGCCGGACCCTCTTTTCCAAGGTCCGGCCTTAACCCTATTACAAAAGCCGTTGATCGCGCCTTCGCTTTCAGGCAATGATCCCCCACGCACTCCTCCCCAGATCTTACGAATACAGAGGCCCACGATGTCCGACTCATCCGAAAAATTCCAGCCCATCGACGCCAGCGCCATGCCGCGCTTTGGCGGCATGCCGACGTTCATGCGCTTGCCGCATGTGACCGATCCGGCGCTGGTCGACATCGCCTTGATCGGAATTCCCTGGGATGCGGGCACCACCAATCGCGCCGGTGCGCGTCACGGTCCGCGTGAAATCCGCAACCAATCGAGCTTCATGCGCGCCGTGCATCACGTCAGCCGCATCGCGCCGTACGACCTGTGCCGGGTCGCGGATCTCGGCGACGTCGAAACCAATCCGTTCGACATGATCGACACCATGGATCAGATCACCGCGTTCATGAACCGCGTGATTGATGCCGGCGCGGTGCCGCTGTCGGCGGGCGGCGATCATTTGTGTTCGTTGCCGGTGCTGCGCGCGGTGGCCAAAAACGGTCCGGTGGGCTTGATCCATTTCGACGCCCATTCCGACACCAATGACACCTATTTCGGCGACAACAAGTACACCCACGGCACGCCGTTTCGCCGCGCCGTCGAAGAAGGCTTGATCGATCCCAAACGCACCATCCAGATCGGCATTCGCGGTTCCATCTACGGCGCCGAAGACATGGCGTTCGCCGAACAGAACGGCATGCGCGTGATTTATATCGAAGAATATTTCAAGATGGGCGCGGACAAGGTGGTCGAAGAAATTCGCCGCGTGATCGGCGACGGTCCAGCCTACGTCACCTTTGATGTCGACGGCATCGACCCCGCCTACACACCGGGCACCGGCACGCCGGAAATCGGCGGCTACAACACGTACGACGCTCAGGTCATGATCCGCGGCCTTCAAGGGCTCAACCTGGTCGGCGGCGATGTCGTCGAGGTTGCGCCGCCGTTCGATCCGTCCGGCACCACGGCCCTGGTCGGTGCCACATTGATGTTCGAGATTCTCTGCGTGCTGGCCGACGCCCACGCAAAACGCGGCTGAGAGAACTTAAGCCAAACGCCCCAGAACGAATTCCAGATCGCGCCGCGTCAAGCGATCGCGGGCTTCACGCGTGCGCGTGCGGTCGATGATGAACTCCAAAAAGCGTGCGTTGTGCACGTTGTACAGAACCTCAGCCGCGGTTTCGCAGTCGCAATCGTGAGCCAGGGTCTCAAAGCGTTTTAGAAACCGTTCCAACTGTTCGATCAGGGTTTGATCCAAGCGCCGATACACCGCACCGAATTCGGTGTTACCCTCCAAGATCGAGGTGGCGATCACGTGGCGCCAGATTTCGCGGTTCAGATACGAAAACGCATGTTCGTTGATGGTCTTGGAAAAACCGACGATGGCTTCCAGCGGGTCACTCTGCGCAATGTCCATCAAGGCTTCGATCTTATCGATCAACAGGTCGTCGCTGCGCGTTACCAACGCCAACAACACGCCGCCTTTGGTGCGGTAATGGTTGTAGACTGTCACGGCAGAGACATCCGCGCTTTCGGCGATCATTTCGATGGTCGTGGCGTCAAACCCACGATCGCGAAAATGCTCGCGCGCCGCATCCAAGATCCGCTGGCGGCGGCCTTCCTTTTTATGTTCGCGCAGTCCTGACATGCAATCACCTTAAGGAGGAGGAGGAATCGATCAAAGGATAGTCGCTTGATCGCCGAGGTCGAAGAAAAAATTGTAGTGGACTAAAATTATAGTGGACTAAAGTTTTAAGTCAGGTAAAGTTTATTTTGAATTGGGCCACGACGCCGCTTACCTGAGTCTTTAGACGCGTGCCGTGTCATATCGTTATTTATGGAGGGTTTGATGAACTTCAAACAAATCATCGCAGGACTGTTGCTTCTGCCTCTGATGGCATTCGGCGTCGTCGCCGAAGCGTCAGCCAAGGAAAAAATCAAAATCGGCGTCGCCGTTTCGTGGCCGGGCTACGCCTTCTACGAACTGGCGCGGGTCAAAAACATGGCCCCCGGCTATGACATGGAAATCACCATTTTCGAAGATCCCATCGCAGGCCACAACCAATTGGCAGCGGGCAACATCGACGTTTACGTCTCGACGCTGGATTACATCCCGGTAGCGGTTGAAAACAAGTTGCCGATCGTCAACGTGGCGTTCACCAACCCGTCATACGGCGTCGACCAGGTCGTGCTCGCGCCCGGCATCTCGGTCGCCGACATCAAAGGCAAGAAGGTCGCCGCACCGGAAGCTTTCATCGGTCACATCGTGGTCGGGCTGTGGCTCGACAAAAACGGCATCAAGCCGTCCGACGTGACGTGGGTCAACCTCAACGCCGACGAAGGTGTGGGCCCGATGATTTCCGGCGACATCGCCGCCGCGTACATGTACGAGCCGTGGACGTCCAAACTGACCGAAGCGCTCAAGGGCACCCAGATCGTCGCCGACACCGCGCAAGACGACTACAAGAAACTCGGCCTGTTCGGCGATTCCATCTACATGAACGCCGACTTCATCAAGAACAACCGCAAAGCCGCGTTGGACATGTTGAAGGTCCGTTGGGACGCCGTGCAGTACTGGCACGACCACACCGACGAAGTGAACAAGCTGTGGGCCGAATACCTGCAATGGCCGGTCGGCGACATCGAATACGTCACCGGCACCAACGGTAAGTTCTTCTTGGGCGGCATCTATATGTTCGACTTCAACGAAGCCGCTCAGTTCTGCGGTTCCATTCCCGGCGAGCCGCCGTTCGGCACCAATGGCGGTTTCAAGGACGCCGTCAAGATCACCAACGACTGGTGGGTGAAGTTGGGCGTGTTGAAAGAAAGCCACGATCCGGCACAGGGCATCGATTGCTCGTTGATGGATGAGTTGGCCAAGGGCGGCTACAGCCAGTCCCTGCAAGCGCGTCAATAATAAGCGCAAAGATGGGGTGGCGACCTGGCAACGGGTCGCCACCTCCCCCCCAGGTATTCCCACGAATTTTAATGTGACCCCCTAACATGAAACATTGGCGTTGGTTCGATTACAAAAAAACCATCCCCGCCCCCGCCGTCATCGGTTTGGGCGTGAGCGTATGGATGATCTTCTTTGGATTGTGGGAGATGTCGTCGGCCATGGGCTGGGTGAGCGAACTGCTTGTCCCCGGACCGCAAAAAGTTGTCGTCGCGCTTTACAACCTGATCGCCGAACGCGGCTTTCTCGGCGACATCGGCATCAGCATATATCGTATCCTCGCCAGCTTCATCGCCGCGTGCGTCATCGCCGTGCCGCTGGGTATTTTGATGGGCTCGTTTCGATCGATCGAGGCATTCTTCAATCCCTTCGTTTCCGCATGGCGTTACCTGCCCGCACCCAGTTTCATTCCGATCCTGTTGATGTGGTTCGGCACCGGCGAAGCGCCGAAACTTGCGCTTCTGTTTATCGGCGTGGTGTGGTTCCTCACCACCATCATCATGGATCACACCAAAAATGTCCGCACCGAACTGATTGAAACCGCGCTGACGTTGGGCGGCAATCGCAAACAGATTCTTTGGACCGTGATGATCCCCGCCGTGATGCCCGATGTGATGACCGCCATGCGCCAGATGTTGGCGATGAGCTGGACCTACTTGGTGATTGCGGAAATCGTCGCCTCCACCAACGGCATCGGCGCGATGATGATGCGTGCCAAGCGGTTCTTGCACACCGACGAAATCCTCGCTGGCATCGTCGTCATCGGCGTTCTGGGGCTTGCGTTCGACTACCTGTTCAAGGTCGCACACAGAAAGCTGTTCCCCTATCTGGAGACCCATGGACGATGAGCACCTCACCCCGCAATGTAAAACTGGCTGTGCGTGACGTCGCCAAGATCTTTCAGGTTCGCGCCGGCGCGCAGATCACCGCCGTCACCGATACCACCTTCGACGTGCTCGACAATGAATTTTGCATCCTGCTCGGCCCAAGCGGCTGCGGCAAGTCGACGGTGTTGCGCATGATCGCCGGGTTGGAAGAAACCAGCGGTGGCACCATGAAACTGGACGGCCACGAAATCCGCGGTGCAGACCGCGAACGCGGCATGGTGTTTCAAAGCTACACCTCGTTCGATTGGTTGACCGTTCAACAAAACGTCGAATACGGCATGAAGCTCAACCGTATCCCCAAAGCCGAACGGCGCGAGCGCGCACAACATTTCATCGACTTGGTGAAGCTCAGCAAGTTCAAAGATGCCTATCCCAAGCAACTGTCCGGCGGCATGAAACAACGCGTCGCCATTGCCCGCACGCTGGCCAACTCGCCCAGCTTGTTGCTGATGGACGAACCCTTCGGCGCATTGGATGCGGAAACCCGCTGGAACATGCAAGAGCTGATGATGTCGATCGTCGAAAGCACCGAGACCACCGTGGTCATGGTCACCCATGACATCGAAGAGGCGTTGTTCTTGGGCGATCGAATCATTTTCTTTTCCTCTCACCCCGGAACGGTTTTGGAAAACATGCTGCCCGAATTCAAGAACGGCCAACGCATACTGAAAAAAGAAGACGTGCTGACTTTGCCAGGCTACGCCGATATGGAACGCCGCATCATGCGCTTGATGCGCGAACAGGGCGCCGATCACGCCGACGACTTATAAGGAGCCCCCCATGTCAGCCCACAAGGCCAATCGTCACCTGATGGCGGAAATGACGTCGCCCGAATTCGCCGCCCACATCGAAGCCGGTGCAGTGGTGTTCATTCCCACCGGAACCACCGAACAACACGGCCCGCACCTGCCGCTGGGCGTCGACTTTCAGTTACCTCAAGCCATGGCGTTGGAAGTTGCCCGCGCGGTGGACGGCATTGTCACGCCGCCTATCCCGTTCGGCTACAAATCCATGCCGCGGTCCGGTGGCGGACCGTTCTTCGCCGGCACCATCGGCTTGGACGGCGCGACCTTTTCCCATGTGATACGCGATCTGATCCGCGAACTGGTGCGCCATGGCGCGCGCAAGATCTGCGTCATCGACGGCAATTACGAAAACCTCTGGTTCCTCAACGAAGGCGTCGATCTGGCATACCGCGAACTGAAAGACAGCGGCCTGAAGGTGATGGTCTTGCAGCACTGGGAATTCTTGACCGACCGGACCTTGGCTCAAGTGTTCCCCGACGGTTTCCCCGGCATCGAACTGGAACACGCCGCCGTTTTGGAAACGTCCTTAATGATGCACTACTATCCAGACTTGGTGCACACGGATAAACTTCCCGACAATCCGGCAGCCGAAAGCGGCCCGTACGATGTGTGGCCACCGCACCGCCATTGGGTACCCGACAGCGGCGCGCTGATTTCGGCCAAAGGCGCGACGGCGGACAAAGGCCGCCTGATCGCTGAACAGGTTGGCGCGGATATCACGGCCGCGATACGGAACGAATTCGAGGTGTAATCGACATGGCTCAAGTCACTTACGATTTCAGCGGCAAAACGGTTCTGGTCACGGGCGCATCGCGCGGTATCGGCCTGGGTGTGGCACGCGGCTTCGCCCAAGCGGGTGCGGACTTGCACATCTTGGCGACCACCGACGCCATCAAAACGACAGCCCAAAATTTGCGCGACGAAACCGGCGCATCCGTTGCCGGACACATCTGCGACATTTCGGACCGCACCCGCGCACGCGAGGTTATCGGCGCCTTTTCACGCATCGACGTGTTGATCAACAACGCGGGATTCGAACGTCCGACGCCGATCCTGGAAGACGGCGACGCGGTCGAGGCGACCTTTCGCCGCATCATCGACATCAATGTGATGGGTACCTACTACGTCACCCGCGAGGCCGTGCGTAAGATGGGACCGGGCGGAAAGATCGTCATCACCTCGTCCATCTGGGGACAGACGGCGGTGGCCGACATGTCGGCCTATTGCGCATCCAAGCACGCCAACATCGGCTTCATGCGCGCACTTGCCCAAGAACTCGGCCCCAAGGGCATCAACGTCAACGCGGTGTGCCCCGGTTGGGTCAAAACCGATGCGGCGATGAATTCCCTCAAGCACATGGCGACGGAAACCGGCCGCGACCAAGACGAATTGCTCGATGAGATTCTGTCGGCCCAAGCGCTGGATGGCTTGATGGAACCGGACGACATGATCGACACGTATCTATTCCTGGCGTCCGACGCGGCGGCCAACGTCACCGGACAAAGCTTGAACGTGGACCGTGGAGAATTGATGGGATGACGGGACAACTCGACGGCAAGATCGCCCTGGTCACGGGGGCATCGCGCGGCATCGGCAAAGCTATCGCCGAAATTTTCGCCGCCCAAGGCGCGACCGTGGTGCTGAGCTATCGTTCCGGCACTGACGAAGCGGCCGCTGTGGTGTCCGGCATCGAAGCGCACGGCGGCAAAGCAATCGCCATCGCCGCCGACGTTGCCAACGAACAACAGATCGTGGCGCTCTATGAGGCCGTCGACGCCATCGGCCCGCTCGACATCTTGGTCAACAACGCCGGAGTCATTTTGGAAAAGCCGTTGCTCGACACCACCGCCGACGATTTCGACTGGCTGATGAACGTCAACCTGCGCGGCCAATTTTTGGTCGGGCGCGAAGCGTTGCGCCGTATGGTTGGCCGGGACGGCACACGGGTGATCAACATCTCATCCGATCTCAGCTTTACCGGGCGCGAAGACTTTTCGGCTTATTGCGCCTCCAAGGGCGCGATCAACGCATTGACCAAATCGTGGGCGCGGGAATTCGCGCCGCATGTCTTGGTCAACGCCATCGCCCCCGGTCCTATCGACACCGACATGCTGGACCTGGAAAACATGTCCGCGGAATGGGCGGAAAAGGAAAAAGAGCTCACCGTGCTCAAACGCATCGGTACAGTCGATGAAATATCGGCGGTGGCGCTGTTCCTCGCCGGACCGGGATCCACCTACCTCAGCGGCCAAATCATCGGCCCCAACGGTGGCAGCGTAATGCCCTAGCGGGTTCTGTGCCTAACTGAGGGCCGTCACCGCCACCACACCGGCGAACACCAACGCCATGCCCATCAATTGTGGCAACGACATCGCTTCCTTGAGGATGGTGCGCGCCAACAAGATCGTCACCACGCCGTATGCCGAACTGACCACGCTGGCGATGGTGGTGCCACCCAAGGTCTGGGCAGAAAACAACGCCATGTAGCCCATCAGTTCGATGGCCCCTTGGGCGCTCAGCACACCCCACCATTTCAGGCCGATGTTCATCGATTGACGTCGCATTAAAAACACCGCGGCGAGCACGGCGAATGCGGTGGTGCGCGTGCTCCAAAGGGCTGCGGGCAGGCCGATTTCTGCGGCCAACTTATCGGTCAGCACGATGGCGACATCGAAGGTCAAAATGGTCGCGATGCAAATGGCGATGGTCACGCCGATGCGCCCTTGAACATGGCCGTCTTTATGCTGAACCTTGTGACCGGCGCGACTGACGATCCAAACGCCGCACAACGTCGCACCGATCGCGGCCCACATTGCAGGCGCAGGGACGAAGCCGCCGACCGCAACACCATAGACCACCAACGGCACCGGATAACTGGACACGATCGGCACCGCCACCGACAACGGCCCGCGGGTCAACGACAGATACAAAAGCCAAGTGCCGAGCAAAACACACAGCCCGGTCGCCGCCACCAGCATGCTTAATGCGCCATCGGCGCGCATCGCCGTAATCGCATCCATCGCAAACGGTGCCAGCAGAACCGATGAGATAGCGAAAATCACCACCAAGGTGCGAGCCGGGCCTACCGCGCGCCCCGACAACCGCGCCAAAAAATCGCTACTGCCCCAACTGAGCGCCGTCACCAGGCCCAAAATTCCAGGATTCATAATTGCTTCCGCCTATTGAACATATTCTGAGTATCGCTGTGCGCCTTGGAAACACGACAACAAAACACCCAGCCGCCAATATACAAGGACCTGCGAGAAGCGGTGGCATAAACTGCAATTTTGCCCAATTGAAACCGACCCGCTCAATTATGTCGAAAAGTACTATCTTTGAATTTAGGATGGGCTACCCTTGATAAAATCTGATCTGCAATACTTCGGAAAAGAGCGGGCATAATGTTTGATAAACGATCAGAAGCTGAGCAAGCTACATTTTCGCCGCAAAATCTTGGCGTCCTAAAGCTTCTGTTTGTCGTACTGTCTGTTGGCACAGCATATCTTATCCTCGGTCGTCTTGCCCTTTACGTCGCGTCTGGAGCAGGGTATGCATCCCCCATCTGGCCGGCTGCGGGATTGGCGCTTGGCTCCGTATTGATACGGGGACCGGTCGCCTCGGTCGGGGTGTTTCTGGGTTCTTACTTGAACAACCTTCTCGTTGGCGATCCCTTTGCGTTCACGAACCATACATTAAGTGCCGCCATTGGCCTCGGTGCCACAGCACAGGCTCTCATGGGTCTGTTTTTAATCAAACGCTTTATCGGTTTCCCAACACGCCTGGAACGGGAACAAGATGTTTTCCGCTTTTTTGCACTGGGCGGTGCCCTTGCATGCGTCATCAATGCCGCGACCGGCAGTATTGCATTATGGGGCTTCGGCATCATCTCTCAGGACGATGTTGTCCGGATTGCCGCGATCTGGTGGTTGGGCGATACACTTGGCGTCGTGGTCATTGCGCCGATCATTGTCTTGTTCTGGTCCCCCCATAAGGAAACCACGAGAAACCGCTTCATCGCGGTTTTGATTACTTCGACCATCATGCTGTCCCTTTCGGTCGCAGTGTACGAAACCGCCAAGTCGCTGGAGCAAAAGCGAGTCGAACTGGTCTTCCAAAATCATGCCCAGTCCGTCACACAGACACTCGAAAGATCGCTTCAGGACTCACTTTCCGGATTGGATCGGGTTCGGGACATTTTCCACAATTTTGGCATTATCAACCGAGTCGATTTCCGGAATATCACGTGGGGCATTTTGGAGGATTACCCCGGCCTGCGCGCAATTTCGTGGAACGAAATTGTACGCGAAGACGATGTAAGCGCCTTTGTGCGCAGGATGAAAGACCCGCTGGCACCGGGTTTCGCGATTACCGAACGCAACGCAAATGGCGACCTTGTTCCTGCATCCGTACGGCCGGATCATATTGTCGTATCCTACATAGAGCCGTTGGCACAGAATCGCCTCGCCCTTGGATTTGACGTGGGATCGAATGTGGCACGTAGAAAAGCACTGGATACGGCCAGAGACACCGGCGAAGCGATGACAACCGGGCGCATCACGTTGGTGCAGGAGACCGCCAAGCAATTCGGTGTGTTGGTATTCATGCCCTTTTTTGGTCAAGGGCCCGCCCCACAGGGCATAACCGACAGGCAAAATCGGTTATTAGGATATATTACCGGCGTTTACAGCATTGGCACGATCGTCAATGATGTGTTGCACAACGGCAGACACGAGCATCTCGATATCTCTTTAACGGATAGCAGCTCCGAACCGGGATCGGAACTGCTGTATCCCCGTGAAACTTCGGAAGAGCATAAGCTCAGAACGCACAAGCTGGATCAGAGATCAAAGGACTTTGGCGTTACCCTCTGGACCCAAGACCTGAGCGTGCCCGGGCGCAAATGGGTCTTAACCGTTCGCCCCAACTCCGACTTTTTTGCTGAACACGCATCCTCGGCGTCTTGGTTCATTTTCCTGGCAATGGTGCTGCTGTCGGCAATGGTCTCCGTCTTGACTATGATCGTTACAGGTCGGCAAAAATTGATCCAGGAACTCGTTGAAGTCAGGACGGCTGAATTGCAACGTGCGCGCCTGGAAGCGGAAAAGGCAAACTCCGCAAAATCTGAATTCCTCTCTTCGATGAGCCACGAGCTGCGAACGCCTTTGAACTCCATCCTCGGGTTCGGCCAGATCCTTGAGCTCGACCACAACCCACCATTATCTCCTTCTCAAAAGCAAGGCGTGGCCCAAATTCTCAAAGGTGGCCGGCATCTGCTCGAACTTATTGAACAGATATTGGATTTGGCGCGCATCGAAACCGGACGACTTGATCTTCACCTGTCGGACATCAAAGTTCCGCTTTTGATACAAGACTGCGTTTCGTTTATTCAGCCCCAGGCCGAACACAGCAAAATCTCGTTATCGACCGACCTGTCCTATACGGGAGAGGTACGCGCCGACACTATGCGCCTGAAACAGGTCATGTTGAACCTCATGTCCAACGCCGTAAAATACAATCGTGAAGATGGCCATGTGACCATCGCAGTAACAGGCCCGAAAGGCGGTATGGTGCGGTTCGAGGTTTCCGATAATGGCCACGGCATTGCAGAAGAGCTACACCATAAAGTCTTCGAGCCCTTTGAGCGCCTGGGACAGGAAAATAGCGTCATTGCCGGCACTGGGGTGGGACTCACCGTGACCAAACAACTGGTGGAAGCCATGGGCGGAAGCATTGGCTTTGAAAGCCAAATCAACGTAGGCAGCACGTTCTGGATTGAATTGCCCGCCAATTGAATTGGCTTGGGGACATTTCCCCGTAACGTGCCGAAGCCACATGATCCTCAACAGAGCATCAAGCCCCCTCTGGGCACACATCCATCTTTTCAAAAGAAAACCCCCGAGAAATAAATCTCGGGGGTTTAGAATAATGGTGCCCAGGGGCGGATTTGAACCACCGACACGCGGATTTTCAATCCGCTGCTCTACCAACTGAGCTACCTGGGCATATGGTCACCGGGGCCGAAGTCCCTGTGCGTTGGTGAGGCCCGGTTTATAGGAAATTCCGACGCCTCTGTCCAGCACTGGAATGCACCTTTTTTCAGTCTTTTACACCTCGTCGTCGCCAAACGGGCCGTCGGCGCCCGGAACTTCCTCGGTGGGGATGCGATAGTCTTCGCCAAGCCACTTGCCCAAATCGATATCGGCGCATCGTTTGGAACAAAACGGGCGGTAGGATTCCACGGCCGGTTTGGTGCAAATCGGGCACTTTGCGGCCTTTTTCACCACTTTCAACTCAACCACCTTGTCGTCGTTCATACTCTCACCTCTGGGCCGGTTCGACCCGAAATTGGCCGTGACCGAGCTTGTCGTCGGGGACCAGTTCCAAGGGTTGGCCCAATTTGTTTTCCATGTCATCGAGCGCCGCTTGGCCCTCATCCTTCAATGCCCGCGCGATGCTGGGGTGGAGTCTCAACGCGGGAATCAGCGACGGCTGCGCCCAGACTTCCGCCAACACCCGGTCCAACGCCCGATAGCCCACCGACAGCGGCGCTTCGGCACGCCCCGTTCCGCACACCGGGCACGGTGCCATCAACTGCGTCGACAACGGCGGACGACGGCGCGGGCGGGTCACTTCCAGCAATCCGCCCCGGGTGGTGCCCAAAACCTGTGGGCTGGCAGGATCTTGC
Source organism: Magnetovibrio sp. (assembly GCF_036568125.1). Classification (NCBI taxonomy): domain Bacteria; kingdom Pseudomonadati; phylum Pseudomonadota; class Alphaproteobacteria; order Rhodospirillales; family Magnetovibrionaceae; genus Magnetovibrio; species Magnetovibrio sp. The sequence continues at coordinate 280,756 of NZ_DATCTF010000015.1, forward strand.
GCCAAGGCCTCTTTCAATGCCGTCACCACCCGCCCCGGCCCGTCTTTACCGGTCATACTGACGATGTCGATGACGATCAAACCGGCGAGATTGCGCAAACGCATCTGCCGTGCGGTCTCTTTCATTGCATCCAGATTGGTGGCCAGCGCGACGTCGCCCGCACGACCGCCGCCGCCCCCGGCGCCGCCGACATTGACGTCGATGGTGGTCACAGCCGCGGTTTCTTCGATGATCAACGAACCGCCGCCGGGCAAGCGCACCTGGGCGTTCATCAAGCCCGCGACCTCGTCGGCAATGCCTTCGCTTTCAAACACGTCGGCACTGCCGGGATGGCGCTGAACGCCGCCTGAAGGCAACGCCTCGAGCTTACTCAACTCCGCTTCCAGCTTTTTTGCCGTCGGCGCATCGTCGACGACGATCTTGCTCAGACCGCCGTGGCCGTTTTCGGTGAGAAATTGGATCGCCGGGGGGACGTCGCCGCTGACCAACGCGGGCGGTGTCTGTTGCTCGGCGTGCGCCAGCATATCCGCCCAACGCACCCGCAGCAGGCCGATTTCGCCCTGCAAGGTCTTCTGCCCCGCCCCTTCGGCGCCGGAGCGCACCACGCAGCCCTCACGGCCGTTCAACAGCCCGGTGAGCACGGCACGCAGGCGGTTGCGTTCCGCGTCGTCGCGGATGCGCTTGGATACACGAATGCCCGGATCATTCGGCGTCAGGACCAAAAACGCCCCGGTGACGTTCACCCTCCGCGTCAGTTTCGGCCCCTTGCTGTCGCGCGCCGAGGCCAGCACCTGCACCAGCACGGCTTCGCCTTCGTGAACGTAGTCGGAAATCCGGTCGCGCGGCGCTTCGCCACCGCCCATATGGGGTTGGGGCCGGGCTTCGGGTAGCGCCAAAAATCCGTCACGCTCCGCGCCGATGTCGACGAATGCGGCTTCCATGGCGGGAATGACTTTCTTTATTCGGCCCAAAAACACGTCGCCGACCAAGCCTGCGTTTTGTTCACGGTAAATGGCGAAATCCTTGAGCCGCCCGTCCGCATCGGCGCGTGCGATGCGCGTTTCTCCGGGGCGCACACGAACGATCAAGCTGTCCATCAAGCCCGCCCCCTATATCAAGCCCGCAGGATGAACGCCGAGGCCCTTGAGGGCGTTGGCGACCTCGTGGATCGCCAGACCGACAACGTTGGCGTACGAACCGTTGATGGATTTGACGAACGCGCCGGCACGGCCCTGAATGGCGTAGGCGCCGGCCTTGTCGTGCCACTCGTCGGACGCAATGTAGCCGTCGATTTCTTGCACACTGAGACGTTTGAAATCGACCTTGGTGGTAATCGCCTTGACCACTTTGACGCCGCCGGGCGCCAAGATCGCCAAGCCGCCGATCACCCGGTGGCTGCGTCCCGACAGCAATGATAGGTACGCCCGCGCCTGGGCTTCGTCCTCGGCCTTGCCGAGAATGCGCCGCCCCACCGAGACGACAGTGTCGGCGCCGATGACGCAGGCGTTGGGATGCTGTTTTTGAATTTCTTGGGCTTTCGCGTCGGCCAGACGGCGCGCCATGTCGATGGGGCGCTCATCTTTCAACGCGACCTCATCCACATGCGCGGGCAAGATCTGGTCGGGCGTCACGCCGATCTGCGCCAAAAGCTCAACGCGTCGGGGCGAAGCGGAGGCCAGAATCAAGGGAATGTGACCGATCAAGGCGCAGACGTCCCTTTTCCTTCGCGATCAAAACCACACAAAGGCGTGGACGATCTTATTTGAAGCGGAACGTGATGCGACCCTTGGTCAGGTCGTACGGGGTCATTTCCACCGTCACCTTGTCACCCGCGAGAACGCGGATGCGGTGCTTGCGCATTTTGCCCGCCGTGTGGGCCAGGATCTCATGTCCGTTTTCCAATTCGACGCGAAACATCGCGTTGGGCAGGAGTTCGGTCACGACCCCGGAAAATTCAAGTACTTCTTCTTTTGCCATCAATCTCTCATTTGCTGTGCTCGAGGCGGCCCCATAAGTGGACAGTTGCGCCCCAAAGGTCAAGTTTTTTCCCACATTTGAGCGAAAAACATTCTCAAATGTCATACGCGGACGGCAACGGAAATTCCGTCTTGATCCGCTCCATCAGTTCATCGCGCACTTGTCTGTAGGCTTGCAAGCGTTCTTCGCGAGAGCCTTCGACGACACTCGGATCGAATGTATGCCAGAATTCCACCTCGCACGCCATATAGCGCGTCAGGTCCACAGCCTTGTGCTGAGCTTCCGGCGACAACGAGATCACCAGGTCGAACGAGCTGTCTTCCAAATCGTCGAAGGTCTTGGGCTGATGATCGGAAATATCGATGCCGATTTCATCCATCACCGTGACGGCGAAGCCGTCCACGTCCTGAGCCCGTACGCCAACCGAATCGACATAGACATCACGACCGTGAAAATGACGCATGATCGCCGCCGCCATCGGTGAACGGATGGAGTTCATCGTGCAGGAAAACAAAATGGCGCCCGGCATCGGTTTGGGTAGAGACATTCGCGAACCCCTCACCCGCGAATGTGCAGAACGCACACCAAAGTGAACAAACGTCGTGCGGTGTTGTGATCCAGTTCAGCCTTGTCCTTGAGGCGCTGTTCGAGAATTTCTGAGCCGTCGTTGTGCAAGCCCCGCCGCCCCATGTCGATGGCTTCGATCTGCGACGGGCTGGAAGTCTTGATGGCTTTGTAATAGCTGTCGCAGACCATCAGGTATTCGCGCACGATGGAACGAAACGGCGACAGCGCCAGCATGAAGCGTTTGATCGGCTGGTCATCGACACTGCGCACGTCGAAGGCAAGCCGGTTTTCTTCGATCGACAGGCGCAAGGTATACGGCCCCTCGGGACCGTCGATCAGGCTGAAGTGATTGTTTTCCAGCAAATCATAGATGGCGACCTTGCGTTCGTGTTCGACCTGCGGGCTACGGTTGACCACCGTTTGCTCGTCGAGAAAGATCTTTTGGATGCGGGCCTTGTCGGACATCTCGTCCCCCATTTCGCCGCCTGTACGCTGTTCAACTAGCCGCGGTTCAAACGGATCGACACGGACAAGCCGTGCGCTTGCAGACCTTCGGCGTCAGCCAGTTTTACCGCTGCCGGGCCGATTGCGTTCAAGCTGTCGGCGTCGCAACCGATGAACGTGGTGCGTTTCATGAAATCCAGAACGCCCAGGCCCGATGAGAACCGCGCCGTGCGCGAGGTCGGCAGGACGTGATTGGGGCCAGCGACATAATCGCCAATGGCTTCGGGCGTATATCGGCCGAGGAAAATCGCACCCGCATTGCGGATTTCGTGAGACAGGGCATCGGGATCGGCTACCGCCAGCTCCAGGTGTTCCGGCGCGATGCGGTCGACCAGCACCACACCTTGGCCCATCAGATCGTCGACGGTGATGACCACACCGTAATCGGACCAGCTGGCGCGCGCGATCTCTTCGCGGTCCAAGGTCTTCAAATGGCTTTCCACTGCCGCTTCGACACGGCTGGCAAAATCCTTGTCGTCGGTGATGAGGATCGATTGCGCGACGCTGTCGTGTTCGGCCTGGCTGAGCAAATCTGCGGCGATCCAACTGGGATCGTTTTCGCCGTCGGCGACCACCAAGATCTCGCTCGGTCCGGCGATCATGTCGATACCCACGGTGCCGAACACCTGACGTTTCGCCGCCGCCACATAGGCGTTGCCGGGTCCGACGATTTTGTCGACCGCCTTGATGGTTTCGGTGCCGTAAGCCAGCGCGCCCACGGCTTGCGCGCCGCCGATGCGGTAGATTTCGGTCACGCCGGCGATTTTCGCCGCCGCCAGAACCAACGGATTGATCACGCCGTCGGGCGTCGGCACCACCATCACCAGACGTTCCACACCCGCCACGTGGGCCGGAATGGCATTCATCAACACCGATGACGGATACGCCGCCAGGCCGCCCGGGACGTAAAGCCCTGCGGCTTCGACCGCGGTCCAGCGATAGCCCAGGCGCACGCCGTCGTCGTCGGTGAAGTCTTCCATATCGGGCAGTTGCCGTTCGTGGAAAGTTTCGATCCGCTCGGCGGCCAGTTTCAACGCGTCAAGCAGCTCCGGCTCGACCTTGGCCACCGCCGCATCGATCTCTTCGGCGCTGAAGGCCAAGTCGGCGGCGGTGAGATTTTGACGATCGAACCGGTTGGTGTATTCGACCACCGCCGCGTCGCCGCGCGTCGCCACGTCTTTCAAGATCGCCGCGACCGCTTCGTTCACATCGACGTCGGCTTCGCGTTTGGCGCCCAGGACCTCTCGGAACCGGGCTTCAAAATCGACATCGGCAATATCAAGACGCTTGGGCATCGATGGCCTCCCGGAAACGTTCGATCCAGCCGCCGATTTCGTCGGGGCGGGTTTTCCATGCGGTGCGGTTGACCGCCAACCGCGAGGTGATCTCGGCGATGGTTTCCACCTCGACCAAGCCATTGGCTTTCAAGGTCGCCCCGGTGGACACCAAATCGACGATGCGCGAGCACAGGCCCATCGCCGGGGCCAGTTCCATCGCGCCGTTGAGCTTGATGCATTCCGCCTGCACGCCGCGATGGGCGAAGTGCTTTTTGGTGATTTCCGGATATTTGGTGGCGACACGGACATGCGACCATGTGCTGGGGTCGTCTTCTTGGCCCAGCTCGACCGGTTCGGCCACGGCCATGCGGCAATATCCGATGCCGAGATCCAGCGGCGCGTAAATTTCCGGATTGTCGAATTCCATCAACACGTCCGCACCCGCAACCCCCAAATGCGCCGCGCCGAAAGCGACGAAAGTGGCGACATCGAAACTGCGCACGCGAATGATTTCCAGATTGGCGTGATTGGTGGCGAACGACAGCTTGCGCGACTTCGGGTCGTCGAAGTCGGCTTCGGGCTCGATACCGGCGGCGCGCACGATGGGCATTACCTCTTCGAGGATGCGGCCCTTGGGCAGCGCCAAAACCAAATTGTCTTTCGCAGATGCACTCACGTCAAATCTCCACACCCCCGATTATCGGGAAGGCGGCATGTATAAAGGGTTTTTCGGTTTGTTTCCAGGGTGCTTTGCGGGAATATGCTTATTCGCGCACCCGTTCGATTTGTGCACCGCACGCAGCCAGTTTCTCTTCCAGGCGCTCATAACCACGATCTAGGTGATAAACGCGGTTGATCACGGTCTCGCCCTCGGCCACCAACGCGGCCAAAACCAACGAACTCGACGCACGCAAGTCGGTCGCCATAACCTGTGCGCCGGACAGTTTTTTCACCCCACGCACGATCGCCGAACGCCCATGCACGTTGATGTCCGCGCCCATGCGCAGCAATTCTGGCACGTGCATAAAGCGATTTTCGAAAATCGTCTCGGTGATCATCGAAGCCCCCTGCGCCACCGATGCCAGCACCATCATTTGCGCCTGCATATCGGTGGGGAAGCCCGGATAAGGCTCGGTCATCACGTCGAATCCCTTGATCTCGCCGTTTTTTCGGCTGACGCGCAGGCCGTCCTCAACCTCTTCGACTTCGACCCCGGCGCGACGCATCACATCGACCACCGCTTCGATCAAGTCGATGCGCCCGCCCTTGAGCACCACATCGCCGCCGGTCACCGCCGCGGCGACCGCATACGAGCCCATTTCGATGCGATCCACCACCACCGCATAATCGGCGCCGTGCAGGCTGTCCACGCCTTGGACTTTCAAGGTGTCGGTGCCGATGCCTTCGATCTTCGCGCCCATGGCGACCAGACACTTGGCCAGATCGGTCACTTCGGGTTCGCGCGCGGCGTTGCCGATGACGGTTTCGCCGCGGGCCAAACACGCTGCCATCAAGATATTTTCGGTGCCGCCCACGGTGACCACGGGAAACAGCACGTGGCCGCCCTTCAGACCGTTGGGGGCCTTGGCCTCGACGTAACCTTCCGACAGCTCGATTTCCGCGCCCAGTGCTTCCAGGGCTTTGAGATGCAAATCCACCGGCCGCGTACCGATGGCGCAGCCGCCCGGCAACGACACCCGCGCGTGGCCGTGCTTGGCGACCAGCGGCCCCAGCACCAGAACCGACGCGCGCATGCGCCGCACCAGTTCATAAGGCGCGGTGGTTTCGGACAGCCCCGACGCATTCAAAGCGAACACTCGGCCCATGTGCCCGCCGTTGGGCGCGTCGCCTTCCATGGATATGCTCACGCCCATTTCGCTCATCAAATGGGCCATGGTGGAAATGTCGGCCAGATGCGGCAGATTGGACAAGCGCAGCACGTCGTCGGTCAGCAGGCTGGCGGCCATCAACGGCAACGAGGCGTTTTTCGCCCCGCCGATGGCGATGGTGCCGTTCAAAGGCTTGCCGCCGCGAATCACGATCTTGTCCATGTGCTATCCAAAACTGGTCGTTTAACAGGGTTGTTGTGCCCGGCTTTTAGCCCAAGCCCCCTTGCGTCACAAGCCCCGCAAGACAATTGCAGCGCGCGGATGGAATACGTTACTCGGTCTCGGTGGCTTTTTCAGGGCCGGATTCCGGGTTGCCTGCGGTCTTTGCCCGGGTGCGGCTTTGCTGTTTGCGCTTTTGCAAATTGGCCCGCAAGGCCGCGTTGAGGCGTTCCTGACGCGCCGTTTGCGCATCCGAAGAAGGCGGGTTCTTGCCACTTTTGGGCTGATCGTCTGTCATGGTTGGTCATTCTTCATAATGGGCACCGAGGCCCCCACCATGGGACGTGAAAAAAATCGCGTCAAGGACGCTTGCCTTTCCCAATTCCCTGTGGCATGTTCCGCGCGCTTTCAGCATGTGCCGCCGTAGCTCAGGGGTAGAGCGCACCCTTGGTAAGGGTGAGGTCGACAGTTCAATTCTGTCCGGCGGCACCATTCTCTCCAATGACTTAGCCGGATTTTACTGACACCGTTTAGGCTGACTGTGCCGAAACTGTGCCATAGGCGTTTAAGGCCCCGATTGCCCGTTCTTGGAAGTCGGGGGCCAAGTGTGCGTAACGTTGCACCATTTCGAAGCTTTTATGCCCCGTCAGGTGCATCACCTCATACAAAGACACGCCTTGCTGAACGAGGCGTGAGGCGAACGTGTGACGCAGATCGTGAAAGCGGAAGTCTTCGACCTCCGCCCGTTTGCAAGCGCGCCCAAAGGCCGTTTTCACGTCCTTGATGGCTTGCCCGCGATAGGTGAACACCGGACCAGAGGCTTTAGGCTTCAAACCCTGCAGAATCCGTTTTGCGCGGTCCGTCAAGCGAACCGTGCGGTCTTCACCGTTTTTGGTCTTTCGAAACGTAACGAAACCGCGATCCAAATCGACGTTCTGCCAATCCAGTTTCAAGAGCTCGGACTTCCGCCCGCCCGTATCAACGGCGAAACCGATCAACGCCCGCAGATGCGGCTTACCTGCCATCAGCAAACGCTGTTCTTCTTCGACCGTCAGCCAACGGCATCGCCCCGGTTCAACCTTGATCCGGGGAAACGGCGGAACTTGAGCCAAGTACTCTTCACGAAACGCCTTGTTCAAGATGGCTTTGAGAACCGTGAGTTCCCGCAAGGCTGTTGCGGGTTTCATCCGTTCCAAAAGCTCATCCACCCATTTGCGCATAACGGCGTGGGTGACACCAGAAAGGCTCAGATCGCCGAAGCGGTCCAATAACCTTTGCAAGATATACTTATCACGCGCCTTATAGCCCACCGGATTGTCCCTTTGGCGTTCTTGTCCGTATCGCAGCGCCGCTTCCACGAACGGGACTTCGGGAATCACCGCGAAGTGCTGTTCCAAAAAGCTTTCTTGCTGCCATTTCGCCGCCAAAGCTTGGGCTAACTTTTTATCGTCAGTCCCAGTGCTTTTGCGGTGTCGGCGACCTTTCTGGTCTGCCCAATCAACCCACCACTTAGTGGAGTTTTTGCGTTGGTAGATACGCATGTTTGCCGTCCTTTCTGCTGAGCAGAAGTTCGGGCGCTGTTGTGCGCCTTATTCTGCTCTGCATAGGCCTCGATATCAACGGTGTCCCACCGTTTGCAGCGCGGCCCAAAATCCACAAACGGGATATCCAGGCTCATAAACGTATCCACGCACACGCCCAGCCACGCCGCCGCTTCATCCCGCGACAAATAACGCTTAACTGGCAATTGCACGTCCACGCCCATGAGCGTTCGAATCCCTTAACCATCCGTTTCGGAAAATTCCCAGAAAAGCCGGAAAATTTCCGTAATCCGTATACGTATACGGACCTCGGACCCTTAAGGTCCGGTTCCGGGAATTTCCCCTAGGGAATTTTCCGGAATGCCTTAACTAAGGGCCGTGTTCTACAGATTGGCCGAAACGATTTCGAAGGTCCGTTCCCTTAGCTAAGGGAAAGCGCCCAAGAGACATTCGCTAAGCTAAGCGAATCCTGTCCGGCCCATCCGTTACGGAAAAGGTGCCGAACTAGCTAAGCTAAGACCTCTTCCCGTTACGTTACGAAAGGAAGCCGGCCCACATTCGCGAAAAACCGCTTTCGATTCGTAACGTAAGGAAAGGCTATAGGAGGAAATTGGTGGACGTCTCGCTCCCGTACGGGTTTTAAACCCGGGTATTTTCCCCGGGAAATAAACCCGGAAAAACAAAAATCCCATACGGGAAATTTTCCCGGGATTTTAGATATTCCCGTTACGGGTTTTAAGCACAGAATATAGCATTCGGCTTAGGCAAGGCCGCATACCCCAATGCTACTCGTGACAACCCATAGGTATTGTGTGTATCTATTAACTGATATCAAAACAATCGAGTAGGCGGCATGACCGAAGAGCAAAAAAGACAGCTTGAGCAGCAACTTTGGAATATCGCCAACACTTTGCGTGGTCGGATGGATGCCGACGAATTCCGCGACTACATCCTTGGCTTCATCTTCTACAAATACCTCTCAGAGAAAATGTATGCCTACGCAAACAAAATTCTCGAACAAGACGAGATGCTTTACCTCCCTATTCTCGAAGGTGACGATGAGGGAGAGGAGATCATCGAGGCGGTCAAAGAAGAATCTGTTGCCGAACTCGGTTATTTTCTGCGTCCATCGGAGTTGTTTAGTGAACTGGCAAAGCGTGGGACCGCTCACGGCAAGGAGGACGCAAGCACCTTCATCCTCGATGACCTGACACGCATCCTCAACAATATTGAACATTCGACGCTAGGGACAGACAGCGAGGACGATTTCGACAAGCTGTTCGAAGACCTTGACTTAACTTCGACCAAGCTTGGTCGGACGGAGAAGGCCAAAAACGATGTTATCGTTCGGGTGCTCATGCACCTCAACGAAATCGACTTCGAACTCTACAAATCCGATTCCGACGTGTTGGGCGACGCCTATGAATACCTCATCGGCAAATTCGCAGCGGGGGCCGGAAAAAAGGCCGGGGAATTCTATACGCCACGTGAAGTCTCAACGATATTGGCTCGCATCGTAACGGGCGGAAAGCGCATTAAAAACGTTTATGATCCGACCTGCGGTTCTGGTTCCTTGTTGCTCCGAGTGGCACGGGAAGCGGAAAACTCGGAATCCGTAGAGTTCTTCGGGCAGGAGATGAATCGGACGACCTACAACCTTGCTCGAATGAACATGCTCCTACACGGCGTTCATTATTCACGGTTCGATATCAAGCAAGAGGACACACTTGAACATCCGCAACATCCATTGGATATGCGGTTTGAAGCCGTCGTAGCCAATCCTCCGTTTTCGGCAAAATGGAGCGCCAATGTTGCACTCGAAACCGATGATCGCTTTTCCCAATATGGGCGGCTGGCTCCGTCGTCAAAAGCGGATTTCGCGTTCGTTCAACACATGCTGCATTTTCTCGACGACAGCGGAACTATGGCCGTCATCCTGCCCCATGGCGTGCTGTTTCGGGGTGGTGCAGAAGCCCATATCCGACGCTACATCATCGAAGACCGTAACTGGCTGGATGCCGTCATTGGCCTACCCGCCAACATCTTTTACGGCACCGGAATTCCCACCTGTATCTTGGTCTTCAAGAAATGCCGAGAACGCGACGATATCCTGTTTATCGATGCAAGTGGCCACTATGAAAAACAGAAAAATCAGAACGTGCTTAAAGCAGAAGACGTCTCTCGTATTATTGAAACCTTAGAAGAGCGCAAGGAAGTTGAAAAGTATAGTCATTGCGCCTTAATGGCTGAGGTCAAGGAGAATGAATTTAATCTCAACATCCCACGCTATGTGGATGCATTTGAGCCGGATGAACCGGTTGACCTCGACGCAGTGACCCGTGAGTTGACGGCGCTGGAACCGTTATTAACGGAAAACGACGAGACCATAGCCAAGTTTTGTGCTGAACTTGGCATCAAGGCTCCTATCTAATGTCTGTACGCCACAAAATCTATCCAGACTCAGTCAAACATGGAATCCCTACATTGGGGCCTCTTCGACCTGGTTGGCAGCGGTTTCACATTGGAGACTTGTTTGAAGAGGCTCTCCGGCCGGTTCAAATGGATGACCAAACTGAGTATGATTTGATTACTGTAAAACGCTCCCGTGGAGGTGCGGTTAAACGGGAAACCTTGCTTGGGCGTGATATCGCCGTGAAAACACAGTTTCGCGTTGAGGCGAATGATTTCCTGATTTCCAAACGACAAATCGTTCACGGTGCATGTGCTGTCGTTCCACCAGAACTTGCTGGTTCAATTGTATCAAATGAATATGCAGTCCTAAGGTGCCGCTCCAACATCGACATTAGGTTTCTGAATTATCTATCTCATTCGATTTACTTTCAGGAAACGTGCTTTCACTCAAGTATTGGGGTTCATGTCGAAAAGATGATCTTCAAACTTGCGGATTGGTTTAATTGGGAAATTGACATTCCTGTAGGTGAGGAACAACAGCAAATAATAGACTTTTTGTCTTCGGTAGATCACCGGCTTTCTGCGTTGCGTAGAAAACGCAGCCTATTGGAGGACTACAAGCGGGGGGTCATGCAGCAGATTTTCTCACAGGAGATCCGCTTTAAACGCAAAGACGGTAAGAACTTCCCAATGTGGGAAGAGAGAGAACTAGGCAAAATTGGAAAAACATATGGAGGACTGAACGGCAAAAGCGCCAATGATTTTGGTGATGGATTTCCGTTTGTTACATACACGCAAATTTTTAGATCTTCATATGTACAGCCTGATGATTGCGGCCTCGTAAGAGTTGGAAAAAATGAAAATCAAAATGAGGTTCGAGTTGGTGACGTACTTTTTACAGCTTCATCGGAAACGCCAGATGAAGTCGGATATGCATCAGCAGTCTGCACTGAAATCCCGAAAACATATCTAAATAGTTTTTCATTTGGATTTAGGCCAAATAAAATTGACGATCTGATTCCCGAGTTCTCTCGATATCTATTTCGGAGCAACAAATACCGCGCACTAATATTTCCACTAGCTCAGGGCATAACTAGATACAACATTTCAAAGTCCAGTTTTTTGAAATTGAAACTATGTTTTCCTCATCCTGATGAGCAGCGGAAAATTGCAGACTTTCTCTCCGCTATTGATGCCAAAATTGATGCTGTAGCCGGACAAGCTAACCATACTGAGACCTATAAAAAAGGCCTCTTACAGCAGATGTTCGTGTGAGGCCGAATATGCAGCAAGCCACCGAACTCATCGTCAGCAACGCCGGGAAATATCCCGAATTCCGCTACTATCTCAGCATCATGAAGAAGGCGGAAATGAACCTGTCGAGCCAACCGGATATCTGTATAGAAACCTGCAAATCCCTGCTCGAAGGAATTTCGAAGTCGATCATTGAACGGCTCGACACGACCTCTGAGCGTAAGGAACTAGACAAAAAAGAGGTCGGCCCCCTCATCAAACAGGCGGCACGACTGCTCAAACAAGAAGACAATGTAATCGAAGATGATTTCGTCTCCCGGTGTTCTTCGTTGGCATATGCGCTGGCGACGCTTCGTAATGAGCGCGGGGACATATCCCACGGAAAGGCCGTTCCAAAGGCAACTGCAAGCAATGACCGTTTATCTTCGCTCTGCCTGTCGATGACAGGAAACGTGATTTGTTACTTGCTCGATGCTTTTTACGGCCTTGCACCACAACCTAAGCAGGCCGAAGCCAAATCCATTGAAATCATGGAGCAGGAACCAGACCTGCCTATCATCCCCTACGACGACAATACGGATTTCAATGATTGGCTGGATGGGAAATACCCGTTGCCGGAAGGTCGGTTGATCTACAGCAACGCCTTATACGAACTGTACTATGAAGACTATATAATTCAGCTTGAGGAGTTCCGTGAAAACCTAGGGGAAGAAGCATGACGCAGTCCGAAGCGGAACTCGAAAAGAACCTTGTTAAACGGCTCAGCGGCCTTGGTTACGACACAGTGACCATCCGCGATAGCGAAGAATTGTTGACGAATCTTCGCACGCAGCTATCCAAGCACAACGAAGCAGCTTTAGGCGATAACCCGTTTACCGATGGTGAATTCGAAAAGGTCCTCAATCACCTCGATAAGGGCAATGTCTTCGACCGTGCCAAAACGTTGCGGGATCGTTTTGCTCTAACCCGTGACGACGGTTCGACGGCTTACATTCAGTTCATCAACATGGATGAATGGTGCCGTAACGAATATCAGGTCACGCACCAAATTACCCAGGAAGGTACGTACAAAAACCGCTACGACGTAACGCTTCTCATAAATGGCTTGCCGCTTGTTCAGATCGAACTCAAGCGCCGTGGCATAGAAATGAAAGAAGCGTTCAATCAGATCAATCGCTATCAGCGGCATTCCTTCTGGTCGGCGCGTGGTCTATTCAACTACGTGCAGATATTCGTCATCTCTAACGGCGTCAACACGAAGTACTACGCCAACCAGCGGAAGCAGCACTTCAAGCAGACGTTCTTTTGGGCGAAGACGGACAACAAACTTGTTACACATCTGGATGAATTTACCGACGATTTTTTGGAGAAATGCCACGTCTCCAAGATGATTTGCCGCTATATCGTGTTGCAGGAGGCCGACCGCATTTTGATGGTGCTGCGGCCCTATCAGTACTACGCGGTTGAGCGCATCGTCGAACAGGTTAAGGCCAGCCGAAAGAACGGCTATATCTGGCACACGACGGGTTCGGGCAAGACGCTCACCAGCTTCAAGGCCGCACAGATTTTGACAAGCTTCCCTAAGGTGACGAAGGTTGTCTTCGTGGTGGATCGCGCTGACCTGGACTACCAGACCACGCGGGAATTCAATCATTTCGCCAAGGGAAGCGTTGACGGAACGAACAATACCCGCGAACTCGTCAAGCAGTTTGGGAATACGGGAACCAAGCTAATCGTCACGACGATCCAGAAGCTTAATAACGCCGTCAACAACGACCGCTATGACGAGACCATGCAGGCCCTCAAGGATGAGCGTATCGTCTTCATCTTCGACGAATGCCATCGCTCGCAATTTGGCGAAACGCACAAGCGCATTACCGAGTATTTCAGCCATGCCCAAATGTTCGGTTTCACCGGCACGCCGATCTTTGCCGACAATGCGGCACGGAACGCTTTGGGCATGCGCACCACGAAAGACTTGTTCGGCGAACAGCTACATCAATACGTCATCACCGATGCTATCCGCGACCAGAACGTTCTGAAATTCTCCGTCGAGTATTGGGGGAAGCTCCGGCGGAAAGACGGTAGCCTGATCGACGAGAAAGTCGCCGGGATCGACACGAAGGAATTTTTCGAAAACCCTGACCGGACGGAAGGCATTGTCGATTGGGTCATCGCCAATCATGGACGAAAGACTCACAGCAAAGACTTCACCGCCATGATGGCGGTGGGCAGCGTCGATATGCTCATCCAATACTACGAACAATTCAAAGCGAAGCGTGAAGCCGGGCTCCATGACCTTCGCATTGCGGCGATTTTCACCTTCGCGGCGAACGAAGATGACAAGGATGCGGACGGCCTTATTGGCGACCCTGATTTCAATATCACCAGTAGCGCGCCGGAAAACAGGCACAGTCGTGAAATGCTCGACGAGTTCATTGCCGATTACAACAGGCAGTACGGAACGAATTTCAGCACGAAATCGAACGACGGTTTCTACAACTACTACAAGGATATCGCCAAGCGCGTCAAAGAACGCGACAAGGAAGGTTTTCAGGACAAAGACCGCGTTGACGTTCTACTCGTCGTCAATATGTACCTGACCGGCTTTGATGCGAAGAAGGTCAATACGCTCTACGTTGATAAGAACTTGCGATATCACGGCCTTATTCAAGCCTATTCACGCACGAACCGGATTCTGAATGACGTTAAGAGCCAGGGGAATATCGTCTGTTTCCGCAATCTCAAGGCCAACACAGACGAAGCGATTGCCCTGTTTTCCGACAAAAACGCCAGCGAAGAAATTCTGATCGAACCCTATGAGGTCTATGTCGATCAATTCAATGAGGGTGTGAAGGAACTCCTGCAAATCGCACCAGCCCCCAAAGCCGTCGATACCCTCAAGGATGAGAACGAGCAGCTTGCCTTCATCAAGGCGTTCCGTCGGCTCATGCGGACCTTAAATGTCCTTACCAGCTTTTCCCAATTCACATGGTCCGATTTGTTTATGGACGAACAAACGTTCAACGATTTCCGCAGTAAGTATTTAGACCTGTACGACCAAACTCGCGCCAAGCCGGAACAGGAAGAAAAATCCTCGATTCTGAAAGAGGTGGATTTCGAACTGGAATTGATCCGCCGCGATGAAATCAATGTCGCCTATATCCTTGCGCTATTGGCAAAACTAAAGGAAGCGGAAGCCTCGGACGATCCCGACGAAAAGGCATCTGCCGATCAACGGCGCAAATCCATTCTCGATTTTCTGGGGTCTGAACCGCAGCTTCGCAGCAAGCGCGAACTGATCGAAAAATTCATCAATAATAATCTGCCCAAGATTCAATCCGCCGACGAGGTGGAGGGAGCGTTCGACGAATTTTGGACGGTGGAGCGGGAACGCACAATTCAAGCCCTATGCAATGATGAAGGCTTAAACCTTGACGTCATCTCCGAAATCATCAACGAATATCACTTCACCCAACGTGCACCGCTTCGGGAAACCATCGTTTCGGCCCTCATAGAAAAGCCCAAAGTTCGGGAACGGAAAAGCATCATCGAACGCGTGAAGCAGAAACTGTTGGATATCGTAGGAACGTTCGATGACAGATAAAACAGAACAGTCAAAAATCGAGAAGTTTTTCTGCAATGACTGCGGACAAAGAACAAAGCACTTTGTCCGAGCGGAATATTCAAAAATTGATAGCGATGACCATGCAATGGTTAGTTTCTGCCAACGACTTCTGATCATTGAATGCTGCGGCTGTGAACATCTAGCTTTAGTGAAGAAGACGCAATTTTCAGAGGATATCGATTTCCGTTACGACCCTTTGACTGAGGAGCACGTACCTGTCGAAATATGGGACGAGACTATTTACCCGCCCGTTAGCTATCGAAGCCCGCCACCCTGGTTTGACGACCTTCCCGACGACACGCTTCGCGAAATTTCGGCGGAAATCTACAAATCACTTCAAACGGGCTCGCACTATCTCGCGACTTTCGGCTCTCGCACATTGATCGACCGCCTGATTGTGCTGACTGTTGGCGATAAGAGCAATTTCCAGAAGGGGCTACAAGCATTACAAGATACCGGCATGTTGTCCCCTCACGAGCGGGACATTCTCCACCCCGTTGTTGATGCCGGAAATGCCGCAGCCCATCGCGGTTGGGCTCCTTCCAAAGAACAGCTTAAGGTAATCCTTGATACGGTTGAGGGCCTTATCCATCGCTTACTTGTTTTGCCAAAGCTTGCGGAAGAATTGGAAGAGGCTGTTCCTGGCCGGGGCGGAGGAGCGAAAGTCAGGATCGTCAAGCCGGTAATCACGGTCGAAGACAAAATCGAAGCCGCGCCAAAAGAGTTACGTGCCGTTTACGACGAACTTGCGGGCGTGCTGAAGGCATTGGGGGACGACGTAACCGTTCATCCGCAAAAGCACTACATGGCATTCCGCCGGAACCGAAATTTCGCCTCCGTGCAGATCTACAATCAGAAGCGAGTGATACGGGTCTACTTGAACCTCGACCCAGATTCTATCGAACTAAATGCAGACATGATGCGTGACGTTCGCCAAATCGGACATTTTGGGACGGGCGATTTGGAAATCACCATCAAAACGAAGAAAGATATCGAGAAGATGTCCGACTTTATCACGGCCAGCTATGCAGCATCATAGAAGAGCAATTACACCCTGGGAATATGCCCGCATTGAGTGAATGCGAGAGTTATGCTATACACATTAATGAGGCACTTAGGCAGCTTCCATGCTGGGTAAGCGCTGTTTTGACGAGCTTGAATTCAGTAGGACTCGTTCCCTTTTGCACACTCGCTTTTTTGGTTATCACATACGCTGACCAAATGTCAGGGAAAGGAAAGGGAAACATGAAAACTGACTGGATGAAAGACTTTGCTATTAGCTTTTTTGCAGGCATCCTCTCGTCACTGACAGTAGCTGCCTAAGTGCCCCAAACCTAAACTGCCTCGGCATGCATCGAGCGTTTGATGCACAGTTCACAGATTTCTACTTTGTCGTTTCCACAAACACTTATCCTTTGCGACTTCCTCGCCGTCTGGAACCTCAAATACATTTTGTCGCTTTAAGGCGTCTGAAACTCCAACAAAGTAACGCGCCGTTTGGAGTTATCCAACTACGGGGAACGTTCTGCCTGTGCCAAAACTGTGCCATGACCAGTCCGATTCTGTCCCTTTTAATCCCCGTTATTCGGATAAAGCAACAACAGCGCCCAAACAACGCATTGATTTTACTACTAATTAGAATTGAAACTGTGCCTTGGTAAGGGTGAGGTCGACAGTTCAATTCTGTCCGGCGGCACCATTCTCCCCAATGATTTACACCGAACTTGCTCTGCTCTGTTTAGGCCGACTGCGCCGAAACTGTGCCATAGGCGTTTATGGCTCCGATTGCCCGCGCCACCCAGCCCTCTTGCCACACCCTGTTGCGTCGCCCTACGCTATGGTCGTCACCACAGGGCGATTAAAGCGTTCAAAGCCTCTTATAGAAACCGGACTACATAGCAATAAGGTCTGGTCTATACGCCTTGGGGCGATATGGATTTCGCTTGAATAAAATTACATCGTCGGCGTAAAACCTCTATAAGCTTTATATTGTTACCCGCAATTCTCACTATGCTTGCCGAGGACACATGGCCTCCACACCAAATTCCAGTGGATCTCTGACATCCGTCCCCATCAACGGTAGTGGGAACAGTGCGATTGACGCTCTGACCTATGCAGGGGGATCGATCAATACGAAGTGGGGCGGCGCGATCGGCACCGGAACGACGGTGACCTACAGCTTTCCGGGCAGCAGCGGCACAAGTTACTGGGATACGGCCTCATACAGTTACGGCACGTCAGGGTCCGAACCGTATTCGATGACGTACTTCAATGCGACCCAAAAAGCCGCATTTCGCACGCTCGCAAATCTGTACAACGAAATCGCAAACGTCAATTTGACCGAAGTAGCCGACAATGCATCCGTCGTCGGCGATATTCGCATTGCGTTTAGCAACAACCTCATCGGCAGCGGTGCCAGTGGTTGGACTTATGCACACGCCTACACCGTCGGTTCTTCGGTAACGGCACTGCCGATGCACGGTGATATTTGGATCGAGCCTTCGTACAATTCCTCAGTTCCAGGATCGTATTCTGCACACGTTGTCGCGCACGAACTTGGTCATGCCTTGGGCCTGAAGCACACTTTTCAGGGCACGACATTGCCGACGGCGCAGGATTCTACGCAATACTCGCTCATGTCCTATACGGATTACAGTGCATATGGAACGTATTATCCTTATACGCCTCAGCTCTATGACGTCTTGACGCTGCAGTATTTATATGGCGCGAACATGACCACGCGTACAGGCAATGATGCCTATACGATCACGTCCATGTCCTACAACAACAGCGCATCTGCCGTCGTGGTCAGAACCATTTGGGACGCCGGCGGCAGCGATACCCTCAGCGCCGCCGACCAAACCTTGGCTGCGACCATCAATCTCAATGCAGGCAGCTTCAGTTCCATCGGCGTCAAGCAAGGCGGTGGGGCTGCGCTGAACAATATCTCTATCGCCTTCGGGGCCAGCATCGAAAACGCAACCGGTGGCAGCGGCAACGACACGCTGATCGGCAATGCCCTCAACAATATTCTCAATGGCGGTGCAGGCAGTGATGCCATGAACGGCGGGGCCGGCAACGATACCTATATTGTCGACAATGTCGGCGACACCATCACCGACAGCGCTGGCACCGACACGGTGGAAAGCTCGATCAGCTATACACTGTCGTCGACACTGGAACATTTGACCCTCACCGGCAGCGCGGCGATCAACGCCACTGGCAATGCGTCCGCCAATACACTGACCGGCAATGCAAATAACAACATCCTTGACGGCGGCGCAGGCAGCGACACGATGAACGGCGGGGCCGGCAACGACACCTATATTGTCGACAATGTCGGCGACACCATTACCGACAGCGCTGGTATCGATACGGTACAAAGCTCAGTCTCGTATACCCTCGCGACAAATTTGGAATACCTTACCCTGACCGGCACGAGTGCGATCAACGCCACCGGCAACAGTCTCGCCAACACCCTTACCGGCAATGCAAGCAACAACGTTCTTGATGGCGGCGCGGGGGCCGACACGTTGCGCGGCGGCGCGGGCGACGATGTTTACGTGGTGGATTCGGCATCCGACGTCGTGAGCGAGAACGCATCCGAGGGCACCGACGAAGTGCAGACTGCGCTGGCCTACACGTTGGGTACCAACCTCGAAAACCTCACCCTCACCGGCAGTGCTGCCGTGAACGGCACTGGCAACACATTGAACAACGTCATCACCGGTAACGCGGGCAACAACACGTTGAACGGCGGTGCGGGCAACGACGTCATGAGTGGCGGTGCGGGCGACGACACCATGATGTGCGATACGGCTGCCGACCAGGTTGACGGCGGCGACGGCACCGACACGGCCGATTACAGCGCCGTTGCCAGTGGCCTGTCCATCGACCTGCTCTACAGCGGCAGCGCGGTGATC